>VAXK01000223.1 GCA_005885565.1 Actinomycetota bacterium
CCGGGCTAAAGGGTCCGCCTCGCGCGGCCGATGCCTGCCGCATGAGCGCGCCTCGCCGGGGCGGCCCCCGGCTCTCTGTCGACATGCCCTGGATCGACCGCTGGCTCGCGGCCTGCCGCGACCTGGCCGAGCTGGAGCGCTCGCACCCGATGACGGATGCCGTGATCGAGGCCGTCGACGGCCGTCGCATCCGCATCGGCGACCGCTGGCTCGCCGACTTCGCATCCTGCAACTACCTGGGCTTCGACCTCGAGCCGGAGATCATCGGCGTCGTCCCCGAGTACCTCGCGAAGTGGGGGACGCACCCGAGCTGGTCGCGCCTGCTCGGCAGCCCCGTCCTCTACGAGCAGATCGAGGAGCGCCTGAGCGAGCTCCTCGGCTGCGAGGACGCGCTCGTCCTGCCGACGATCACGCTCATCCACATGTCCGTGATCCCGGTGCTCGTAGGGAGCGGGACGATCTTCCTCGAGAACCGGGCGCACAAGACGATCTACGACGGCTGCCTCTTCGCCCATGGGCGCGGGGCGACGGTCGAGCGGTTCGCCTTCGAGGACCCGGACGACCTCGAGCGGCTGCTGAAGAAGGCCCATCCGTCCCCGCGGCTCGTCTGCCTCGACGGGATCAACAGCATGACCGGCAACCCGCCGGACCTGCCTGCCTTCGCGCGGATCGCGCGCGAGCACGACGCCCTGCTCTACGTCGACGACGCGCACGGCTTCGGCGTCATCGGCGAGCGCGGCCCCGACGAGCCGAGCCCGTACGGCCTGCGCGGGAACAGCATCGTCCGCCACTTCGGGGAGAGCTACGAGAACGTCGTCCTCGTCGGCGGCTTCTCGAAGGCCTACTCGTCGCTCGCGGCGTTCATCGCGTGCCCGACCGAGCTGAAGCGCCTGCTCAAGACCGCCGCGCCGCCCTACCTCTACTCCGGCCCGTCGCCCGTGGCCTCGCTCGCGACCGTGCTCGCCGGCTTCGACGTCAACGACGCCCGGGGCGACGCGATCCGCGCCGGCCTCTGGCGCAAGGCGGAGCAGGTGCTCGACTGCCTCGACCGCCTCGGCGCGCACACGCCGAACCGCTCCGGCTTCCCGCTCGTCGAGGTGCCGCTCGCCGACCACACGGAGATCGCCGAGGTCGGCCGCTTCCTCTTCGACCACGGGATCTACGTGACCCTCGCCGCCTACCCGCTCGTGCCGAAGAGCGAGGTCGGCTTCCGCATCCAGGTCACCGCCGCGAACACGCAGGCCGAGATCGACCAGCTCGTGGACGTCCTCGGCCGGCTGGCGGAGCGCTTCGAGCTCCAGCCCGCCCGCCCGACGGAGGCGGCGGCGTGACCGGCGGCGTCGCGCGCGGCCGTCTGAGCCGCTGTCTCGGTGCCCCGGAATCCGAGGTGGCGGCGTGAGCTGGCGCAACCGCACGTGGGCGGTCTACCTCGGCGTCACGGGCGCGCTGATGCTCGTCTACCTCTTCTTCCCGCCGCTCGCCGGCAACGGGCCGCTCATCAACCTGCTCGGGCTCTCGGGCGTCGTCGCGATCGTCGCCGGCATCCGGATGCACCGGCCGCGGGCGCGGGCCGCCTGGTGGCTCTTCGCCGCCGGCCAGTTCCTCTTCTTCTCGGGCGACCTCTACACGTACAGCTACCCGAAGCTCGCCGGCGTCGAGGTGCCCTTCCCCTCCTTCGGCGACGCGCTCTACGTCGCCGTCTACCCGGTGCTCATGGCCGGGCTCTTCGTGCTCGTCAAGCGCCGGAACCCGCAGCGCGACCGCTCCGCGCTCATCGACGCGCTCATCCTCTCCGTCGGCGTCGGCCTGCTCTCGTGGGTCTTCCTCATCGCGCCGAACATCCACCTCACGGATCTCTCGGTGCTCGCGAGGCTCGTCTCCGCCGCCTACCCGCTCGGGGACGTCCTCCTGCTCGCCGCCGCGATCCGCCTCGCCGTCGACACCGGCAAGCGCGCGCCCGCCTTCTACCTGCTCGTCGGCAGCATCGTCTCGCTGCTCGCGACCGACTCCGCCTACAACCTCGCGCTCCTGAAGAACACGTACAACCACCAGCTCATCTACGACGTCGGCTGGATCGCGTACTACCTCCTCTGGGGAGCGGCCGCGCTCCATCCTTCGATGCGGACGCTCGAGGATCCCTCCCAGGACCTGCGGACACGGCTGACCAAGCTCCGGCTCGCGCTGCTCGCCGTCGCGTGCCTGGTCGCGCCCGGGGTTCGCGTCGCCCAGCAGTTCCACAACCCGGACGTCCTTGTAGTCATCGTCGCCTCGGCCGTGCTCTTCCTGCTCGTCGTCTTGCGTATGGCCGGCCTCGTCCGCCAGGAGGAGCGCGCGGTTTCGCGCGAGCTCGCGCTGCGCGAGGCGGGGGCCGAGCTCGTCGCCGCCGCCGGCCGCGAGCAGGTGCACGCAGCAGCCATCTCGGCCGCGGACGAGCTCCTCGGGCCCGAGACGCGCGCCCGGCTCGTGCTCTTCGGCGAGGACGGAGCGGCCTCGGTCGCCGCGTCGACCGAGGACGAGGCCTGGCCGCTCACGCGGGACGGCAGCGCGTGGCTTCGCGCCGCCTCGCACACGTCGTTCCGCGACGTCCCCGACCATGTCCGCAGCGACCTCCGCCTCTTCGAGGGCCAGTCCGTCCTCGTCTTCCCGCTGTCGGTTCGCGACGAGGCGCGCGGCATGCTCGCGATCTGCTCGCCGACCGCCGCCCGCCGGGAGCAGGTCGACTCGCTCGAGGCGCTCGCGACGCAGGTCTCGCTCGCCGTCGAGGGCGCCTCGCTCGCCGAGGACCTCCACCGCCGCCAGAGCGAAGCGCGGTTCCGCTCGCTCGTCGCGCACTCGAGCGACCTCATCACCGTCCTCGACGCCGGCGGCGTCGTCACCTACCAGAGCCCGTCCGTCGAGCGGGTGCTCGGCTACCGCGCCGACGAGGTCGAGGGCACGCGCTTCGACCGCATGCTCGCCGAGGCCGACCGCCCGCGGCTCGCGGAGGTCGTCGCGCGCGTCGGCACGGAGCGCACGGAGACGCACGCGCTCGAGTGCTCGCTCCAGCACCGCGACGGCGCCTGGCTCCAGTTCGAGGTTCAGCACACCGACCTCCTCCACGACGAGCACGTGCGCGGCATCGTCCTGAACAGCCGCGACGTGAGCGAGCGCAAGGCCTTCGAGGACCAGCTCGCCCACCAGGCCTTCCACGACCCGGTTACGAGCCTCGCCAACCGGGCGCTCTTCGTCGACCGCGTCCAGCACGCGCTCATGCGCGCGCAGCGCGGGACGGCCTCGGTCGGCGTCATGTTCATCGACCTCGACGACTTCAAGACCGTGAACGACAGCCTCGGCCACGCGGCCGGCGACCTCGTGCTCCGGGAGGTCGCCCGCCAGCTGATGACCGCCGTCCGCCCGACCGACACCGTCGCCCGCTTCGGCGGCGACGAGTTCGCCGTCCTCCTCGACGGCGTCGAGGACTCGCCCGAGGCCGCGGACATCGCGGAGCGGATCCTCGGCGCGCTCGAGCAGGCCGTCGAGATCGACGGCAAGGAGGTGTTCCCGCGCGCGAGCGTCGGCATCTGCCTCGCCGACGACGGCGCGAGCGCGGACGCCGAGGAGCTGCTGCGCAACGCCGACGTCGCGATGTACCGCGCCAAGCGCGACAGCAAGGGCGGCTACCGCGTCTTCGAGCCCGCGATGCACGAGCGCGTCCTGGAGCGGCTCGAGCTGCGCTCCGACCTCCAGCGGGCGATCGAGGCGAACCAGCTCGAGGTGCACTACCAGCCGCTCATCCGCCTCGAGCAGCGCCAGATCTCCGGCGTCGAGGCGCTCCTGCGCTGGCGCCATCCGACCCGCGGGAACATCCCGCCGCTCCAGTTCATCCCGCTCGCCGAGGAGACCGGCCTGATCATCCCGATCGGCCGCTGGGTCCTCAACGCCGCGTGCCGCGAGGGCGTCGTCATCCACGAGCGCTTCCCTCGCGAGGAGCCGCTGACGATCAGCGTCAACCTCTCGGTCCGCCAGCTCCAGTCGGACACGATCGTCGCCGACGTGCGGGAGGCGCTCGAGACAAGCGGCCTGCCGCCCTCCGCGCTCGTGCTGGAGATCACCGAGTCGGTGATGATGGCCGACACCGAGCTCGCCGTCTCGCGGCTGAACGACCTGAAGGGGCTCGGCGTCCGGCTCGCGATGGACGACTTCGGGACGGGCTACTCGTCGCTCTCCTACCTCGGCCGCCTCCCCGTCGACATCCTGAAGATGGACCGGTCGTTCCTGGCCGAGGACAAGAACGAGCCGCTCGCCGCCGCCGTGATCGCGCTCGGCGCGAGCCTGGCCCTCGACGTCGTGGCCGAGGGGATCGAGTACGACGAGCAGGCGCTGTCGCTCCGCGAGCTCGGCTGCGAGCTCGGCCAGGGCTTCCTGTTCGCTCGGCCGATGGCTCACGACGCGCTGCACGACTACCTGGAGGACGGAGCCGCGTGGCGGGCTGAGGACGAGCAGCCCGAGACGCATGCAGCATAGTCACGAGGCGCTCGACCGCCCCGGCGGCCTCGCCAAGCTCGCCACCCTCGCCCCGCTCCGCCACCGCGACTTCCGCCTGCTCTGGGCGGGGATGACGATCTCGCTCCTCGGCGACGGCGTCTTCCTCGTCGCGATCGCCTGGGAGGCCTACGTCCTCTGGAACGCGCCAGCCGCGCTCTCGATCGTCGGGATCGGGATGACGGTGCCGATGATCGCCTTCCTGCTCCCGGGCGGGGTGCTCACGGATCGGCTCGACCGGCGCCGCGTGATGATGGGCGCCGACGCGCTGCGCGCCGCCGCCGTCGCGTTGCTCGCGGGGCTCGCGCTCGCGGGCTCGCTCCGGTTCTGGGAGCTCGTGGCGCTCGTCGCCGTCTACAGCGTCGGGAGCGCGTTCTTCACGCCGGCCTTCGACGCGATCGTCCCCGATCTCCTCCCGGCGCGGGATCTCGCCGCGGCCAACTCGCTCGACCAGTTCGTGCGGCCGATCGCGCTGCGGCTCGCCGGGCCGGCCGTCGGCGGCTGGCTCGTGGCGGTGAGCGTCGGGGCGGCGTTCGCGGTCGACGTCGCCTCGTTCGTCGTCTCCGGCCTGGCCGTGCTGGCGATGCGGCCGCCGGCGACGGCTCGGCGCGACGCGGAGCCCGCCCTCGCCGCGCTCGTGGCCGGCCTCCGGTTCGTGCGCCGGCGAGTCTGGCTCTGGGGGACGCTGCTCTCCGCGGCGCTCGCGTACCTCGCCTTCCTCGGGCCGACCGAGGTGCTGCTCCCGTACGTGGTGAAGAACGACCTGCACGGCTCGGCGCGCGCGCTCGGGCTCGTGTTCGCGGCGGGCGGCGTGGGGGCCGTCGGCGCGGCGCTTACGATGGGGCAGCGCGGACATCCGCGCCGCGACGTCACCTTCATCTACGTGCGACCTGGCAGCTCGGGCTCGCGTGCCTGCTCTTCAACGCGCTCGAGGCGGCGGGGACGATCGTCTGGGCGACGCTGAAGCAGCGCCACGTGCCTGCCTCGATGCTGGGCCGGGTCTCGAGCCTCGACTGGCTGATCTCGATCGGGCTCCTGCCTTTGTCCTTCGCGCTGACCGCGCCGATCGCGGCCGCGATCGGCGCGCGGGCGACGCTCGCCGGCGCGGCCGCGATCGGCGGCGCGATCACCCTCGGCGCACTGTTCCTGCCGGGGATGCGGGGCGTCGAGGGAGCGTCCGGCGAGGCCCAAGCCGACGGCCTGGCCGTGTCGGCCGCGAGCGCGAGCGCCTAGAGCCGCCTTTGGAACATCCGCTCCACAGCAGGCGTGTCCGGAGCACTGTCCGGGCCGGCCGTGTCGAAAACTGATCCGAGCCACGTCCGGACATGTGTCTCCTCGCGCGAGCAAGATCGGCCCTCGGGGCCACGACCGGGGTCTGACCCCGGTCGTGACGCTTCTAGCCGCGGCTCGCGGAGACAGGGGAACGAGGCGAGCGGCGGCGCGTCAGCCGGCCGGGTGCCACGAGGAGTTGCAGCCGCCCGAGCCCTTCGCGACCGCGTCGAGCGGCGGCGGGTCGAGCCGCAGGAGCACCGGCACCGTCACGGCGTGCAGGCCCTCCTGCTCCAGCACCGGCAGGAACATCCGCAGCGCGTCGAGCGTCCGCGGCACGACCTCGTCCTCGTGCATGAGCACGATCCCGCCGGCCCTGACCCGGTCGACGAGGTTCTGGTAGATCTCCTGCGACGAGGGCGTCGAGGCCTCCGACGCGTCGCCCGAGTCCTGGTTCCACATCACCTCGAGCATCCCGAGCCGGCGGGCGATCCCGAGGATCTCCGCGGCGTTGTCGCCGAACGGCGGCCGGAAGAGGACGACCTTCCGCCTCGTCGCCTTGCGGATCGCATTCTGCGTCCGCCCGAGCTCGCTCCGGATCTGCGCCGGCGGAAGCGTGATCAGGTTCGGGTGCGTGAAGCTGTGGTCGCCGATCGCGCCCACGGAGGCCTCCAGGCGGACGACGCGCGGCTTGCGGACGACCTTCTGCCCGATGTTGAAGAAGGTCGCGCGCGCGTGGTACTGCCGCAGGAGCGCCACGAGCCGCGTCGAGAACGGCCCCGGCCCGTCGTCGAAGGTGAGCGCGACATACGGCTTCGTGCCCCCGCCGCAGTAGATCGGGATCCCGGCGTCGAGGAGCTGGTGGAAGGTCGGGCTCGGCGAGGCCCCGGCGGCTCCCGCCACGACGGCCGCGGCGCCGGCGGCCGCGAGCGCGAGCCGCCGCGGGCTCAAGCCGGGAGGAGCGCTTCGATCTCGCGCTGGACGGACAGCCGCTCGAGCGCCTGCGCCTCGATCTGGCGGACGCGCTCGCGCGTCATGCCGAGCGTGCGGCCGATCTCCTCCAGCGACTTCGGGTCGGGATCTCCGTCGAGGCCGTAGCGGAGCTTGAGGATGTCGCGCTCGCGCTCCGGCAGGTCCTCCAGCGCGCGGTGGAGCATCTCCTGCTCGAGGCTCACGTGCACCTCCTCCTCGATGCTTCCGCCCGGGGTCGCGATCAGCTCGCCGAGCTTCGTGCCCTCGTCCTCGCCGACCGGCTTGTCGAGGCTCGCCACCGCGCGCGCGGCATGGCGCACCTCGCGCACCTGCTTGACCGGCAGCTTCGCCGCCTTCGCCACCTCCTCGTCGGTCGGGTCACGCTCGAGCCGCGCGACGAGCTCCCGCGTCGCGCGCCCGATCTTCTGCTCGCGCTCGACGATGTGCACGGGGATGCGGATCGTGCGCGACTTGTTCGCGACGCCCCGCTGCACCGCCTGGCGGATCCACCACGTGGCATAGGTGGAGAACTTGTAGCCGCGGCGCCAGTCGAACTTCTCGACGGCGCGGATGAGGCCGATGATCCCCTCCTGGATCAGGTCGAGGAGCGACAGGCCGTGGCCCTGGTACTTCTTCGCGATCGAGACGACGAGCCGGAGGTTCGAGTTCACCATCCGGTCCTTCGCCTCCTTGTCGCCGCGCTCGATCCGCTTCGCGAGCTCGACCTCCTCCTGAGCCGTGAGGAGCGGGTAGCGTCCCGCCTCGTTCAGGAAGAGCTGGAGCGCGTCGGTCGTCTGCACGGCGAGGTCGCCGTTCACATACGTGCTGTCGCGGGCCTCGTGGCCGCAGTCGTCGGTGAGCTCGATCCCGCGCTCGTCGAGGTCGGCGTAGAGCGCCTCGAGCTGCTCGTCGTCGAGCTCGAGCTCCTGCGTCAGCTCGGTGAAGGCCGAGAGGTTGAGGCAGCCCTGTTCCTCGCCCCGGTCGATGAGGGCCGTGAGTTGCTCCTGCGTCATACCCAGAGTTTGCCAGCCACGGCCGCGATTCAAACGAGAAGCGGCGGTTAAACTCCTCCCGTGGTCTGGGAGTTCGTGTTCATGATCGTGATCCTGAAGATCCCGATCGTGTACCTCTGCCTGGTCGTGTGGTGGGCCGTGCGCTCCGAGCCCGAGCCGCTGGAGCCCGCGCTGCTGCCGGCTGCGCTCCCGGAGGATCCGTCGCGGCGCGGCTGGCGCTTCCGCTCCGACCGGCCGCGGCGCCGCGGGCCGCGCGGCGGTCCCGCGCGCTCCTACACCCGCACGGCGCGCGCCGCGCTCGCCCGGGCCGAGGCCCGCCGGTGAGCGTTCCGCCGGCCGTCGGCCGCGACCGTCCGGCCGACGCCGTCGCGGGGTTCCTCGCCGCCGCGGCGATCTTCATCAGCCTGATGGGCCTCGCGTACCGGCCCGCGCGGCTCGTGCCCGTGGCGATCCTGCTCGCGCTCGTCGCGGCCGGCATCGGCGGCCGGAACGCCCGGCTCGCCCAGCTCGCGGTCGCCGTCGGCGCGGCGTCGTTCGCCGTCGGGATGGCGGTCGCCGTCCTGACCGGGCACCCTCTGTACTGAGGGTGCCGTTGCTACAACAAGACTTGTGATCGAAACCGACGTCGACGGGCTGAACGCAGGCTACGCACGGCTCCTCCTCGAGGAGTACCTCGAGAACCCCGAGGCGGTCCCGAGCGAGTGGCGCGCCCTCTTCGAGAGCGGCTCCAGCGAGCTCGTCGCCACGCACCCCGGGCTCGCGCGCCTGCTGGAGACGCTGGGCGCGGACGGGAACGGGCACGTCGCCGCGCCGCCTCCGCCGGTCGCGGCCCCGCCCGACGAGACGCTCCTCGGCGCCGTCGCGGCGGGGATGGCGCTCGTCAAGGCCTACCGCATGCACGGCCACCTCGCGGCGCGCCTCGATCCGCTCGGCTCCGAGCCGCCGGGCGACCCGGCGCTCGAGCCCGAGCGGCTCGTCCCCAAGCTGACCCCCGAGCTCCAGGCGCGCGTGCCCGCGCGTCTCCTGCGCACGTACGTCGGCGGGGAGACGATGGCCGACGCCTTGCCGCGCCTCGAGGCGACGTACTGCGGCACGAGCGCCTACGAGCTGGAGCACATCTCCGACCACGAGGAGCGCGTCTGGCTGCGGCAGGCGATCGAGTCCGGCCGCTACCGCACGCCGCTCTCTCCTGACGAGAAGCGCCGGCTGCTCGGCCGGCTCACGGAGGTGGAGGGCTTCGAGCGCTTCCTGCGCCGTGCGTTCCTCGGCCAGAAGCAGTTCTCGATCGAGGGCCTCGACGTCATGGTGCCGATGCTCGACGAGACGGTCGAGCTCGCGGCCGAGGCGGGGGCGCACGAGGTCGTCATCGGCATGGCGCACCGCGGGCGGCTCAGCGTCCTCGCGCACACGCTCGGCCGGCCGTACGAGACGATCCTGCGCGAGTTCGAGGGCGAGCGGACGATCGACGCCGTCAGCGCCGACCCCGAGGGCGGCACGGGCGACGTGAAGTACCACCTGGGCGCGGAAGGCGTTCGCTCGACGACTGCCGGCGAGGTGACCGTCACGCTCGCGGCGAACCCGAGCCACCTCGAGGCCGTCGACCCGGTGGTCGAGGGCCGGACGCGCGCCGAGCAGACCGACCGCGGCACGCGCGCCGGCCTCCACGACCCGCGCGTGGCGATGCCGGTCCTGATCCACGGCGACGCCTCGTTCCCGGCGCAGGGCATCGTCGCCGAGACGCTCAACCTTGCCAACCTCACCGGCTACTCGACCGGCGGCACGCTCCACCTGGTCGCGAACAACCAGATCGGCTTCACGACCGATCCGGTCGAAGGACGCTCCACGCGCTACTCGAGCGACCTCGCGAAGGGCTTCGACGTCCCCATCATCCACGTGAACGCCGACGACGCCGAGGCCGCGATCGCCGCGATCCGCCTGGCGATGGCGTTCCGCCGGCGCTTCGCGAGCGACGTCGTCGTCGACCTCGTCGGCTACCGCCGCCACGGCCACAACGAGCAGGACGAGGCGGCCTACACACAGCCGCTCATGGCGGAGAAGATCGCCCGGCATCCGAGCGTGCGCGAGCTCTTCGCCGCGCGGCTCGCCGAGGAGGGCGTCGTGCCGCCGGAGGAGGCGGAGCGGATCCTCCAGGAGGTGGAGACGAAGCTGCGCGCGGCGCACGAGAGCCTGCGCTCGGCGCTCGGCGGGCAGGCGGTGCGCGAGGGCCACATCCCCCGCTCGTCGGGGACGGAGGTGGTGACCGCCGTCGCCGAGGAGCGCCTGCGCGCCCTGAACGCGGAGCTCCTCACGGTGCCGGATGGCTTCACCGTCCACCCGAAGCTCGCGAAGCAGCTCGAGCGGCGCGTCACGGCGCTCGACCAGGGGGCGATCGACTGGGGCCAGGCCGAGGCGCTCGCGTTCGCCTCGCTCCTCGTCGAGGGGATCCCGGTCCGGCTCACGGGCCAGGACACCGAGCGCGGCACCTTCTCGCACCGGCACATCGCGCTCCACGACGCGCGCACCGGCGAGGTCTACAAGCCGATCCAGCACCTGGACGACGCCACCGCGTCGTTCGAGGTGCACAACTCGCCGCTCTCCGAGCTCGCCGCCGTCGGCTTCGAGTACGGCTACTCGATCGCCGCGCCCGAGACGCTCGTCCTCTGGGAGGCGCAGTTCGGCGACTTCGTGAACGGCGCGCAGATCATCGTCGACCAGTTCATGGTCTCGGGGCTGTCTAAGTGGCGGCAGACCTCACGATTGACGCTCCTGCTCCCGCACGGCTACGAGGGGAACGGGCCGGAGCACTCGAGCGGCCGGCTCGAGCGCTTCCTCCAGCTCGCCGCGCAGGAGAACATCCGCGTCGCGAACACGACGACCGCGGCGCAGTTCTTCCACCTGCTGCGGCGGCAGGCGCTCGACCCGGCCGCGCGGCCGCTCGTCGTGATGACGCCGAAGGGGCTGTTGCGGCTGCGCCAGGCGGCGTCGTCGCTCGAGGAGCTCTCGGAGGGTGCGTTCCGGCCGCTCCTCGACGACCCGGACGCGCCGCGTGAGCGGGTGCGCCGCCTCGTTCTCTGCTCCGGGAAGATCTACTACGACATCGTCGGCCACGAGGCGCGGGCGGAGGCAGAGGACGTCGCCGTCGCGCGACTCGAGCAGCTCTACCCGTTCCCGGTCGAGGCGGCGGCGAAGGTCCTGCGCTCCTATCCGGCGCTCGAGGAGGTCGTCTGGGCGCAGGAGGAGCCGCAGAACATGGGCGCCTGGCGCGCGATCCGGCACCGGCTCGAGGAGGCGCTGCCGGGGTCGGTGCCGCTCGACTACGCCGGCCGGCCGTGGCGCGCGAGCCCGAGCGAGGGCTATCCGACGGCCCACCTGCGCGAGCAGGACCGGATCGTCAGGGAAGCGCTCGGGCACTAGCGCCGCCGGCACCGCTTGCGGGTCCGTCTGAAATGAACGGTCGAGCCGCTGGAGTCTTCTAGCGCGGGCGCCGACGGCGCTGGATGAGGTGTGAGGCGACGCGCGGCCCGTGCTTGCGGGTCGCGGCGACGATCTGCTTTCGCTGGCGCTTCGGGATCCGGCGCCAGATGTCGTAGGCCGTCAGCGCGAGGCCGACGGGTCCTGCGCGACGGGTGAGGAGACGCAGGGGGCGGGCCATCGCCGCATCGTAACTAGTGACCCTTCCCCTTGCCGTTGTTCCCGTTCTTGTCCTTGCTCTGGCCGGGCGGGGTGTGG
>VAXK01000224.1 GCA_005885565.1 Actinomycetota bacterium
GCGAGGCCCACGTCTCCGAACTGGAGGTCGAGGTCGACGAGCGCGACCTTCTTCGCCGTCCGCGCGAGCGCCACGGCCAGGTTGCACGACGTGAGCGTCTTCCCCGTCCCGCCCTTCGGGCCGAGGACGCAGATCATCGGCGAGAGCGCGACGCCGCTCGCGACAGCGGCGCCTTGGCGGCGGGCGATCGCCTTCTCGAACGTGAACGCGACCCGCTCCGGCGACTCCGGCAGGACGACGACGTCGTCGGCCCCGGCCTCGAAGACGCGGCGGACGAACCCGTCACGCCCCTCGTGCACGAGCACGACGATCGGCCGCTCCGGGCGCTGCTTCAGCGCGCCCTCGATGAAGAACAGCGTGCGGTCGGAGTATCCCGTGCACGCGACCGCGACGAGGTCGGTCGGCGCCTCCTGGAGGGCGTTCCAGCTCTCGTCGAGCCCGTAGATGACCCCGACGATCTCGATCCCGTTCGACCCGGGCAGGGCAGCCTGGACGACCTGCCGGTCGGCGGTGGTGTCGACGGCGACGAGCGTCCTGATCGCGGTCGCCATCGCTACCTCACCGGCCTAACGCCGAGCAGGAGGCGTCCGGCTGTCACGAGGCCCGGGTTCACGGGGCGAGCGCCGCTCGCCGGCCTGAGCACGAGCCACAGCTTGCCGTTGTCGGCGGCGAAGGCGAGCTCGGCCGCCTGGGGGCCTTGCCCGCGCAGGACGATGTTGCCGCCCGAAGCGCCCGCTCCCGGCGTCCCCAGGACGAGCGCGTTGTCGATCAGCCGCTTGATGACCGGCACGGAGCCGCCCGGCCCGGCCTCGTTCAGGCCGACGTAGACGTCGACGTGGTCGCCAGGGCTGATCTGCCCGACCATCCCGTGCGACGCGTCGAACGGAATCGAGATCGCCCGGTCACCCTTCGTCAGGTTCGACTGGAGCGAGCCGGGAACCGTCGGCGTGAAGTCGGCCAGGGTCAGCTGCTGGCCCGGGTAGATGTTCTCCGAGGTCACCAGGCCGCGGAGCGCGTCGGGATCGGTGAGCGCACCGTCCTTCAGCTGGCTCTTCGGGATGCTCGCGACCTGGAACTGATGCGTGCTGCCGATGATGTTCCCGGGTGCACCCTTCTGGATGAGATTCTTCGCCACGAGCACCGTCGCCGGCTCCCCCGAGCCCTTGAGGCTCGCCCGATATCGGTTCAGGTAGACGACGAGGAGAATGGCGGCGAGCACGGCCGCCCCGGCTCCTACCAGGATCATTCCCCGCCGGCTCGAGAGAAGATTGTCAGCAAACTCCACGACCGTTCCTCCTTAGTCCGTGAGCACCGGGATGCAAGGTGACAGTTGGTTGATGTTGAACGTGCATCCACTACCGCCGGTCGAGGTCCCGAGATCGCCGACGTACGTGATGAAGTGGCCCCAGATCGTTCCGTTGCCTGCGCCGGACGGTGGCGCGTCGTTCCCGGTGCATCCGCTATCGCCGTCCCAGCCGGTGACGTAGAACACTGCGAAGTCGGTCACCGGCACGTCGCCGCTTCCGCTTCCGCTGAAGGCGCCGTACAGCGTGATGATCAGCGGAACGATTCTCGGATCCCCTGGTTTCAGGCCGACGCCGTTGGAGTAGTCCGCCCAGTGGTTCGGCTGACAGATGCCGTTCGGCTCGAAGCGCGCCTGCATGCCCTGCCTGGTCGGGCCGACCTTGCCCCCGTTCTCGACCGGAAGGCAGTCGACAGGCGTGAGGGTGCCCGGGCAGGCTTCGCCAGGGTTGCGCTGGACGGGCGTCTTGCACCCGAACTGGATCGAATCCCTGAGCGCGTTCGCCCCGGTGCCCCAGCCGCACTGGATCGCTCCCGTGTGGCTCCCGCCGATGAACTTGAGGAGCTTGATGGGGTCGCTCGTGTCGGCCGCGACCTTGAGGTTGCCGAGCACGCCGATGCCGAAGCAGAGGTTGGTCGTTCCGAACGCGAGCGAGTTGGCGACTCCGCCCGTGCAGTCCGCCCCTTGGGTCGCCTGCGCGTATGCGATCGGATAGGACTGCGTATCAGTCGGCCCGTCGTTGGCGAAGGGCCGCGCAACCTGCGTGACGGTGTGGGTGCCGCCGGCGGTCGTCGACCACACGAGGTTCAGAGGATCCTGCCCCACGCCGCTTCCGACCGTGATGCAGTTCGCCTTGCTCCATGTACTCGTCGTGCCGGTGTTCGAGACCCAGTCGAGGCTGCAACCACCGACGCTCACGGATGCGCCGATGCCGCCTTTGGCGACCGTCTTTGACGGGTCGCCGAGCGAGAACCCGAAGTCGATGTCCACCTGGGCGCCGACCTTGCAGCCGCCGTTGAGCATGAAGTACGGCGCCGAGTCGTCGGTGCAGGCTCCCGACCCGCCCTTCGTGAGCGTCACGCTGCGGACGATCGGCGTGGCGGGGGTCCCGAGCCCGGAGGAGCTGTAGCCGTGGATGAACTCCAGGCCGCTCTGGTCGCCGTTGTAGCACAGGACGAACAGCTGACCGCACACCGCGGCCACCGTCCCGTTGAGCCACGTCGTCCCGGAGCCGCACAGCGTCTGGTTCGAGCACAGAGCGAACACCACACCGGTGTGGGAGACCGCAGACGGCGGTGTCGGCGAGGAGATCGAGACCGAGACAGGACCGCCGGTCCAGGGAATCAGGCTCTGGCCGTTCAGCGTCGTCGCAGCTGCGGGGGTCAGCGCCTGCCGGCCGAGGACCGCGCTCGCCGTCGTCTTGAAGCCGGCGACGTCCTCGTTCACCACGAGCGCGCCGGCGGCGATCGGGTTCACGTCCTCGACGGCCATCGGAAGCGAGTTGCCGAGCGAGCTGATCTGCTTTATCGACACGCGGGCGTGCGCGTTGATCTTCGGGACGACGCTGCTTGCGAAGAACAACGGGAGATTCGCGTCGGTCGCCTTGAGGTCGACGTAGGCGCTCCGGCACGGAGGTCCCGCGGGATCGTCGTAGTCGGTGCCGCCGTCGCCGGGATACTTGGTCGAGTTGATTACGACCGTGACGTTCGGCTGGTTGTTCACCTGCGCGTTTAGAGCGCTCGCGACGTGCTGCGTGTCGCCGGAGTACTTCCGGGCTTGAGTCTGGATCGCCGTGTTCGCGGCGGAAGCCGGATCCGCCCGATCCGCTGTGCTCGCGCCAAAGCATTTGTTGAACTCGGTCGCGCCGGCGAAGGCGCCGTCGTCGACCTGGAGCTGGAGGTGGCGCTTGTGCTCGAACCAATGACCGACGTCGACGACGAAGGTCACGAGCGCAATCGCGGACGTCATGAACGCGGCGACGATGATGATCACGGCGCCTCGCTCGCGTCGCAATCTGGAGAGACGGCGCTTCATGCTCATGCCGCGCTCGGACACGACGCGCCGCCGATGTTGTCCGCGGGGGTGTAGTTCGTCGGCAGCGACTCGAGCCGCATCGCCGACTTTCCGGTGATCGTGGTCGAGGGGTTACCCGGGAACGGGAACCCCCGGAGCCAGTCGTAGGAGTACCGCACGAGGACCTCGACGGTGTCGCCGACCGTCGCGCTCGTGGGGTCGGTGTAGAGGCTGCCGTCGCTCGCCTTGTAGAAACAGATGTTGACCTTCGCCCCATGTTGGGATCGCTGCGTCCCCTGCACGTCGCCGTGCAGCTCGGCCGAGTCGGCCTGGTCGAGGATGTACTGCTGGAGGTTCTTGCCGACGCCCGAGCCCGGGTTGTTGTTCACCATCGCCATCCGGGCGCCCTCGTTGGCGAGGTGCGTCTCGTCGATCCAGTAGTTGATCGCCTTGCCGAAGTCGATCATCCCGAGGATGAGCAACAGCAGTACCGGTAGGACGAGCGCCAACTCGGTGACTGACGTGCCGCGCTCGTCGCGGCACAGCCGAAGGGCTCGCCGAAGCGAGTGCCCCCGGCGACCCTGGGGGCCGCCGGGGAGCTCGCTCTCGTACGTCATCGGAATCACCTACACCGCGGAGACGAGTTGGTCCGACACCCGCGACAGGAGATCCGTGACGCTGGTTCCGACTGCAGCCATGAGCGCGACGGTCACGATCGAGATGAGGCCCAGGATCAGCACGTACTCGACCAGGGCCTGTCCCTCTTCACGGTCCGCCGCTGGAGCGGCAGCCATCGTTCGTGTCACCATCGGCTCTTCCTCTCCCTAGACCGCCGAAGCGAGCGCGGTCGAGATCTGGGACAGGATCTGGCTGACGTCGGTGCCGATCGCCGACAGAAGCGCGATCGCGACGACAGAGATCAGGCCCAAGATGAGTGCGTACTCGACCAGGGCCTGCCCGTCCTCACGTCGTGCTCCGGCAGCGAGCCTCGCGAGAAACGCGTGCGAGATCGTCATGTCTCCCCTCCTCGGCCTAGACCGCCGAAGCCAGCGCGGTCGAGACCTTGGACAGGATCTGACTGACGTCGGTGCCGACGGCACTGAGGAGCGCGATCGCGACGACCGAGATAAGGCCCAGGATCAGCGCGTACTCGACGAGCGCCTGGCCCTCCTCCCGCTCGAGGCGGGCGCGCAGGCTGATGAAGAAGCTCTTCATCGCGACCATTTGCTACCTACCTCCCGTTTGGATTTCCGGCCCCGGATGCGTCGCCGCAGCGAGGCCGCTGTCCGCGCCTGGGCGCCCGCGCAGAACCTCCACTCCCTCTGTCGCGCCCAGCAGGATTGGCTGTGGCTCTACCCCCGACTCACCTCCCCCTCGAGTGGCTCCATCCGAGCCATACCGCGCTCGAAATCAGACCGGAACAGCAGATCGAGTAGCCGGGACTGGACTTTCGGGCGAATCACGCGCCGCTCCCCCGCGCGCCGTCCTGGCGGATGAGGATGACGTGGCGCCGGTAGAGCTCCCGTCGGGAGCCCGTCGCGAGCAGCCCCTTCGCCACCTTGTCCTCGCTCGTCGGATCGAGCACGAGCAGGCCGTAGCCGCGCGTGACGCTTCGCGAGCCCTCGATGCGAAGGCGGAGCTCGACGATCTGCTTCAGCTGCTTTGCGGTCAGGAGCTCGAAGCGACCGTCGAACGCAATCCGGCCGCGAAGCTCGGGGTGGTCGAGGATCAGCCAGTCGGCGTAGCGCTCGTTCGCGAAGATGCGCAGGCCCGGGTTCTGCTCGGCGATCCGCGCGACGGTGCTCGACGCGGCCGGAGGGAAGTCACGCGTGTACCAGCTCGACGGGTGCGAGAACGCGCCGACGACGATCCACGCGCAGACGAGCGGCGCCGGTAGGGCGAGCAGCTTGTTCAGGTGCCGGTAGCGCGGGTTGTCCCAGTGGGAGGAGAGGACGCCGTCGAGGGCCGCCGGCAGGAGGATGAGCGCGGCGAGCATGAACCACACCACGCTCCGGATGGCGAGCAGCGCGAGCACGAGCGTGACGAGGAGCGCCGCCTGCTCGAAAAGCGTCAGCCTCGACCGGCAGCGGCCGGCGAGCCAGGCGGCGAGGAGCGCGAGGAGATAGAACGGCGC
>VAXK01000225.1 GCA_005885565.1 Actinomycetota bacterium
CTCGCGCGCCTGGATCTCGATGTCGGTGCCCTGCCCCTGGAAGCCACCGGTCACCTGGTGGATCAGGATCTTTGCGTTCGGCAGCGCCATCCGCTTCCCTTTCGCGCCGCCGGCGAGCAGGAGCGCGCCCATCGACATCGCGATCCCGACGCAGATCGTCGAGACGTCTGGCTTGATGAACTGCATCGTGTCGTAGATCGCGAGGCCCGCGTAGACCGAGCCGCCCGGCGAGTTGATGTAGATCGAGATGTCCTTGTCGGGGTCCTCGGACTCGAGGTGGAGGAGCTGGGCGACGATCAGGTTCGCGATCTGGTCGTCGACCGGCGTCCCGAGGAAGACGATGCGCTCGTTCAGCAGGCGCGAGTAGATGTCGAACGAGCGCTCGCCGCGTGAGGTCTGCTCGATCACCATGGGAATCAAGGGGCTCACTGCCGTACCTCCAAACTTCCTGCGTTTCGACTGGTCATTTCAGACGGTCGCACGGGCCGAGCCCGCACGACCTGGAACATGACACCGCAAGCGGCGTCATGGGTTGCTACTCCTTGCTGGCCGGGGTCCACAAAGTTGTCTCTGACCGGTCGCGTTCCTTCTCGGGGGTCCAGAGCTTCTCGCGCGCGGCCGCGAGGTCGGCGGGGATCCGCTTCACCTCGGACGCGACGCGGTCGAGGGCGCGGGCGAGGCGAAGCGACTCACGCTCCTGCTCCCAGCGGCCCGACTCGCGGAGCTGCGGAATCGCCTCGTCGGCGTCCTCGTACCGGAGCCGAAGCTCGTCCTCGAGCTCCTCGTCGGAGACCTCGACGCCGAGCTGGTCGGCGACCGCCTCGAGCACGAGCTCGCCCGCGACCGACTCCTGCGCCTCGGCGCGCAGCCGCTCGACGAGGTCGTCACCGGAGGTGTTGGTGACCTGGAGGTACGTGTCGAGCGAGATGCCGCGGCGCTCGAGCGAGAAGGCGAGCCCCTGGAGGAGCGTCCGCGCCCGCGCCTCGACGAGCGGCCCCGACGCCTCCACCTTCGCCGCTTCCGCGAGCGCGCGCACGACCTCCTGCCGGAAGGCCGCCTCGCTCTCGAGCTCGAGGTGGTCGCGCAGCCGCGACTCGATGTCCTCGCGGAGCTCGGCCAGGGTCTCGAACTCGCTCGTCGAGCGCGCGAGGTCGTCGTCGAGCTCCGGCAGCACCTTCTCCTTGATCTCCTTGACGGTTGCCTCGATCGTCGCCGTCGAGCCGTCCGCGAGCTCGGCCTCGATCGTCTTCGTCTCGCCGATCGACATCCCGACGAGCCCGGCCTCGAGCTCGTCGAGCAGGCGGCCCTGGCCGAGCTCCACGACGTAGTCGCGCTGCGCCTCGCCCCCGCCGCCGACGAGGTCGACGACGAGCGTGTCGCCCTCGGCGACCGGCCGGTCCCCGACGGGGACGAGCTCGGCGACCGAGCTGCGCAGGGCCTCGAGCTCCTGCTCCACGAGCTCGGCCGGAACGTCGGGCTCGACGTAGGGCACCTCGAGCTCGTGCCAGTCGGGAACCTCCGGCTTCGGCTGCACGGCGACCGTCGCGGTGAAATGGAAGCTCTCCTCGGCGGAGGCCGGCGGCTCGTAGCCGAACTCCGGCTGGTCGACCGGACGGATGCGCGAGCGCGCCGCCGCGGCGCGGAACCAGCCGCCGATGTGGCTCTCGACCGCCTCGGAGTAGAGGCGCTCGCGGCCGACGCGCGCGACGAGGACGGGCATGGGCACGCGGCCCTTGCGAAAGCCCGGGATCTTCATCGTCTCGGCGAGGTCGGAGGCGGCGTGCTCGACGGCGTGACGCACGTCGTCGCTGCCGACCTCGACCTGGAGCCGCACGCGGTTGTCCGCGAGCTCCTCGACCTGCGTCTCCATCCGAGCCATTCAAGCAGACCCCTTCAAGGCTCCGTCACATAGCCTCGGCCCGGCCCATGCGTCTCTACGTGATCGCGAGACACGCCGAGTCGACGCTGAACATCGAGCGGCGCGTCAACGGCGACCCGTCGGTGGACGTTCAGCTGACGGACGACGGCCGCGAGGAAGCTCGGCAGCTCGCGATCCAGGTCGCGAGCATGCAGCTCGAGCTCTGCGTCCACACCAGCTTCGGGCGCACGCTGGACACGGCTGCGATCGCGCTGGCCGGACGGGACGTGCCGATGGTGGTCGAGCCGCTCCTCGACGACATCGACGTCGGCGACCTCGAGGGCCGCTCGATCGACGACTACCGCGCCTGGAAGCGCGCCCACTCGCGCTCGGACGCGTTCCCGGGCGGCGAGAGCCTCGACGACGCGGCGCGCCGCTATGCCAGCGGGTTCCGGGCGCTGCTGGCGCGGCCCGAGGAGCGCGTGCTCGTCGTCTGCCATGAGATCCCGCTCCGCTACGCGCTCAACGCGGCCGGCGGCTCCGACGACCTCGACGGCCCCGTCCACGAGCTGCGGAACGCGACGCCCTACCTGTTCGACGAGCCGGCGCTCGAACGCGCGGCGGCGCGGATCGAGCGGCTGGCGAGCTCAGCTGCTCGCCGCTGAGGCCCCAGGCTTACAGACGCCCTCGGGAGGACGTGGCGTAGTAGAGGCGGCGTCTTTCGACAGCGTCCGCCACGAGGTCTTCACTTCTTTCGCGAACCGATAGAGGACAAGCAGCGCGGTCGCGATCACGAACGCGATCTGAGTGCCTCGGCCCCCGAGGCGGACGTGATCGATGACCGCGTAGAGGATGACGAACGCTGCGAGAAAGGCAAAGGTGATCCAGAAGGCGGGCCAATCCTGCGGACTAGGTGTTGCCGTCGGCTTCCGTTCCTTCTCGTCGATCTCCCGATACTTGTACCCACCATCGTCTTTCGCCCAAGCCATGATGAGACCACCGAAATCCCACACGAGGTAGAGGACGAAGATGACCAAGAGAACGACGACAGTCGCGTGCAGAAGGCTGGCCGAAGAAACGGTTGCTTTCGGATCGGCCGACGTCAAGACGGCAATGTAGAAGTACAAAATCACCATGACCTGGTCGAGGAGAAATCGCCAGAACGGTAGATTGAAGAACTTGACCTCGTAGGCGGTGCGATTGAGGCTTCTGCGGAAGCCGATCCAGCTGCCGAGCACCAGCGCCGTACCTGTCACAAGCTGCCATCGAACGACGCCGGCGAGGTGGCCCCAATTCTGGAGTCGCACGAAGAGCTCTTTGATAACGAAACCAAACAGGATGTCGGTAAAGCGAAGCCCCGTATCGGCCTTGCTGACCTCCGCCGGCGGCGAAATCGCCGCTCTCCAGCGTTCCTCCCGCGTCATGGAGCTATCCTCGCGTCGAGGAGGCCGCTCAGGTCATCGACCTCCACGACTCGCAAGTCGGCGAGTTCCTCCTGCTCTCGCTCGAACTCCCAGACATGGGCGTCGATCCAGATCGGCCGAACACCGGCCGCGAGCGACGGCAGGACGTCCGATCGGATGCTGTTTCCTACGCTTAGCGCGTGGGCCGGCTCGACCCCGAGGCGATCGAGCACGGACATGATCGATTCCGGAGTCTTTCGGTCGACAATCTCGACCACGTCGAAAAGCCGCGCGAGCCCGCTCTGCTCGATCCGCCGCCGCTGCAGGCAAGGGTCTCCCTTGGTGAGAAGGGCGAGCCGGAATCCGCGCGAGCGAAGCTCGGCGAGCACCTTCAGGGCGTGGGGTAGCAACGGGGCGTGTTCGTCGAAGACCACTCGTGCCGCTGACGCCACCTTCTCGCGAACCGCGGGATCGACGCCTCGGCCGGCTGATCGACAGATCGCCTCGTACGCCTGGATGCAGGAAGTGGGAAAGCGATCGACACTGTGGCCAAGTGACTCGACGTTCTCGACGTCGAGGCGCCGCTCGAGTTCTTCCCACGCCTGGCCGTCGAAGCCTTCATCTTCAACGAGCTCACGTACTCGCTGGCGTGCCGCGTCGTAAAGTGGTTCGGTGCTCCACAGCGTGTCGTCGCCGTCGAAGATGACGCCGCGATCCACATGTCGGCTCCCGTTAGCTTCGCGCATCGAAATGCTCAGCTCGGGGGAGAACACTGGGGGAAATCTCCCGACGGCGATCGTGACGCTGCAGAAAGCGCCCGTAGATCGCCAGCGGCTCAAGCGGCATCACGGAGTAGACGACACGGCGCCGCATCGCGCCTGAGAGAAGCTCGATCTCACGGTCGCTGATGTAGTCGCCGTCGAGATAGCCATATCGCGTCCCGATCTCTTGTCCGAAGAGCGACCAGTTCGCCGCGCGGTACGAGGCGCCGTCGAACCCCAGATTCGGGTTCACGTACGTGAGCAGAAACCGGATCTCCGGCCTCATCTGCCGTAACCACCGCTCGATCTGGGCGAGGAGATGCGAGATCGTGTTGCGCGGCGCCCAGTCGAAGGCGAAGACGCGCGACACGACGAGCGCCTCCTCAGCTAGCAGTCCGGCCGGAAGCGCCGCTGCGATTGTCCCGAGATCAAGCCCCGAGAGCGAAACGGCCGCGACGATGCGGTCGCCTGGTGTGTAGTTGGCGAGATGGACGCTCCCGTGCCGGGGCGAGTGCAGGTAGTGGAGGTGACGCATAATCGTTGCGGCGAGCGACTCTCCGACGTCGCCGAACCGGAGTTCGGCGACGCTTACGGCCGCCTCGGGCGGACGCAAGAGCCCCTCCACGGGCTCGTGGAAGGAGCGCAGCCGCGTACCCAGGCGAGCGACTTCCTCATCGGCCGCGTCGGCCTCCACAGCGCCGGTTCGGTCGGCCAGCCGCGGCAGATGGAGCAGGGCCTCTACCTCGAGCGCGCGCGCTGAGAGGCCAAGGTCCGCATGACGTTGTGCCAGAGCCGCGACAACGGGTCCGGGGCCGACGCGGACCAGTGGACGCGCGGCTGCCGAGGGAGGGCTCACGGCTCCTCCTTCGGAACGACCCGACCCCGAACCGCGCCCACCGGGTAGCGCCGCTCGAGCTCACCGAGCTTCTGGACGCACGCCTCGGCGAGGTCCACCCGAGCGAGGTGGGCGAAGTTCATCAGGTTGATCAAGATGTCCGCGAGCTCACCGGCGACCTCGGGCAACCGCTCCTCCAGCACCGATTCCTCGTCGCACCAGAGGAAGAGCTGTTGCAGCTCGGCAGCTTCAACCGCAGTCGAGGCCGCGAGATCCTTGAGCGTCTGGAACCGCCGCCAGTCGCGTTCGCGGTAGAAGTCCTCCAACAGCGCCTGCAGCGCGTCCAAACGGTCGCGAGGCACGTCGTGGGACTGGGTTGCCGATTCCCTCGTCGCCATACTCGTA
>VAXK01000226.1 GCA_005885565.1 Actinomycetota bacterium
TGCCTGGCACCGGGGTGTGCGCTTCGGCTCTCGCAGCGGCCACCTGGCTGCGCCGGGCCCGTCTCGAACGGCCGCCCAGGGACAATGGGAGCTCGGGGCACGGCTCTCAGCGAGTTCCCTCCGCCTTGACCCACACCGCCGGCACCCCGCGGCGCAGGTAGTTCGCCAGCGCGACGACCGTCGCCCACGTCACGAGGGTGTAGTAGCGCGGGAGGCCCGGGCGTGCGGCCGCGGCCGCCAGGAACGCGAGCTGACCCGCCAGTGCGACTCGATAGGCGCGGCTGCCGCGCGGCGCGAGCACGAAGCTCGATCCGAGCAGCACCAGATGCAGCAGGCCGCTGCCGTAGCGCAGGTGCCGGTGCGAGACGATCTCCACGCGGTAGACCGCGTCGAGGCTCCGGAGCATGTCCCCCTCGGCCACGATCAGCCAGCAGTGCTCGAACATGCGAACCTTGCGCGCGTACTCGTCCTCGATGTCGCGCGAGGGCTTCTCGAAGGCGATCGCCTCCGGCTCGTACACCGCCCGCCGGCCGCGCTGCACCATGAGGTACGGGAAGGCGAGGTCGTGCCCGAAGCGCGGGTCGACCTCCACGTAGTCCTCGCGCCGCACCGCGTAGATGGAGCCGTTTCCGCCCGTGACCGAGCCGAGCGCCGACTCCGCCTCGCGCACGAGGAGCTCGTAGCGCCAGTACGCGCCCTCCCGGTTCGTGCCGTCGGCCGCCTCGAGGCGAAGCTGGCCGCAGACGTACGCGACCTCCGGGTCTGCGAGGTTGCGGACGAGCTTCCGGAGCGCGGGCGCCGCCCACGTCGCGTTCGCGTCCGAGAACGCGAGGACCTCGCCGTCCGCCTCCCGCACGGCGAGGTTCTGCGCGGCAACCTTGCCCCCGCGCGGCGCCCGTACCAGGCGCACACGCGGCTCCCGCGCCGCGACCGCCTCGACGAGCTCGTCCGTCCGGTCGCTCGAGGCGTCCGAGGCGACGAGGATCTCGACGAGGTCCTCCGGATAGTCGAGCCCGAGGAGGTTCTCGAGCCGCCGCTCGATCACGTCCTCCTCGTCGTGCGCGGCGACGATCACGCTCACCCGCGGCGTGCCGCCGCCCTTCCGCACCGGCCGCCCCCGCACGCGCGCCGCCAGCGCCGCGGCCGCCGGATAGCCGACGTGGGTCCAGGCGAGCGCGCCGAGCGAGCCCCAGAAGAGCGCCTTCGCCGCCTTCACGCGGGTATAGTCGCCGCTTCGCGCGATGAGGCTCGCGCCTAACCGCCCGCACCCAGGGCTGATGGCCTCTACGGAACGTCGAGCGACGCGAAGTGGAGGTGCGGGATGGACGCGATTCAACTGGCCGCAGCGCTGGCAGCCGTCGTGCTAGTGGCGAGCGTGGTCTCGGTCGAGGCGGGCGTCACCGTCGCGCTCGTCGAGCTGACGCTCGGCGTCGTCGTCGGCAACGTCTTCCACCTGCACTCGCAGGGCTGGCTCGACTTCGTCGCGTCGTTCGCGTCGATCGTCCTGACCTTCCTCGCCGGGATGGAGGTCGATCCGGGCTAGCGTCGGCGACTCGAGGCGTCGCTCGGGATCGGCGTCGCGTCCTTCGCGGGCCCGTTCGTCGTCGCCTCGCTCGTCGCCTTCTTCCTGCTCGACTGGACGGTGCGCGCGTCGCTCATCGCCGGCACCGCACTCTCGACCACGTCGCTCGCGGTCGTGTACGCGGTGCTCGTCGAGCGCGGGCTCACCGACACGGCGATCGGCAAGCTGCTCATGAGCGCGACGTTCGTGACCGACCTGTGCACCGCGCTCGCGCTCTCGGCGATCTTCATCCAGCCGAACGTCTGGTTCCCCGCCTTCCTCGCCGTGTCGGTCGCCCTCGTCCTCGCCCTGCCGCGGATCGCGCCGTGGTTCTTCGGCCGCTACGGGAACCGCGTCATCGAGCCGGAGATCAAGCTCGTGTTCGCGTCCTTGCTCGTCCTGATGGTGCTTGCGAACGCGTCGAACGGCCACGCAGTCCTGCCGGCGTTCGTGCTCGGCCTCGTGATGAGCCGCCACTACGCCGAGCATCGGGAGGAGCAGAAAGCGCCTCCGCGTGGTCGCGTTCGCGTTCCTGACGCCGTTCTTCTTCCTGAAGGGCGGTCTCAACGTCTCGCTCGGCGCCGTCGTGGCGAACCTCGGCCTGCTCGGAGCGCTGCTCGCGGCGAAGATCGTCCCGAAGGCCGTCTTCGTCGCTCCGCTGGCTCGACGTGCGGCGCCGCGTCACGCCGCCTTCGCGACGCTGCTGATGAGCACTGGGCTCACCTTCGGGACGATCTCGTCGCTCTACGGCCTGAACGCCGGGATCATCGACCGGACGCAGTTCTCGCTGCTCGTCACCGTCGTCGTGCTCTCCGCGGTCGTCCCCACCGCGATCGCGGAGCGGTCGTTCCTCCCGGACGCCGACGAGGAGCGCCGCCTCGACCGGCGCCGCACATACGCTCGCGCCGAGGAATACGTCTAGCTCCGGGGGCTCGACTACCATCGTGGCGCCGTATGGAGCGACCTCGCTACTCTTTCGTCGTCCCGATCTTCAACGAGGAGGACACGCTCCCGGAGCTCGAACGGCGTCTCCGCTCGGTGCTCGAGGAGCTCGACGGGCCCGCCGAGGTCGTCCTCGTCGACGACGGCAGCTCGGACGGGAGCCCCGAGCTCCTGGCCGACATGAGCCGCCGGGACTCGCGCTTCAAGGTCATCCGCTTCACGCGCAACTTCGGCCACCAGATGGCGATCACGGCGGGGCTCGACCGCGCCGCGGGCGATGCCGTCGTCGTCATGGACGGCGACCTCCAGGACCCGCCGGAGCTCGCGCCCGAGCTGATCGCCCACTGGCGCGAGGGCTACGAGGTCGTCTACGCGGTGCGCGAGGACCGGCGCGTCGAGCCCTTCTTCCGCCGCGCCGCGATCGGGCTCTTCTACCGCATCCTGCGCCGCTTGAGCGACGTCGAGATCCCGCCCGACGCCGGCGACTTCCGGCTGATCGACCGGCGCGCGCTCGACCAGTTCCGCCTGATGCGCGAGAACAACCGCTACGTGCGCGGCCTCTTCGCGTGGATCGGCTTCCGCCAGATCGGCGTGCCGTACCGGCGCGACGCGCGCTACGCGGGCGAGACGAAGTACCCGCTCCGCAAGCTCGTGAAGCTCGGCACGGACGGCATCCTCGGCTTCTCCAACGTGCCCCTGCGCATGACGATGGCGCTCGGCTTCCTCGTCTCGGGGACGTCGTTCGTGCTCGGCGTCGTCGCGATCGTCCTCCGCATCTTCGGCGTCGGGAGTGTCCCAGGGTGGGCGTCGATCGTGGTCGTCGTGTCGTTCCTCGGCGGCGTGCAGCTCGTCGTCACCGGGACGATGGGGCTCTACGTGGCGCGCATCTACGAGGAGGTCAAGGGACGCCCCTTGTACATCGTCCGCGAGAGCCACGGTTTCGACGCCGAGGCTGCTGCGGCGCCTATGGAGCAGACCCTCGCGAACTAGGGTACGCACCGAGTTCGACCGCTACGGCGAGACGTACGAGGCGGCGGTCGACGAGGCGATCTCGTTCGCCGGCAAGGAGCACGACTTCTATCTCGAGGCGAAGGCGCGGCGGCTGCTCGAGCTGGCTCGGCGGCACCTCGGGACCGGCCGGCCGAGCGCGCTCGACGTTGGCTGCGGCCCCGGTCTCTTCGACCGGCACCTCGCCTCGAGCTTCGACCTCCACGGCGTCGACGTCTCTCCGCCGATGGTCGAGCGGGCGCGGGAGGCGAATCCGGAGGCGTCGTACCGCGTGTACGACGGCAGGCGGCTTCCGTACTCCGACGGCGAGTTCGACCTCGCCTTCGCCGTCTGCGTCCTCCACCACGTCGACCCGCCGGATCGGCGCGCCCTCCTGGCGGAGATGGCGCGTGTGACGAGGCCCGGCGGCCTCACGCTCGTCTTCGAGCACAACCCGCTCAACCCTCTCACGCGTCGCGTCGTTCGCGACTGCGCCTTCGACGAGGGCGTCGAGCTCCTCGGCCGCCGAGAGTTGGAGCGGCTCTACCGCGGCGCAGGCCTCGAGGTCCTCGGCGCCGAGTACCTGCTCTTCTCCCCCTGGCGCATGGACGTGCTCGAGCGCCGGCTCACCTGGTTGCCTCTCGGTGCTCAGTACGTTGTGGCGGGCACCAAGACGTAGCTTCAGATCCGCGGCGATCGTGCTGGGCGTCGTGGGGGCACTCCACGGGCTGATCTACGTGCCCTTTGCCGGGCCGCGTCTCGGCGACTCGCCCGGCTACGAGGCCGCGGCGCACGCGATCCGTCACGGCAGCTACACGACGCCGCTCCCGGACGTCGACGTCACCGGGCTCCCGATCCCGGGGAGCGCTCAGGGCGCCCCGGAGCGCCAGACCTACCGCACTCCCGGCTACCCGCTGCTCCTGGCGGCGGCGGACTACGGCGGGGCGAGACCCCTCGTGCTGATCCTCGTCCAGGCGCTCCTCACCGGCGCGGGCGTGATCCTCGTCGCGTTCACGGCGCGCCGCCTGTGGTCGGAGCGCGCGGGTCTGCTCGCCGGCGTCCTCGCGGCGGTCGACCCGTTCCCGAAGCACTACGTGCCGCGCGTCCTGAGCGAGGCGCTCGCGGGCTTCCTCGTCGCGGCGACGGCGTACGCGTTCGTGCGCGCCTGGCAGGACCGCGCTCCTGCCTGGTGGGCCCTGGCCGGCCTCGCGACGGCGGCGCTCACGCTGACGCGGCCGCTCTTCGTGCTCGTCGTCCCGCTCGTCGTCCTCGCCGCGCTCCTCCGGCGCTCGTGGCGCGGCGCCGTGGCGAGCGCCGCCGCGTGCGCGCTCCTCCTCGGCCCGTGGCTCGCCTGGGAGGGCGACGTGGCCGGGCGGGTGACGATGGCGAGCTTCGGCGAGGGCTGGAACCTACTCCTCGCCGCGCACGGCGAAGGGCTCCACCGGACCGCCGTCGACGTCGAGCGCTCCCCCGCCTACGCCCGCGACTTCCTCTCGGTGCACCGCTTCGCGCCTTCGGCGGCCGCGCTGCGCACGGACCCGGAGGCC
>VAXK01000227.1 GCA_005885565.1 Actinomycetota bacterium
AACGACAACGCGCCGAAGCTGACCGGGACGGCCGAGTCCGGCTCGACGGTCAAGCTCTACACCAACGCGTCGTGCACGAGCGCGCTCGCCGGAAGCGGAACCGCCGCCGCGTTCGCGTCGCCGGGGCTGGCCGCCTCGGTCGCCGACGACTCCTCGACCACCTTCCACGCGACCGCCACCGACGCGGCGGGCAACGTCTCGGCCTGCTCCGGGGCCGTCACCTACGTGGAGGACTCGACGGCCCCTTCGTCCGTCGTCTCGTTCCCGGCCGGCGGCGCGACCTACCGAGCGGCGACGTGGAACGGCGGCTGCTCGAGCGGCCTCTGCGGCACGGCCTCCGACGGCGTCGGGCTCCAGCGGGTCGAGCTCTCGGTCCGCCGCTCGGGCGGCAGCTACTGGGACGGCGGCTCGTTCGCGAGCGCGTCCGAGGTCTGGCTGACGGCGAGCGGCACGAGCTCGTGGTCGTACGGCTTCCCCGCCTCGGGCTTCCCCGCCGACGGCTCGTACACCGTTCACGTGCGCGCGCGAGACACGGCCGGGAACGTCGAGAGCTTCTCGACCACGACCTTCACCTACGACGGCACGGCGCCGACCGGCTCGATCACCGCGCCCGCCGCCGCCTGGGTGCGCGGAAGCTCCGTCACCGTCGCCTCCGACTCGGCCGACGGCGGCTCCGGCGTCCAGCAGGCGACGTTCGAGGTCTCGCCGACGGGCGCCGGCAGCTGGTCGGCGATCGGGACGGACTCGTCCTCGCCGTACTCGCTCGCCTGGGACACGACCGGGCTCGCGAACGGGAGCTACGACCTCCGGGTTGTGACGACCGACCAGGCCGGGAACACGACGACGAGCGCGATCTCCACGGTCGGCGTCGACAACGCGGCGCCGTCGAGCGCGGTCACGGTCGTCCCGGGCGCGCGACCCGACCTCCAGTACTGGAA
This sequence comes from Actinomycetota bacterium, assembly GCA_005885565.1. GTDB lineage: Bacteria > Actinomycetota > Thermoleophilia > Gaiellales > Gaiellaceae > AC-50. The sequence goes on from VAXK01000227.1 coordinate 939, forward strand.
CGCCGCTTCGAGCACCTACTACTACAACCCGGCCGCCGCGGGGTCCGTCACGGTGTCCGACGCCGCGGCGGACACCGGCGGCTCGGGCGCCGCGCGGGTCGACTTCCCTGCCCTTTCGACGACTGGGTTCACCGGCTCGGCGACGAGCGTCACGAGCGCGCCGTTCGTGTCCGGCACCTATTCGTTCACGAGCGCCAACTCGGCCGCGCCGTCGCTGACGGTCACCGTCGTCGACGGCGCCGGGAACCAGACGACCGAGACGCCGACCTTCGTCCGCGACACGACCGCGCCCACGGGCATGTCCGCGACGGTCACGGGCGGCTGGGTCACGACGGCGTCCGTTCCGGTCAACCTCGACGACGGCTCCGACGCCGGCGCGGGCGTCGACGCCGCGAGCGGGATCGTCGAGCGCGACGCGACGACGCTCACCGGCGGATCGTGCGACTCCTTCACCGGCTCGTGGGCGCCCGTAACGCTCTCCGGCGGCGCCGACACGAGCGTCCAGTCGGGGCACTGCTACCGCTACCGCTACGGCGTCTCCGACCGCGTCGCGAACCGCGGCACGCAGGCCGGCGCGAGCGCCACGGTCGAGGTCGACAGCGACGCGCCGTCCGCGCCGACCCTCTCCTACTCCGGCTTCACGAACGCGAGCGCGAGCGGCGACACCCTCTACTACCGCCCCGGCGCGAGCGGCGGCTTCACCCTCACCCCCTCGGCGAGCGACTCCGAGTCCGGCGTCGCCTCCTACGGCTACCCCGACCTCGGAAGCGGCTGGACACGAACCGGCGGCGACTACAGCTTCGACGGAAGCGCCGCCGACCCGAGCGAGCCCAACGACGTCACCGCCACCAACGGCGCCGGCCTCGCCTCCGCCCCCACCTCCTTCACCGTCACCCCCGACGGCACCGCCCCGACCACGACGATCGCCTGCGACGGCGCCCCCTGCGCCGGCTGGCACACCGCCGCCCCCGTCAGCGTCACCCTCGACGCCGCCGACACCGGCTCCGGCGTCACCCAGATCCGCTACACCACCGACGGCAGCGACCCCACGCTGCTGAGCGGCCAGGCGTACCTGGGCGCCTTCGACGTGTCCCAGACGACGACGGTGAAGTTCCGCGCGTGGGACACCGTCGGGAACGCCGAGCCGGTCGCGACCGAGGTCGTGCACGTCGATGCGAGCGCGCCGAGCTTGAGCGTCACGGCCGCCTCGCCCACAGAGGACACGTCCTGGAACGCCGGCACGGGTACGCTCTGGTACCGGCCCGGCGGCTCCGGCTCGTTCGACCTGGCGGCGACGCTCGCCGACGCCGAGTCCGGCGCGGCCGCGGTCGACTTCCCCGCGCTCGCAAGCTTCGGCCCCGCCTCGACCGACGCCACCGCGCCGTTCCAGGCGAGCTACTCGTACTCCGGCAGCCCGGCCGAGCCGGGGACCGTCACCGTCCACGGCCGGAACGGCGCCGGCCTCGACGCGACCGCGAGCCTCCACGTGAAGGCCGACGGCACGGCGCCGAGCGGCGGCTCGATCTCCTACGGGGGCGGCTACAGCGCAACCGGCTCCGTGGCGATCTCGGTCGACGCCGGCACCGACGGCGAGTCCGGCCTCGCGCTCGGCGGCGCGACGAGCGAGCGCTCGACGGCGCCGCTCGCGTACGGCGGCTGCGGCACGTACGGCTCGTGGGACGCCGTGACGAGCCCCGACACGCTTCCCGACGGCGTCTGCGCGCGCTACCGCTACCGCGTCTCGGACCGGGTCGGCAACGAGACCGTCTACACGTCGTCGAACGTCGTCCGCTACGACTCCACGCCGCCGACGGGCCCGACGCTCACGCTCACCGAGAGCTCGCCGTTCGAGCACGTCTCCGGGACGACGCTCTTCTACAACCCGCAGGGCTCGAACGCGGGCTCGGTCACCGTGCACGCGGCGACGACCGACGGCGAGTCCGGGATCGCGCACGTCGACTTCCCGGCCGTCTTCGGGGGCGACGCGCAGACGGTGAGCTCCTCGCCCTACGACGCGAGCTATTCCTGGACGGCCGCCGCGGGCGCGAGCGGCGCGCAGGCCGTCGAGGCCTGGAACGGCGCCGGCTCGAGCTCGAGCTCGTCCTTCACGGTCACGCCCGACACGACCGCGCCCGCCGGCGGCTCGGTCGACTACCCGGACGGCTACGCCGCGCTGCCGGTGACGATCGCGACCGATCCCGGCTCCGACTCCGGCTCCGGCCTCGACGCCGCTTCGGCCGAGCTCGAGGGCCGGACGGCGCCGCTCACGGGCTCCGGCTGCGGCGCATGGGGCGCCTGGCACACCGTCACGAGCCCGGACACGCCGGCCGAGGGCACGTGCGCGCAGTACCGCTACCGCGTCTCCGACGACGTCGGCAACGAGACCGTCTACGCGTCGGCGCATGTCGTCCTCGTCGACGCGACCGCGCCGACGGTCTCGCTCGACGACCCGGGCGCGAACCTGCGCTCCGCCGTCACCCTCACGGCAAGCGCCGACGACACCGGCGCGGGCGTCGAGTCCGTGCGCTTCGAGATCGCGCCCGCCGGCTCGGGCTCGTGGACCCCGATCGACACCGACTCCTCCGCGCCGTACACGGCCGCCCTCGACACGACGTCGCTCGCCGACGGTCTCTACGACCTGCGCGCCGTCGCCCGCGACGCGGCGGGCAACGTCACGACCTCCGATCCGGTCGCCGGACGGCGGGTCGACAACACCCCGCCCGCCGTCAGCCTCGGCGACCCCGGCTCGATCGTCAGCGGCACCGTCGCCCTCTCGGCGACCGCGGACGACCTCGGCGGCTCGGGCGTCGCGAGCGTGCGCTACGAGATCTCCCCGGCCGGCATGGCCACCTGGAGCACCGTCCCCACGAGCTGGGACACGTCCGGAAGCGGCGACGGCCTGTACGACGTGCGCGCCGTCGCGACGGACGTCGCCGGCAACACGAGCATCTCGGAGGTGCGGTCGAACGTCCGCGTCGACGACACGCCGCCCACGGTGACGCTCCACGATCCGGGCGCGAACGTCGCCGGCGTCGTCTCGCTCGGCGCCGACGTGGACGACAGCGACGGCTCCGGCGTCGCGTCGGTCACCTACGAGTACTCCCGGGCGGGCGCGAACGACTGGACGGCTACGCCGCCCGCCTGGGACACGACCGCCCTCACCGACGGCCTGTACGACCTGCGCGCCCGGGCAGCCGACCGGGCGGGGAACGAGACCACCTCGGCGCTCGTGATCGGCGTCCGCGTCGACAACCACCCGCCGACGGTCTCGATCTCCTCGCCGACGGCCGGCTCGTACGTGAACGCGGCCTCCCCCGACCCGCGCACGGTCACCGCGGCCGCCGCCGACGGCGGGAGCGGCATCGACCACGTCGACTTCTTCGCATGCAGTGACGCGAGCGCCGGCTGCGCCACCGGCACCTGGGACGCGCTCGGCACCGCCACGTCCGCTCCGTGGAGCGCCGGCTGGCCGCTCCCGGCCGACGGCGACCGGGCGCTCCGGGCCGTCGCCTTCGACCGCACCGGCCACACCGCGAGCGACGTCGTCACCGTCACCGTCGACCGCACGCCGCCGGAC
>VAXK01000053.1 GCA_005885565.1 Actinomycetota bacterium
TGCACGCGCCCGAGGACACGCTGCGGCTCTGCGTCCTCTGCCTGATCAGCGAGGGGCACCTGATCCTGGAGGACTTTCCGGGGGTCGGGAAGACGATGCTCGCGAAGGCGCTCGCGCGCTCGCTCGAGGCGTCGTTCTCGCGGCTCCAGTTCACACCCGACCTGCTCCCTTCGGACGTGACCGGCGTGAACGTCTTCAACCAGCGCTCGAACGAGTTCGAGTTCAAGCCCGGGCCGGTGTTCGCCAACCTCCTGCTCGTCGACGAGATCAACCGCGCCTCGCCGAAGACGCAGGCCGCGCTGCTCGAGTGCATGCAGGAGAACCAGGTCACGATCGACGGGCAGACCCACGAGCTCGTCCGGCCCTTCATGGTCATGGCCACGCAGAACCCGATCGAGTACGAGGGCACGTACCCGCTCCCGGAGGCGCAGCTCGACCGCTTCACGATGCGGCTCTCGCTCGGCTATCCGCCGCTCGCGGACGAGGCCAAGATGCTCACCGAGCAGACGAGCGAGCCGCCGCTCGACGCGCTCGAGCCGGTGACGACAGCCGAGGAGGCCATGGCTCTCGCGGACGAGGCGAAGGCGATCTACGTGGAGGAGAGCGTCAACCGCTACGTCGTCGCGCTCCTGCGGCAGACGCGCTCGGACGCGCGGCTCTACCTCGGCGCGAGCCCGCGCTCGGGGATCGCGCTCCTCCGCGTCGCGAAGGCGCTCGCGCTCGCCGACGGCCGCGAGTTCCTCGTCCCGGACGACGTCAAGGCCGTCGCGCCCGCCGTGCTCGCGCACCGGCTGATCCTCGCGCCCGAGGCCCGCTCGGCCGGCCTCTCCGGCGGCGACGTCGTGCGCGAGGCGCTGGAGCGTACGCCGGTTCCCGTGTGACGAAGAACGGCCGGCTCGCGCTCGCGCTCGGCGTCGCCACGTACCTCGCCGCCTGGGCGTTCGGCTCGAAGCCGCTGTACCCGATCGCGACCGGCCTCCTGCTCGTCGTCCTCTTCGCGTGGGCCTCCGTCCGGCTGGCGAAGAAGCCGATGCGCCTCGTGCGCACGACGAGCGCGCACGAGCAGCTCGAGGGCGAGGACCTGCGCGTCCACCTCGAGCTCCAGCCGGAGAGCCGCGTGCTCCCGGTCTCGGTCGTCCTCGTCGACGAGGTGGGACGGCTCGGCGAGCGCCGCGTCCCGCTCCGCCGCGGCGACCGGCGCCTCTTCGGCAGCTACGTGCTGCGGGCGCTGCCGCGCGGGCGCTACCCGTTCGGCGAGGCGCGCGCGCTCCTCGAGGACCCGTTCGGGCTCGAGCGGGCGGAGGTGCAGCTTCCGGGCGGCGGTGCGCTCCTCGTCTACCCGCGCCTCGTCGAGCTCGACCGCCTCTTCTCCGAGACCGGCGCGCACTCGCCGGACGGCCGTCGGCTGCTCCTGCGCCGCCCGAGCGGCTTCGAGCTGCACAGCGTGCGCGAGTACGAGCACGGTGAGTCGCTGCGCAAGGTGCACTGGCGCTCCACGGCGCGTCGCGGCCAGCTGATGGTCAAGGACCTCGAGGACTCGCCGCGCGACGAGGTCGCGGTGCTCCTCGACGCCGACGAGAGCGCGGCCGTGGGCTCGAGCTTCGACGTCCAGGTGCGCGCGGCCGGCTCGATCCTGCAGGCGCACGTGCGCCGCGGCCGCCGATCGGTCCTGGTCGTGAACTCGGCCTCCGCGGAAGCCCAGCGCGTCCATTCCTCCGACGGCGACTGGCGGCGGGCGCTCGAGCTCCTCGCCGCCGTGGAGCCGACGGGGCGGATCCCGCTCGCGACGCTGCTCGCGGTCGAGGAGAGCCCGGCCGCGCGCGCCCTCGACCTCGTCGTCGTCACGGCCCGGATCGCCCCCGAGCTCGTCGACCGGCTCGTCCAGCGCGTGCTGGCCCGCCGGCGCGCCTCGCTCGTGTACGTCGACTCCGCGTCCTTCGCGAACGGCGCCGCGCCGCGGCGCCCCGAGCCGGCGCTGCTCCGGCTCCAGGCGGCGGGCGTCCCGGTCGCCGTCCTCCGCCGCGGCGACGACCTCGCTGCCAGCCTCGGCGCGCCCGAGCTTCCGGGAGCGGCGCGTGCGTAGGACGGCCCTGATCTACGTCTTCCCGGCCGCGGTCGTGGCCGCGAACTGGCTGCGCCTCGAGCGCCCGCACGGCTCGGGGCAGCAGGCGCTCTGGATCATCCTGCTCGCCCTCTGCCCGGCGCTCGTCCGTCCGCTCGCCGCCCGCATCGGCGTCGGCGTCGTGGTGCTCGTCCTGGCGGTGCACTCCGCCTTCGGGCTCTCCGTCTTCGACGCGCGCCCGTTCGACCGCCAGCACGACTTCTTCGGCCCGCTCCTGGGGCGCCCACCCGCGCATGCACTCGGTCCTCCTGCTGGCGGTCTTCGGGTTCTGCGTCGCACTCGCGCTCGCGGTCGCCGCGCGGCGCGCCGTCGCCGCAGTGCTCGTGCTCGTCGTCGGCGCGGGGTGGCCGGCGACGCTCCTCACGGGCGGGAACGAGCTCCTGCGCGGCGCCGTCGTGCTCGGCGCGGCGCTCGTCCTCCTCGCCGGCCTCGCGGCGCACGACTGGGGAACGCTCGGCCGCGCAGTCACCGCCGGGGCAGCCGTGATCCTCTGCGCGGTCGCCGCCGCGAGCTCGCCCGCGGTGGCGAAGAGCGAGCTCCTCGGCTGGCAGAGCTGGGATCTCTACACGCGTCCGCAAACGCCGGTCAGCGTCTCGTACGTCTGGCGCTCCGACTACTCGGGCCTCCACTTCCCGAAGAAGGTCACGACCGTCCTGCGGATCAAGGCTTCGCCGACCTCGCTCTACTGGCGCGCGACGACGCTGGACGTGTTCGACGGCCGCGGCTGGGTGGAGCGGCTCACACCAGCCGCCGCCGGGCGGGATCCGCTGCTGCCGGCCGCGGCGCAACAGGGCAAGCACGTGGAGAGGCAGGACGTGACCGTCGGGGCGCTCCAGGACCGCCACCTCGTCGGCGCGAGCATCCCGATCGGGTTCACGTACAACCGGCGCACGCTCGGCGACGTCCGCCTCGGCCGGGACGGCGTCGCGGTCGCGCCCCAGAACCTCACGAGCGACCAGACCTACACCGCGTGGAGCTTCGCGCCGCAGCCGAGCGCGACCGATCTCGCGCGCTCCCCCGGCTCCTACCCGAACGCGCTCGTCACTGAGGGCTACCTCGACGTCGAGCCGGGCCTCACCGTGCCGCCGTTCGACGTGCCCGACCGCGACGCCGTCGTCCGCCACCTGTTTCAGACGCACCGCCTGGACGGGATCCTTCGGCCTTACGTGCCGCTCTTCGCGCAGGCGCGGCGCGTCGTCGGGCGCCCGACGACGCCGTACGCGGCGGCGATCGCGCTCGAGACCTGGTTCCGGCGGACGGGCGGCTTCACCTACGACGAGCGGCCGGGGCGGCAAGGCGACGCGCCGCTCGCCGACTTCGTCCTCCGGACGAAGCGAGGCTACTGCCAGCACTTCGCGGGCGCGATGGCGCTCATGCTCCGCTACGTCGGCATCCCCGCGCGCGTCGCGGCCGGCTTCACGAGCGGCTCGTACGACCCAGGCCACCACACGTGGACGGTGACCGACCACGACGCGCACACGTGGGTCGAGGCCTGGTTCCGCGGCTACGGCTGGCTGCCGTTCGACCCGACGCCGGGCCGCGGGACCCTCTCGTCGCGCTACTCGGCCTCGTCGCCGAGGTTCGACATCTCCACGGCCGTGCGGCTGCTCACGCTCGCGGCCGCCGCGACCGTGCCCGATCCGCACCAGTTCAAGCTCAACACCGAGTTCGGGGTGCGGGATCCGTCCACGCCGTCGCCCGAAGGCGCGGGCGCGACCCGCCGGCGCGGGCCGCTGTCGCACGGAGGCGGGGGCGCCGGGCACGCGAGCCTGCTCCGGCTCCTCGCGCTCGTGGCCCTGGGCCTCGCGGCGGCGATCGTGCTCGCGAAGCTCCTCGTCCGTCGGGCGCGGTACCTGACGCGCGACCCGCGCCAGCTCGCCGCCGCCTGCCGGCGCGAGCTCGCGGACTACCTCGCCGACCAGGGCATGGCGGTCCCGTCGAGCAGCACGCTCGCCGAGCTGGCCGGCGTCGCGGACGGGCTCGGCGCGCGGGTCGAGCCGTTCGTCGACGCGGTGGACGCCGCGCGCTTCGGGCCCCCGGAGGGCGCGCGCGCGGCCGCCCGTCGGGCGAGACGCGAGCTGCGCCGCGTCGAGCGCGAGCTGCGCATCAACCTCACTCGCTTCGAGCGCGCCCGCGGCCTCCTCTCCCTCCGTTCCCTGGGCTTCAGCGGCTAGATGCAGGCGGTCGTAATGGCCGCCGGCGAGGGGCGGCGCATGCGCCCGCTGACCGAGCGCTGGGCCAAGCCCGTCCTGCCGATCGACGGACGCCCGGTGATCGGAAGGCTCTTACGCGACCTCGCCGCGGCCGGGATCGAGCGCGCCACGCTCGTCACCGGCCACCTCGCCGAGCAGGTCGAGATCCTCGTTGGCGACGGCACGGCGTTCGGGCTCGCCGTCTCGTACGTCCGCCAGCCGGAGTCGCTCGGCTCGGCCGACGCCGTGCTGCGCGCGCTCCGCGCCGGCGCCCGACCACCCGTCGTCGTGACCGCCGCCGACACCGTCTTCGCGCCCGACGACCTCGCGCGCTTCCTCGCCCAGGGCGCCCGCGCGCAGGGGGCGATCGCGGGCCGGCGTGAGCCGCCGCCGAGCCCGCCGCACCGCATGCCGCTCCGAATCGTCGAGGGCCGCGTCGAGCGCGTCCTGGACGACGATCCGGAGAACCCGATCGGCGGTGCGCCCCTCTGGCTCGTCGGCTCGGCGGTGGCGGGCTTCCTCGACCCGCTGCCGGGCAAACCTCCGTACGAGCTGGCGAGCGCGTTCCAGCTCGCGGTCGATTCGGGAGCCGAGATCCGGGGGATCGAGATCGGGGCGACACGGGACTTGACGTCTGCGCTTGACTTGGTGAAGGAGAACTTCTCGTACCTCGGGGTGACGTGAGCGAGACCTACAACCTCTTCCAGCAGGGCCGCGCGCACCTGAAGAAGGGCCGCGCCGCGCAGGCGACGGTGGCGCTCGAGAAGGCGAAGCGCCGCGAGCCGGACAAGGCCTCGATCCGCGAGGCGCTCGGGATCGCGTACTTCCGCATCCACCGCTGGGAGGAGGCGGAGGCCGAGTTCCGGAAGATGCTCGAACTCTCGCCGGCCGACGACTACGCGCACTACGCGCTCGGCCGCTGCCTCGAGAAGCAGGGCCGCGCGACCGAGGCGAACGGCCACTACAAGCTGGCGAGCTCGCTCCGCCCCGCGAGCGAGCACTACGCGTCGCGGATCCTCGACCTCGGTTGAGCCAAGGCGTCGCTTGCGATGCCGCTATCAGGACGCGCAGGCTTCGCCTGTGCGTCCGTCTGAGATGACCGGTCGATGGGACTCGGGTGGGTCGAGGCCGTGAGAGCCGTCGTCCAGCGCGTCTCGCAGGCGAGCGTTCGAGTCGAAGGGGAGGTGCGGGGCGAGATCGGCGCCGGGCTCTGCGTCCTCCTCGGGGTCGCGCGAGGAGACGACGTGACCGCGGCCGAGCGGCTGGCCGGGCGCGTCGCGCGCCTGCGGATCTTCGAGAACGACGAAGGCCGCTTCGACCGAAGCCTCGTGGACGTGGGCGGCGCCGCTCTCGTCATCAGCCAGTTCACGCTTCTTGCGAATACGGCCAAAGGGAACCGGCCGAGCTTCACCGATGCCGCCCCGCCGGAGGAAGCGGAGTCGCTTTACGAGCGCTTCTGCGCTGCCCTGCGCGTGGTCGGAGTCGAGGTCGCGACCGGCGTCTTCGGCGCGCGAATGCGACTCGAGCTCACCAATGAAGGCCCGGTCACGATCGTCCTCGACACATAGAGCTTCGCTGCTGGCAGCGCCAGACGCGTCTGAGCTCCTATGAACTGCCGGGGCGTCTCGTCATGCCGATCGGAAGCTCGATCGCCATGCCGACAAGCGTCCCGCCGTGCAAGGACATCCCCTGGCGCGGCGATTATGGCCCGGCGACCAGACGTTTTCCCGCTTGCTATCCTTGCCGAACCACATTTCACCGGCTTGGCGAAATGGGCGCTCCGCGCCCGTTTTTTTTGAGAAAGGACGTAGCTTGCAGGACGTACGGCGAACCGAGAAGACGCTCCAGCGCGAGGTGATCCAGCAGGTCGAAGCCGGCCTGCCGGGCGTCGAGGTGCTGGCCGTCGAGCTCGTGTCGCCGCAGCGGTTCTGCGTCTACGTCGACCATCCGACCGGGGTGGACCACGCGCTCTGCGAGCGCGTGACGAACCTCTTGCGGGGATACCTCGACCGCTACTCGGTCGACGTCTCCTCGCCGGGCCTCGAGCGGCCGCTCCGCAAGCCGGCGCACTTCGCGGGGGCGGTCGGCCGCAGGGTCTCCGTGCGGACGTCGCAGGAGATCGGCGGCCGGAAGCGGTTCCGCGGCGAGGTCCTCGCCGCCGGCGACGAGAGCTTCCGCCTGGGCGCCAAGGGCGCCGAGCCCGTGCTCATCCCGTACGACGAGGTCGTGCGGGGCAACGTGATCGACGAGGGGTAGCGACATGAGCCGAGAGATCATCGAAGCGGTCAAGACGATCGAACGCGAGAAGGGGATCGAGGAGAACACGCTCATCCACGCGCTCGAGGACGCGCTGCTCGCCGCGTACAAGAAGACGCCGGGCGCGTCGCGCCATGCGACGGTCGAGCTCGACCCGGACGACGGCGAGTTCCGCGTCTTCTCGATCGAGCTGCCCCCCGACGTCGAGGAGCGCCTTCTCGACGAGGCGCGCGAGCGGACGCTCGACGAGCTCGAGCGGCTGGAGATCGAGTCCGGCGAGCGCTCGCACACGCTCGTTACCGACGACGACCTGGACATCGACTGGTCGGACGTCCCAGAGGACCAGGTCAAGCGTGAGGACGTGACGCCGGAGAACTTCGGCCGCATCGCCGCGCAGACGGCGAAGCAGGTCATCCTCCAGCGGATCCGCGAGGCCGAGCGCGAGATGATGTACGAGGAGTACGTCGACCGCGTCAGCGAGGTCGTGACCGGCATCGTCCAGCAGGCCGGCGACCGCAACAACGTGCTCGTCGACCTCGGCAAGGTCGAGGCGCTGCTGCCTCGCTCCGAGCAGGTCGACGGCGAGCGCTACGAGCAGGGCTCGCGCATCAAGGCGGTCATCACCGAGGTGCGGTCGGGCACGAAGGGCCCGCAGGTCATCCTCTCGCGGCGCGATCCGGAGCTGATCAAGACGCTCTTCGAGCTCGAGGTGCCCGAGATCGCGGACGGGCTCGTCGAGATCCGCGGCGTCGCCCGCGAGCCGGGCTACCGGTCGAAGATCGCGGTCGAGTCGCACGCCCAGGGCGTCGACCCCGTCGGCGCCTGCGTCGGCCCGCGAGGCTCGCGCGTCCGCATGGTCGTCTCCGAGCTCCGCGGCGAGAAGATCGACATCATCCCGTGGAACACGGAGCCGGCGCGCTTCGTCGCGAAGGCACTGTCGCCCGCGCGCGTGCGCGAGGTGTACATCGACGACGAGACTCGTGACGCGACCGTCGTCGTCCCCGACGACCAGCTCGCGCTCGCGATCGGCAAGGAGGGCCTGAACGCCCGTCTCGCCGCGCGCCTGACCGGCTGGAAGGTCGACATCCAGTCCGACTCCGAGTTCGCGCAGGCCGAGGCGGACGCTGCCTACGGCGGCGGTGACTCCGGCGAGGAGTTCACCGGTCGCTGCGGCGCGATCCTCTCCAACGGCAAGCGCTGTCCGAACGCCGCGCTGCCGGGCTCGCGCTTCTGCGGCGTGCCGGCGCACCAGGCGCTCGAGGGTCAGGAGGCTCCCGCCGGCGACGGCGCGCAGCCGCCTGCCGAGGCGGCGACGGCGAACGAGGGCGACACGGCCGTCGAGCAGGAGGTCGCCGCCGCTCCCGCCGCCGAGGAGGAGGGCGAGCCGGCTGCCCAGTGAGCCGATCCGATCCTGCGCCGGCTGCGGGCGGCGGGCGCCGAAGCGCGAGCTCGTCCGCTTCGTCGCGCGCGACGGGGCGCTGACCCCGGGGCCCGTGCTCGAGGGGCGTGGCGTCTACACGTGTCGCCGCCTCGCGTGCTTCGAACGGGCGGCCGCGAATCGCGGCTTCGCCCGCACGCTCCGGCGCACGGTGAGGATCGATCCGACGCTGACCCGGCTTTACACTGGTGTCGATGGCTGACCGTCCGAACAGACCGATGCGCCCGCGCGGCGGCGCGGGGGGACCCGGCCGGCGCCGCCGGGTCGTGATCGACTCCGGCGCGGCGCGCCCGCGCGACGGGCGTCAGGCGCGCGAGCAGCGTCAGGATTCGCGGCCGAAGGAGCGGCGCGAGGTCGTCCACCCGACCGGGCCGGTCACGGTCGAGTCGGGCGTGTCCGTCCGCGACCTGTCCCAGGCGCTCGGCATCCCGGCGGCCCAGATCATCAAGGTCATGATGAACCTGGGGAAGATGGTCCAGATCACGCAGTCCCTGACGGACGACGAGATCGAGCTGATCGCCACCGAGGTGAACCGCGAGATCACCATCAAGCACATCGCGGACGAGGACGAGGAGCCGGAGGTCTACGAGGACAGCGAGGCCGACCTCGAGGAGCGCCCGCCGGTCGTCACGATCATGGGCCACGTCGACCACGGCAAGACGACGCTCCTCGACGCGATCCGCCAGACCGCCGTCGTCGAGACCGAGGCGGGCGGCATCACGCAGCACATCGGCGCCTACCAGGTCGACCACGACGGGCGCCGCATCAGCTTCCTCGACACTCCCGGTCACGAGGCCTTCACGGCCATGCGCGCCCGCGGCGCGAAGGTGACGGACATCGCCGTCCTCGTCGTGGCCGCCGACGACGGCGTCATGCCGCAGACGCGCGAGTCGATCTCGCACGCGCGCGTGGCCGGCGTCCCGATCGTCGTGGCGATCAACAAGGTCGACCTCCCGGAGGCGAATCCCGACCGTGCGCGGAACGAGCTGGCGCAGGAAGGTCTCCAGCCCGAGGAGTGGGGCGGGACGACGCAGTTCTCAGAGGTCTCCGCGAAGGCGAAGACCGGCCTCGACGACCTGCTCGAGAAGGTCTTGCTGGTCGCGGACGCCGAGCTCGAGCTGAAGGCGAACCCGAAGGCCGAGGCGTCCGGCCCGATCATCGAGTCACGCCTCGACGTCGGCCGCGGCCCGGTCGCGACGATGCTCGTCCAGCGCGGCACGCTCCGCGTCGGCGACGCGGTCGTCGCCGGCGACGCCTGGGGCAAGGTGCGCGCGCTCTACACCTTCCGCGGCGATCGCGTCCGCGAGGCGCGGCCGGGCGAGCCGATCGAGATCCTCGGCTTCGACAAGCCGCCGCCCGCCGGCGAGCTCTGCCGCGTCGTCGAGAACGAGCGCCAGGCACGCCACCTCGCGAACGTGCGGGGCGAGCGGCTGCGCCGCGAGCAGCTCGCGCAGCAGGCGAAGACGGGGCCGACGCTCGAGACCCTCTTCGACGAGATGCAGGCCGGCGGCGTCCAGGACCTGAACCTCGTCGTCAAGGGCGACGTCGACGGGTCGGTCGAGGCGGCCGTGTCCGAGCTGCAGAAGATCCAGCACCCCGAGGTGCGGGTGAACGTCATCCACACCGGCGTGGGCGCGATCTCCGAGAACGACGTGAACCTCGCATCGGTGTCGAACGCGCTCGTCGTCGGCTTCAACGTGCGGCCGAGCGCCGAGGCGCGCGCGCTCGCCGAGCGCGAGGGCGTCGACATCCGCACCTATCGCGTCATCTACCAGCTCACGCAGGACATCGAGCAGGCGCTCGTCGGCATGCTCCGGCCCGTCGAGACCGAGGAGGCGCTCGGCGAGGTCGAGGTCAGGCAGCTCTTCCGCGTCTCGCGCCTGGGCACGATCGCCGGCTGCTACGTCACGCGCGGCGTCGTCCGCCGCGGCGCCCGCGCCCGGATCGTCCGCGACGGCACGGTCATCCACGAGACGACGATCGCGCAGCTCAAGCGCTTCAAGGACGACGTGCGCGAGGTGGCCGAGGGCTTCGAGTGCGGCATCCTCCTCGAGGGCTTCAACGACCTCCGCGAGGGTGACGTCTTCGAGGTCTTCGAGACCCGCCAGGTCGAGCGCACCGACCTGTCCGAGAACCCGGCGCCGGCGCCGGCGTAGACGCAGGGCGGCTCGACCGGTCGTTTCAGACGGCGCACCGCAAGCGGTGCCTTAGCGGCGCCCGCGTAGGCAGAGGCGGGTCGACCGGTCGTTTCGGGCGCCCGCCTAACGCGCCGGTCTGCGTCCGACCGTCGGTGCCGCGGCAGAATGGTCGCGATGGGCATGGGTTACGTCGCCATCCTCTCGGTCGACCTGCACTTTCCCGAGGCGGGCTCCCTGAAGGGGAAGCGCAAGTTCGTGCGCTCGGCGAAGGCGCAGCTCCAGAATCGGTTCGGCGCGTCGGTCGCGGAGGTCGACCACCACGAGCTGTGGCAGCGCTCGCGGCTCACCGTGGCGTGCGTCGCCCGCGAGGCGCGGGAGGCGGAGCGGCTGCTCGACGAGGCGGAGCGCTACCTGAACGGCCAGCAGTGGGAGCTCGGGCCGCGCACGCGGGAGGTGGTTACCCTCGATGGGTGAGCGCATGCGACGGGTCGACGAGGCGGTGAAGGAGGTGCTCTCCGAGGGCATCGGCGAGCTGAAGGACCCCCGGATCGGCTTCGTCACGGTCACCGGCGTCCGAACGTCAGCCGACCTTCGCCACGCCCGCGTCTTCGTGAGCGTGCTGGGCTCGGAGCGGAAGCGCGAGCGGAGCTTGGAGGGACTCGCCGCCGCGCACGGCGTCCTCCAGGCGCGGCTGGCGCGTCAGCTGAGAATGAAGCGGACCCCCCAATTGGCCTTCGAGTACGATCCCTCGGTCGAGCGTGGGGTCCGCATGACACAACTCATCGATGAGCTCGCCGGAGACGAATGATCTCGCCGCGGTCGTAAAAGCCCTTCGCTCGCACGACCGCTTCGTCGTAACCACGCACGAGAACCCGGACGGCGACGCGCTCGGCTCGCTCCTGGCCGCGAAGCTCGGGCTCGAGCAGCTCGGCAAGGACGTCGTGATGACGCTCCACGGCGACGCTCCGCTCCCGGGCGAGTACGCGTTCATGGCGCTCGAAGGGCTCCGCCGCGACTGGCCCGAGGACGCGGAGAGCCGTGTCCTGCTCGCCGTCGACTGTGCGAACGAGACCCGGATCGCGGATCCGTCGATCCTCGAGCGTGTGCTGCTCGTCGTCGACGTCGACCACCACCACGACAACACGCGCTTCGGGGGCGTGAACCTCATCCATCCCGGGGCCTCGTCGACGGGCGAGGTGCTCCGGGACGTCTTCCGCGAGCTCGGCGTGCAATTGACCCCCGAGATCGCCGAGGCGCTCTACATCGCACTGGTGACCGACACTGGCCGCTTCCAGTACACGAACACCACCCCGAAGGCGCTGAGGCTCGCCGCCGAGCTGGTGGAGGCCGGCGCCGACGTGCACAGAATCTTCCAAGGCGTCTACGAATCGGTGCAGTTCGCGAAGCTGAAGCTCCTGGCGCGAGCGTTGGATCGAGCCCAGGTCTTCGAAGGGGGAGCGATCGTGGTCTCGTACCTCCTGCGCACCGACTTCACGGAGGTGGGCGCGGCCGAGCCGTATTCCGAGGGGATCATCGACTACCTCCGGGCGGTCGAGGGCGCCGAGATGGCGGTGCTGATCCGCGAGCCGCCGCGCCGCGACGGCGAGGGGCCGACCCGGCGCGTCAGCCTGCGCTCGAGCGTCGACGAGCTCGACGTCTCCGCGATCGCCCGGCGTTCGGGGGGCGGCGGGCACCGGCAGGCGGCTGGCTTCTCCAGCGACGCCTCGGTCGAGGAGATCACCGACTTCGTGCGTCGCGAGTTCGCAGCGACCGGCCGGTCTGCCGCTTGACGCGGGGGGTGACGACGGACCCGACCGGTCGGTTCAGACGGACGCGCAGGCGGAGCCTGCATGTCCTGACGGCGGCACCGCAAGCGGTGCCTTAGGTGCCTCCTCGCGGGCTCGAGCCGTCGGGCGTGATCCTCGTCGACAAGCCTACGGGGCCGTCGTCGTTCGCCGTCGTGCGGCAGGTTCGGGCGCGAACGGGTGCGCGCACCGGCCATACGGGAACTCTCGACCCTTTCGCGTCGGGTTTGTTGGTTTTGTTGTCCGGAAGAGCAACTAAGCTGATGCCGTGCTTCGTCGGACTGGACAAGCGCTACCTGACGGACGTCGCGCTGACGGCGCGAACCTCGACCGGCGATCCCGAGGGCGAGGTCGTCGAGGAGCTGGAGCCGCCGTCGGAGGACGAGCTCGAGCGACGGCTCGCGGGCCTCCGGGGCGAGATCGAGCTGCCGATCCCGGCCGCCTCGGCGGTCAAGATCGGTGGTGAGCGCGCCTACAAGCTGGCCCGCCGGGGGGTCGCCGTGGAGATGCCGCTCCGCCGTTCGCGTGTCGACGCGCTCGACGTCATCGCGTATACCGGAGACACCGTCCGGCTCGATCTCCGCGTCAGCTCGGGCACGTATGTGCGTGCGATCGCCGACGCATTAAGCGGGCATTGTCGGACGCTCCGCCGGACCGAGGTCGGTCCCTTCGTCGTCGAGGACGCCGACCCGGAGCTGGTGATCCCTCCGGACGAGGCGCTCGCGGCCCTCGACCGCCGATGAGGATCGCCAGGGCTCCGGAGGAGCTTCCGGACGGTCGCCGTGCCGTCGCGCTCGGCACCTTCGACGGCGTCCACCTGGGGCACCGGCGGGTGCTCGACATCGCGCGGGCGAGCGACGGACTCGTCTCGACGGCCGTGACGTTCTGGCCGCATCCGCGGACAGCGCTCGGCAACCGCATCGAGCTCCTCACGTCGCTCGAGCGACGGCTCGAGCTGCTCGCGGCGGCCGACCTCGACGAGGCGTTCGTCGTCGAGTTCTCGCCCGACCTCGCGCGGCTGACGCCGGAGCAGTTCGCGGAGCGGGTGCTGCGCCCGATCGGGACGGAGATCGTCGCTGCGGGAGCGAACTTCCGCTTCGGCCGCGGGCGGGCCGGCGACCTTGACCTGCTCGCGCGACTGGGCTTCGACGTGCGGCCGGTGGAGCTCGTGGACGGCATCTCGTCGTCGGAGATCCGGCGTCTCCTGCTTGCCGGCGAGGTCGAGCGCGCAGTAGAAGCGCTCGGGCGGCCGCCGGAGGTGGAGGGAACGGTGGTCGCGGGCGATCAGCGCGGCGGGACGCTGGGCTACCCCACCGCGAACCTCGACGTGGACCCGGCCCTCCTCGTGCCCGCATACGGGATCTATGCCGGCGCCGCCGACGGGAACCGCGCCGCGATCTCGATCGGGACCAACCCGCACTACGGCGGCGAAGAGCGCCGGGTGGAGGCGTTCCTCCTCGACTTCGAGGGCGACCTGTACGGACAGCGGCTCGTCATCGAGCTCTGGACCCGGCTTCGCGAGGAGCGTGCTTTCGCGTCGGAGGCCGACCTCGTGGAGCAGATCGGACGCGACGTGGAAGCCGCTCGCCAGGCCGTGCGCCCGCACGTCAGCTAGGCGCAAGTTTTCGCAAATTGCGGAGTCCTTACCTACGTGGAGCGGAACGCGCTGTCCCAACACAGCCTCCGCGTCGTCGAGAGCGTCCGGTGCCTCGAGTGCGGCGCCGTGTATGCGAAGCCGGCGGGAGGCGGAACGGTGCAGGCTAATCCGGGCTGCCCGGAGTGCGGGTACGTCGGCTGGGTGGCTACCGAACGTCCGGAGAGCCGGCCGGCGCCGGCGTCGCAGCCGCACCGTTTCTTCGGGGGTCGCCTGCGCCGCCGGAGCGCGTGAGCACGCTCACGCCGCCGAAGTAGTGGTGGCGACTCTCCCAGACGCGGACGTCGAGCCCGCGTGAGCGAAGCGCGTCGAGCGCCTCGTCGCTGAGGCCCGGCTCGGCGTTCGCGAGCCGCCCGACCGGGTGGAAGCGCGGCCGCGCGACGGCCTCGTCGGCGCTCGCACCCTCGTCGAGCACACCCGCCAGCACGGTCAGGAGCGCCGTGCGGAGCCGCGTCCCTCCGGCCGCGCCTGCGGCGATCGCTATCCCGTCCGCGTCGTGCACGAACCCCGGCTCGAGCGGGCCCTGCACGAGATCGGCCTCGCCGAGCATGCTGTTCAGGTGCAGGTCGAGGCCCGGGAGGAAGTCTCCAGAGCCGAGGCCGAGGCTCGTCGTCAGGACGCAGACGCTCCCCCGAGCGTCCGCCGCGACGAGGTTCGTCGTGTCCCCGCCGCCCGTCGGCGCCGTGGCGTCGCCCAGCGCGTCGAGGATCGCGAGCACCCGGGCCCGCTCGCCGTCCATGCCCGCGCCCCGGAAGCGCTCGAACGTCGCCGGGAAGCCGGACAGGCCGCGTCGCGTGTCGACACGACGACCGAGGAAGCGTCCCTCGGCCGGAGAGCTCCAGATCGCCTCGTAGGCGTCGAGGTCGGCACACGTGACGAGGCCGCCACGCTCCGCCATCAGCTCGAGCAGCGCGGTTGCGAGCGAGCCGCGGTAGACGCTGCCCGCGCCTTCGGCGGCGACGATCTCGAGCGCCGCTACGAGGCCCGGCTGGCGCAGGATCGAGTCGGAGCCCAGAAGCTCGCCGCCCGGCGAGTAGATCGAAGCGCCCTCGTTCATCGTCATCACCGGCGCGAGCATCGCGAGGCAGGCCGCGTGGGCGGAGGGCAGGAGCGTCCCCGCCCGCGCGAGGCGAAGCGCCGGCTCCACGAGCCGCGGCCACGGCAGCCGACCGTGCGACCGCCACAGCGCGTCGAGCCCGGCGGGAAGCCCCGGGACGCCGCACGAGGCCGGCCCCACCGCGTAGTGGACGAGCTCCGCGCCGAAGGGGACGTCGAGGTGGAGGAGCTCGGGCTCTCGCGGCTCGGCTCCCAGGCCCGGGACGGCCACGAAACAGTCCAGGTTCGAGGCGCGCCCCGACTCCCCGTCGAGGTAGATCGCATGTCCGCCTCCGAGCAACCCCGTCATGACCGTCTCGGCGACGCAGGAGGCGAGCGAGGCCGCGACGGCCGCGTCGGCCGCCGTCCCGCCCTCCTCGAGGATCTCGATCCCGGCCTCGACGGTGGCCGGATGGCCCGCTGCGAGCCCGGGACGGAGCATCGTTGCTACCCTAGTCGCCGGCCGCGACCTCGGCCGCAGGCGTCCTTCCTTCGCGGCGCGCTGGGATCGCGGGGCCGTCTACCAGGAGGTCTTGTTGACCCTCACCAAGGAAGCGAAGCAGGAAATCATCTCGAAGCACGGGCGCAGCGAGACCGATACGGGCTCGGCGCAGGTTCAGATCGCGCTCCTCAGCACACGGATCAACGAGCTCACCGAGCACCTGCGCGCGCACCCGAAGGATCACTACTCACGGCGCGGGCTGCTGAAGCTCGTCGGCCGCCGGCGCCGGTTCCTGAACTACTTGCAGCGGAACGACCTGGAGGGGTATCGCGGACTGATCAAGGAGCTCGGTCTGAGGCGGTAAAAATCTATGCACGCCCAAGCCAGACTGACGTCTGGCACGGGATTTACGTCTACGGAGGGTGGAAGTTTGAGCGAGTCACGCCGCCCGCGTGGCTGACTCAAACCTCCACCTTCCACGAAGAGTGGAGGAATACATGGCAGTAGCAACGCAGCGCCAGACGACGGTGTCGGCCACCGTCGGCGGGCGCGAGATCACGTTCGAGAGCGGCAAGCTCGCGAAGCAGGCCGACGGCGCGGTCGTCGTCCGCTCCGGCGAGACGATGGTGCTCGCGACGGCGCAGGGCAGGACCGAGGCCCGGGAGGGCGCGGACTTCTTCCCGCTCACCGTCGACGTCGAGGAGCGGATGTACGCCGCCGGCAAGATCCCCGGCGGCTTCTTCAAGCGTGAGGGCCGGCCCACGGAGCGCGCCATCCTGACGGCGCGCATGATCGACCGGCCGATCCGGCCCCTGTGGCCGAAGGGCTTCCGGAACGAGGTGCAGGTGATCTGCACCGTCCTGTCCGCCGACCTCGTGACGGCGCACGACATCCTGTGCATCAACGGCGCCTCGGCGGCGCTGATGATCTCGCCGCTCCCGTTCCTCGGGCCGGTCGGCGCCGTCCGGATCGGCCGCATCGACGGCGAGCTCGTCGTGAACCCGACCCTCCCCGACCTCGAGGAGTCGGCGCTCGACCTGATCGTCGTCGGCACGAAGGAAGGCCTGACGATGGTCGAGGCCGGCGCGGACGAGGTTCCCGAGGACATGCTGCTCCAGGCGCTCGAGCTCGCCCACGTCGAGATCGTGAAGCTCTGCGAGGCCCAGGAGGAGCTCCGGCGCGAGACCGGGAAGCCGAAGTGGCTCGACCCGGCGCTGACGGAGGAGCTCGAGGGCCAGCACGGCGAGGAGCTCCGGCGGCGGATCGCCTCCGACGGCCTGCGCGAGGCCGGGGCGCTCGTCGAGGAGATCCTGCCGACGCTCAGCATGGACTCGACGGAAGAGGACGTCACGCGCCAGATGCAGATGCGCCAGAGCCTCGCGCTGATCCTCGAGAACGCGCGGCTCGACGCCGTCAAGGGCCCGGTGCACGAGCAGTTCGAGGCCGACCTGCGCGCGCTGACCGAGGCCGAGCAGGACTCGAAGGAGCTCAAGTCGGCGAAGCGGCACCTGCTCTTCGAGCGGATTATCGAGACCGTCGAGCTGCCGTTCCCGGTCGGCCCGGCCACCGTCGACGGCGACGCGCCGGCGGTGAAGGACTCGCTGACGAAGAGCTACGTCAAGAAGGCCGCCGAGGCGATCTACAAGGAGCTCGTGCGCCGGAAGATCGCCGTCGAGAAGCGGCGGCCGGACGGTCGCGGCGCGGAGGAGATCCGTCCGATCGAGTGCGAGGTCTCGGTGAGCCCGCGCACGCACGGCTCGGCGCTCTTCACGCGCGGCCAGACGCAGATCATGACCCTGCTCACGCTCGGCACCGCCAAGGAGGGGCAGCGGATCGACGACCTCTCCCTCGAGGCGGAGCGCCGCTACATGCACCACTACAACTTCCCGCCCTACTCGGTCGGGGAGACGGGCTTCATGCGCGGCCCGAAGCGGCGCGACATCGGCCACGGCGCGCTCGCGCAGCGGGCGCTCGAGCCGATGGTCCCGCCGCTCGAGGACTTCCCGTACACGATCCGGCTCGTCTCGGAGACGCTCGAGTCGAACGGCTCGTCCTCGATGGGCTCGGTCTGCGGATCGACGCTCGCCCTGATGGACGCAGGCGTGCCGATCAGGCGGCCCGTGTCCGGAATCGCCATGGGTCTCGTCAAGGAGGGCGAGGACTACGTGATCCTGACCGACATCCAGGGCGCCGAGGACCACCTCGGGGACATGGACTTCAAGGTCGCCGGGTCGCGCGAGGGCATCACCGCGCTCCAGATGGACATCAAGATCACCGGCGTCACGCAGGAGATCATGCGCGGCGCGCTCGAGCAGGCGAAGAGGGCGCGCGAGTTCATCCTCGAGAAGATGCTCGAGGCGATCCCCGAGCCGCGCACCGAGCTGTCCGCGACGGCGCCGCGTATCTCGACGGTCAAGATCGACCCCGAGAAGATCGGCATGGTGATCGGCAAGGGCGGCGAGACGATCCGCGCGCTCGAGTCCGAGAACGAGGTACAGATCGACATCGAGGAGGACGGCACGATCCTCATCTACGCGACCGACGGCCCGAAGGCGGAGGGTGCGATCGCCGCGATCGAGGCGCTGACGAAGGAGCCGGAGGTGGGGGACACCTACACCGGCAAGGTCGTCAAGACGACGCAGTTCGGCGCGTTCGTCGAGCTGAAGAAGGGCACGGACGGCCTGCTCCACGTCTCGAACGTAGGCCCGGGCCGCGTCGGCCACATCGAGGACGTGATCGACCGCGGCGACGTGCTCGACGTGCTCGTCCAGGAGGTGGACAAGGCACGCGGCCGGATCGGCCTGAAGTTGATCGCCAAGCACGAGAACGGCTCGCTCGTCCAGCCGGAGGAGCTGATCGAGCGGGCGAAGAACGCCCCGCCCCGCGAGCGCGAGGAAGAGCGTCCGCGCGGCGGACGCGACCGCGGCCGAGGCGGCCGCGACCGCGGGCGGAGGTAGAAGGGTCGGGGCCGCTTGCGCGGCCCCGACTCGAATTCCTACACCCCTTTCGAGACGACCTCGCCGCTCGCGAGCGTGGCGTTCTGCGTGCAGTCGTCCGCTCGGAGCGACGACGACGGAGCGACGAAGGTCACGACGTCGCCGGCGATCGCGGCCGGATACGAACGGCCTCCGCACGTATAGGTGACCGACCGCACGTCCGGCGCCTTGATGCCGACCACGACGAACGGCTCGCCCGAGCGCTCGGCGTCCGGATCGAGGGCGAGGCCGATGAGCGGCTCCGTGTCGTTCGGCGGCGTCCGGGTACAGCCCACCGCCGCGGCGAACGCGATGCAGTAGCCGCCGTTCGCAAGCGGAGCCCGGTAGGCGTCGAGGCCGGCGGCGTAGCTGCCGGCCGCGGCGCCGAAGCGATAAATCGGCCGCGTCGCCGCGATCTCACCGTCGGTCAGCCCGACGTCCCCGCGTATCGAGGCGCGGGAGAGGAACGACTTGGCGTCTGCGAGAGTCTTGATCTTGATCGTGCCGCCGATCGGGACCCCGCCGGCGCCGTGAGCAGCCCGGACCGCGAGAGCCCGATGAACTCGGGCGTCTCCCAGGCGACCCGAGAGAACGAATGCTGCGACGGTGAGGGCGAGAGCGGTCGTGGCGAAGGCGAGCAGGCGTCTCACGTGTCCCCTTAGGTGTGCCAGTCCGTCCAGCAGCGCGCCGTGTTCGAGCCGTAGCCGGCGTCGGTGATGCACCGCGAGTACACGTAGTAGCCCTGGCTTCCGACTTCGTAGTACACGCAGCAGCTCCCGTTCGTGTGGACGACGCCGAAGGAGCCGGTGCCCGCCGAGTAGTAGTACACCCGCGTGTGGCAGCCGTACTTGCAGGTGATGACGTTGCTGTCCCGGAGCGCGACGCTCGCAGTCGTCTTCGGCGCATCGGAGTAGACGGTGCAGTAGTTGAGGGCGTCTCCGCAGTAGTAGGTCGTGTAGCTGGCCGCCCAGCTGATTCCGGCTGCGAGCGCCAGAGCGGCCGCTGATGCCACCACGGCCAGCCAGACGACCCGCCGCGATCGTGCTCGGAGGTGGGACTTGCTCATCACGCTCCTCGTGATCGTTGTGTCGAGTATACGGCGAAGTTGCACAAGTGTCAGCTATTGGCGGCGCGTAAGTCTCCCTTTGGCCACTGGCTCGGTCCATCCCTCGGCCGGGCTCATGAGCTGAGCAGGTGCGGTCGATGGAAGCGGCGAGCCTCTGTCGGCTCCGACTGCTGTGGCGAAGAAACAGTCGACTGTGACACACCTGCGCGGCCTCCTCGAGGTCACGAGCCTCGTCCGTGGCGAGGACGACCTCGACGCGGTCCTGGAGGCCATCGCCCGGACGATCGCGGAGTGCCTCGGCTTCGGGACGGTCGCGGTCAACCTCTACCGGCCCGCGTGGGACGACTTCCAGGTCACGAACGTCTACGGCAACCCCGGCGCGCGCGAGGCGCTGCTCGGCGACGCACGCGACCTCGCCTCTTGGCGGCCCCTCCTCGACGACCGCTTCCTGCGCCGCGGCGCGTACCTGATCCCGCACGAGCACTTCGACTGGGCCGCGGACGTGGCCACCTTCGTGCCGGACATCGAGCCGACCGACGATCCCGACGCCTGGCACCCGGAGGACGCCCTGATGGTGCCGATGCGGCACAGCGCCGGGCACTTGCTCGGCATCCTCTCCGTGGACGAGCCGCGCTCGGGGCGCAAGCCGAGCGACGAGGACCTCGACGTGCTCGTCGCGGTCGCCGAGCACGCAGCACTTGCAGTCGAGGGCGCCCAGGCCGCCGCCGAAGCCGCGCGCCACCGGGCCGCGCTCGAGCAGCTGCTCCGCGTCTCGTCGCGGCTCTCCGAGACCCTCGACGCCGACGAGATCTTCCAGTCCGTGTGCGAGAGCGTCCGCGACGCGCTCGGGTTCCAGCACGTCGCGATCGAGCTCGTCGAGTCGGCGACCGGCCGCCTGAGCGCCCAGGCCGCGGTCGGCTGGACGCTCGGGGACGAGACGCTCTCGGCGCCGGTGACGCTGGCCGACATCGCGCCGCTCCTCGATCCCGCCTTCGAGGTCGAGGGCTGCTTCCTGCTGCCGAGCGACGAGGGCCAGAGGCGCTTCACCGCCGGGCTCTTCGTCTACCACTCGCGCCTGAACGGCCGCGGCCCGTGGGCGTGGAACCGGCACTGGCTCGTCGTCCCGCTCGTCGACCGGACGGGGAAGACGATCGGCGTCATCTGGGCCGACGAGCCCGAGGACCGGCTTCTCCCGCCGCGCGAGCGTCTCCAGGCCCTGCGCCTGTTCGCGAACCAGGCCGCGACCGCGGTCACGCTCGTCGAGCACGTGCAGGAGCTGCGCTTCCTGGCCGACCACGATCCCCTGACGCGGCTCCTGAACCGGCGCGTCTTCATGGAGCGGCTCGACTCGGAGGCGGCCCGCGCCGATCGCTCCGGTCGCCCCTTCGGGCTCGTCCTCTGCGACCTCGACCGGTTCAAGCTCCTGAACG
The DNA here is from genome assembly GCA_005885565.1 of Actinomycetota bacterium. Classification (GTDB taxonomy): domain Bacteria; phylum Actinomycetota; class Thermoleophilia; order Gaiellales; family Gaiellaceae; genus AC-50. Next base: position 20,614 of record VAXK01000053.1, read on the forward strand.
ACTCGCAGGGGCACCTCGCGGGCGACGAGGCCCTTCGGACGCTCGGCCGCATCCTCGGCGACGCGCTCCGCCGCTCCGACGAGGCCTTCCGCATCGGCGGCGACGAGTTCGCGCTCGTCCTTCCGGACGCCGATCCCGACGCCATCGAGTCCGTCGTGGAGCGGATCACGGTCGCGATGGAAGGCGCGCTCCAGACCGTTCGGGCGAGCTTCGGCGCGGCCGCCTACCCGAGCGACGCCGGCCACCCCGAGGCGCTCGTGCACGCTGCCGACGCGGCGCTCTACGAGGCGAAGCGCGCGGGCGAGCGACTGCGTTTCGCCGCGTAAGATCGGTTTGTGCAGAAGTACGTCCTGAGCGAGCTCGACACGGGGGAGCGGGTCATCTCGGAGCGCGTCTCGAGCGTCCGCTCCGTGGCGATCGGCTTCTGGATCGGCGCCGGGTCGCGCGACGAGCGCGCCGACCGCGCCGGCGTGTCGCACTTCATCGAGCACCTGCTCTTCAAGGGCTCGCGCTCGTACAGCGCGCAGGCGATCGCGGAGATCTTCGACGCCCTCGGCGGCGAGCTGAACGCGGCCACGTCCCGCGAGCACACCGTCGTCTACGCACGTGTTCCCGACTCGCACCTCGAGGACGCGGTCGACGTGATGACGGACATGGTCTATGCGCCCACGTTCGCCGACGTCGACTCGGAGCGCGAGGTCGTGCTCGAGGAGATCGCGATGGTCGAGGACACGCCGCAGGAGCTCGTCCACGACCTCTTCTCGGAGGCGGTCTTCGGCGGCAACCCGCTCGGCCGGCCGGTGATCGGGAGCACGGACGTGATCGCCTCGATCAGCCGACGGGCGATCAGGGCGTACCACCGGTCGATGTACGTCGGCGGCAACGTCGTCGTCGCGGCCGCCGGGAACCTCGGGCACGAGCGGCTCGTCCGGCTCCTCGACGCGGCGCGGCGGCGCAAGGCGGACGCGCCGCCCAAGGGCACGCGCGTGCGGCCGCCGCTCGTCAAGGCGCCGCCGCCCGGCCTTCGCTTCGCGCGCAAGGAGACCGAGCAGTACAACCTCTGCCTCGGCGCGCCCGGGATCGCGCGCTCCGACCGCCGCCGCTTCGCCGCGTCGCTCCTCGACGGGATCCTCGGCGGCTCGGCCTCGTCGCGGCTGTTCCAGGAGATCCGCGAGAAGCGCGGCATGGCGTACGCCGTCTACAGCTTCACGGGCCAGTACACGGACACCGGCCTCGTCGGGATCTACCTCGGCACGCGGGAGGACAACCTCGCCGCCTGCGTCGAGATCGCGGCCGAGCAGGTGGCGGACATCGCCGCAGGCAACCTCCGCGACCAGGAGCTCGAGCGCGCGAAGGAGAACGTCAAGGGGCGGATCATGCTCTCGATGGAGTCGACGTCGAACCGGATGAGCCGGCTCGGCAAGTCGCTCATCACCGACACCGAGCTTCTCTCCTTCGACCGGATCATCGCCGAGATCGACGCGGTCGAGCCGGAGGCGGTCAGCGAGCTCGCGGGCCTGCTGCTCGCGCCGGAGCGCCTGTCGGCGGCCTGCGTCGGCCCGAGCGAGGAACGGTTCCACGAGGCCGTGGAGCGGATGAGCACGGCGCTCGTGGCGCGCGCCGCCGCGGCGGCGTGAAGATCGTCCTCAACGGCCGAGGCGGAAAGGTCGGGAGCGTGCTCGGGCCTGCGCTCGAGGCGGCGGGGCACGAGCTGGTGGACGAGTTGGGCGGCGCCGACGCGGTGGTCGACTTCACCGGGCCGGAGGTCGTGGAGGCGAACGTGCGCGCGGCGCTGGAGGCGGGCGTGCCCTGCGTCGTCGGGACGACGGGCTGGGAGCCTGAGCGGCTCGACGGCCTCGCGCGCGAGCGGGGCGTCGCGCTCTTCGTCGCGCCGAACTTCGCCGTCGGCGCGGTGCTGATGATGCGCTTCGCCGCCGAGGCGGCGCGGCACCTGCCGCGGGCGGAGATCGTCGAGCTCCACGCCGAGACGAAGCTGGACGCGCCGTCGGGCACGGCGAAGGCGACGGCGGCGCTCCTGCCCGGCGACCCGCCGATCCACTCCGTCCGCCTTCCTGGCCTCGTGGCGCACCAGGAGGTCCTGCTCGGCGGCCTGGGTCAGGTGCTGACGATCCGTCACGACACGACCTCGCGGGAAGCGTTCGTGCCGGGGGTGCTGCTGGCGCTCGAGAAGCTGCCGACGCTGCCGCCGGGCCTCACGCTCGGGCTCGACGCGCTGCTCTGAGGCGAGGGCTCGCGTGATGCGAGCCCCCGCCTCGAGAGGTCGTGCTAGCCGGCCGCTCGGATCGTCCCGAACAGGCCGTGGGCCTCGCCGTCGGGCCCGGCCGTGAAGAACAGCGTGTCGGTGGGGCCGTTGTTGGCGAGCGCCCCCTTGCCGAACTGGAGCGCCCAGAGGCCGTCGATCGTCAGCACGCCTCCAGCCGCGGATCGCAGCTGGCCGCGAGGCTCGAACCGGCCGTTCGACTGGCGCGCGAACGCGGTGATCTGACCGTCGCCGAAGTTGCCGACGAGCAGGTCGCCGCCGAAGCGGCCGAAGCTCGCCGGGGCGAGCGCGAGGCCCCACGGCGAGTTCAGCTGCCCGTGGGTCGCCACCCGGCCGAGCAGCGCGCCGCTCGCGTCGTACTCGTCGACGAAGCCGTGACCCTGGCCGGCGACGTCGTCGTGGCGGTCGGCGTCCTGCTTCGCGTAGGTCACGAAGATGTCACCGCCGACGTTCTGGATCCCGAACGGCGCGTACCCGGTCGGAATCGACGGGTCGACGAAGGCTCCGGGCGTGCTCACGTCGCCGAAGCTCCCGTCGAAGACGTCGACCTTGCCGTTGTGGAAGTCGGTCGCGTACAGACGGTCGCCGGCGATCGCGAGGCCCTTGAAGACCGCGCCGTCGCCCGACTTGTCCGCCACGACCTGAGCCGTCGTCCCGACTGACGGGTTCCAGCCGAGGAGCTTTCCCTCCTCGGTCGCGAACAGGAAGAGCGCCGGGCCGCTTCCGACGACGAAGCTCGAGCCGGTGTTCGAGACGGCGCCGGTGGGCGCGTTCGGAACCGAGACGACGAGCGGCCTCGGCGTGCCGTCCGCCGCGTAGAGCGTCGAGACGTCGGTCCCGTTGTCGGCGACCCACCACGGCGAGCCCGGCAGCGACGTGAGCCCCCAGGCGTTGACGAGGTGACTGTCGGTGTGGTCGGCCGGCAGGAAGCCGTCCGACACGAGGTTGTGCTGGACGTAGGCGTTCTTCTCGGCCGCCGGCGTCGCGGCGGCCAGCACGGCGGCCGCGACGGCGAGCATCGCAGCGGCCGTCAGGATTCGTCTCACCCTCATTCCCCCTCCTCCAGACGGGTGCTCAAAGCGGGGAATACGCGCCGAGGGACGGATCGGATTGACCTGGGGGTAACATCAAGGCCGTGCTCGGTGAGGTCCTCACCGCGATCGTCACGCCCTTCGATCGCGACGGCGAGATCGATTTCGAGGCGTTCAGGCGCCTCGCGCTCCATCTCCTCGAGGACGGCTCGGACGGGTTCGTCGTCGCGGGGACGACGGGCGAGGCGCCGACGCTCTCGGACGACGAGCGGCTCGAGCTCTTCCGCGTCGCCGTCGACACCGTCGGCGACCGCGGCACGGTCGTGGCCGGAACGGGCACGTACTCGACGGCGCACTCCGTCCATCTGACCGAGCAGGCGAACGAGCTCGGGGTCGACGGCTTCCTCGTCGTGACGCCGTACTACAACAAGCCGCCGCCGCGCGGGATCGTCGAGCACTTCAAGGCGATCGCGGCCGTGAGCGACAAGCCGATCGTCGTCTACAACATCCCCGCCCGCGTCGTCCTCAACATCGAGCCGGAGACGATGGCCGAGCTGGCGGAGATCCCGACGGTCACGGCCGTGAAGCAGGCGAACGCCGACCTCGACCAGGCGCGGCGGATCGTCGAGCTCGGCCTCGACCTGTACGCGGGCGACGACAACATCATCCAGCCGTTCCTGGAGCTCGGGGGCCTCGGCGGCGTCTGCGTCCACACGCACGTCGTCGGGCCGCAGGTGAAGGAGCAGGTTCGCGCCTGGCGGAGCGGCGACCACGAGCGGGCGAGGCGACTCGACGAGGAGCTCGGGCCGTCGTACGAGCTGCTGAAGGTCGCGCCGAACCCGATCGCGATCAAGGCGGCCCTCCACCTGCTCGGCCACGACGTCGGCGGCCACCGGCTGCCGCTCGTCGAGGCGACGCCCGAGGAGCGGGAGCGTATCCGCGACTGTCTCGAGCGGCTCGGCGTCCTGACGGCGACGCCGGCCTAGCCACCTACACTTCGCAGGTGGACACGACACGGATCATCCCCCTCGGCGGGCTGGGCGAGGTCGGGAAGAACATGACCGTCTTCGAGGCCGGCGGCGAGACGATCGTCGTCGACACCGGCCTCGCGTTCCCGCGCGACGAGCACCTCGGCGTCGACCTCGTCCTGCCGGACTTCGGCTACCTGCGCGACCGGCGCGTGCGGGCCGTCCTGCTGACGCACGGCCACGAGGACCACGTCGGCGCGCTGCCGTACGTGCTGCGGGAGCTCGACATCGACGAGGTGTGGGCGACGAGGCTGACGCTCGGGCTCGTGAAGTCGAAGCTCGACGAGCACGGTCTCCTGCGCGCGGCCGAGCTGCGGGAGGTCGATCCGGCCGGCGAGCCGCTCGAGCTCGGCCCGTTTCGCGCCGAGTTCGTGCGGATGGCGCACTCGATCCCCGACTCGGTGGCGATCGCGTTCGAGACGCCGGGCGGGCGCATCGTGCACACCGGCGACTACAAGCTCGACCACACGCCGATCGACGGGCTGAAGACGGACGTCGGCCGGCTCGCCGAGCTCGGCAACCGCGGCGTCGACCTGCTCCTCGGCGACTCGACGAACGCGGAGCGGCCGGGTTTCACGCCGTCGGAGCGCGTGGTCGGCGAGGCCTTCCGGCAGATCATTCCGCAGCGGCACGGGCGCATCCTCGTCTCCTCGTTCGCCTCGAACGTGCACCGGATGCAGCAGGCGATCGACGTCGCGATCCAGGTCGGGCGCAAGGTCTGCATCGTCGGCCGCTCCATGCGCAAGAACGCGAACATCGCGCGCAACCTCGGCTACATGGAGGTGCCCGAGGGCGTGCTCGTACGGCCGATCGAGCTGGACGAGCTCGCGCCGCACGAGGTGCTGATCCTTTGCACCGGAAGCCAGGGCGAGCCGCTCTCGGCGCTGACGCGGATCGCCTACGACGACCATCCCGCGGTGCGGGTCGAGCGCGGCGACACCGTGATCATCTCAGCCAAGCCCGTGCCCGGGAACGAGCTCCGCGTCCACGACGCGATCAACCGGCTGGCGAAGTCCGGCGCCGAGGTGCTGCACCAGGAGATCGCGCCCGTCCACGTTTCCGGCCATGGCTGCGCGGAGGAGCTGCGGACGATCCTGTCGCTCTTGCGGCCCAGGGCCGTGATGCCGATCCACGGCGAGTTCCGGATGCTCGCTGCACACGGGCAGCTCGCGCGCGACGCCGGCGTGCCCGCGAGCTCGATCGTCTTCGCCGAGAACGGCTCCGTCGTCGAGCTCGGCCCGGGCGGCGGGGCGCGGATCGTGGACGAGGTCGAGTCGGGCGTGACCTTCGTGGACGGGCTCGGGGTGGGCGACGTGAAGGACGTGGCGCTGCGTGACCGCAGGCGTCTCTCCGAGGACGGCGTGCTGATCGTGATCACGACGCTCGCCTCGCAGAACGGCCGCTCGACGGCGCCGCCCGAGCTGATCGCCCGCGGCTTCACCGGGCCCGACGAGCTCCTCGCGGAGATGCGCGAAGAGGCGACGCGCGTCCTCGACGAGTGCCTCGCGGACGACATCAGCGAGATCAAGCTCCTCCAGGAGCACCTTCACGACGCGGTCGGCCAGCTCGTCTACGACCGCACCCGCCGGCGGCCGATGATCCTGCCGGTCATAGTGGAGGTATGACCACCCTTCGCGCCCGCGAGCCCGGATGGGCCGACGTGCTCGCCGACCACGCCGCCGAGGACGCCACGGCGCGGCGGCTGATCGCGCAGCTCGGCGCCTGCGAGGCGGCGGCGCTCGCGTTCTGCCGGCTGCTCGAGCGCTGGGCTCGCGGCGACGCGCACCCATCCACGCCGGGCGGGCGCCAGGCCGCGCTGCGACACGCGGCCGATCGTGTCGAGACGGCGCTCGCGGGCCTCGAGCGGCCGCTCGACCGCTACCTCCTCGAGCTGGAGCCGGAGCGTGCGGAGGGTCGCTCGTGGTACGGCGGCCCGGGGGCGGCGGAGCTGCTCGAGTGGGCGCCCGTGCTGACGCGCGCCGGGGTGCGGGTCTCGGCGGTTCGCGTCGCGCAGGCCTACCTCGAGCTGGCGGTGCTCGTCCGCGCGCTGGAAGGTCTTGCGGACGCGGCGCGGGTAGACGCGGCGCCGGATCGGTCGTCGCTCTGGGCAGGGCTCTTCGACCTGCGCGAGAACCTCGTCGAGCGGGCGGCTCAAGACCTCCGCGCGCTTGCCGCCTGAGCTAACCGTCGTCGGGTCGATCAACCTCGACCTGGTGGCGCGTGTGGAGCGCCTGCCGCGGCCGGGCGAGACGATCAGCGGCGCGACGCTCGACCGCTTTCCGGGTGGTAAGGGCGCGAACCAGGCGGTCGCCGCAGCCCGGCTCGGGGCCACCGTGAAGCTCGTGGGCGCGGTGGGTGACGACCCTTTCGCCGAAGAGGCGCTCGCCGGCTTGCGCGAGGCCGGCGTGGACACGATGCTCGAGGTCGCCGGCGCCACGGGGATCGCGCTGATCCTCCTCGACGAACGCGGCGAGAACCACATCGTCGTCGTCCCGGGGGCGAATGCCGAGTGGGCTCCGGCCGGGTTCCCCGGCGCGGTGCTCTGCCAGCTCGAGATTCCCGTCGAGAACGTGGAGCTCGCTGCGAACGAGGCCGACTTCTTCTGCCTGAACGCGGCACCGGCGAGGCCGATCCCGCCGTCGCTCGTGGAGCGGTGCGATCTCGTCGTCGTGAATCGCTACGAGCTCGAGGCGCTGCCGGCCGAGCCGCGACTGACGGCGCTCACGCTCGGCGCCGAGGGAGCGGTGCTGCTCGAGCGCGGGGTGGAGATCGCGCGCGCCGCGCCGCCGGCCGTGGAGGTCGTCGACGGAACCGCCGCCGGGGACGCGTTTACCGCGGCCCTCGTCGTCTCGCACCTCGAGGGCCGCGAATGGGACGAGGCGCTCCGGCGCGCCTGCGCCGCCGGGGCGCTCGCGGCCTCGCGCTTCGGCGCTCAACCGTCCCTTCCGACCGCGGCCGAGGTGGACGAGATACTCGCCGCATGACGCCCATCCCGATCCTCCTCGACTGCGACCCGGGCCACGACGACGCGATCGCGCTGCTGCTCGCGCTCGCGAGCCCGGAGGTCGAGCTGCGCGGCGTCACGACCGTCGCCGGGAACCAGACGCTCGAGAAGACGACGGCGAACGCGCTTCGCGTGCTCGAGCTCATGGGCCGCGAGGACGTCGAGGTGGCCGCCGGGGCGGACCGGCCGCTCGTGCGGGAGCCGTTCGTCGCCGCCTACGTGCACGGCGAGACCGGCCTCGACGGGAGCGACCTGCGGCCGGCGCGCGGCGCGCCCGTCGCGCAGCACGCGGTCGACTTCCTCGCCGAGCGCGTCGCGGGCATCACGCTCGTCGCGACGGGGCCGCTGACGAACGTCGCGCTCCTGCTCGCGCGCCACGAAGAGCGGCCGGAGCGGATCGTCCTCATGGGCGGCGCGATCGCCGAGGGCAACGTGACGCCCGCCGCGGAGTTCAACGTCTGGGCCGATCCCGAGGCGGCGAAGCGCGTCTTCGCGGGCGGCCTCGACCTGACGATGGTCGGCCTCGACGTCACGCACAAGGCGCTCGTCCGGGCAGAGCACAAGGAGCGGCTGCGCGCGGCCGGCCGGGTGGGGCGGACGGTGGCCGAGCTGCTCGACTTCTACGACCGCTTTCACCGCGAGGTGTACGGCTTCGACGGCTCGCCGATCCACGACGCGGTCGCGCTCGCGTACGCGTTTCGTCCCGACCTCCTCGAGACGCGCGAGTTGAACGTCGAGGTCGACACGACGTCCGATCTCTGCCGCGGCCGAACCGTCGTCGACGTCTGGCGCCGCACGGGCCGCGAAGCCAACGCCCGCGTCGCCGTCGGTATCAACTCGTCTGCGTTCGTGGAGCTGCTCGTCGAGCGGATCGGCTCGCTCTAGCGTCGCGGGGGTCGGCCTCTCTCGCCCACGCTCGTGTCGGGGAACGGCGGTCTCGGCGCTGCAGGCGGGCACGGCTTCGGCTTCTTCTTGATCAGCTTGCCAAGATCCATAGCCAGACGACGAGCTCGCATCCGAGGCAGACGCTAGCAACGGCGAACGTCGCGTCCAAGGCGCGCAATTGACGCGCGTTCGCGTCGAAGTTCCGGCCGTTGTAGAACGCGATCGCCCGCCGGTACGCGCCGAGCGAGACCGGCTGCTCACGGTTCAGGTACGTGCGGACGAGGAGATCCGGGTGGTGAGCCAAGGCCGTGTTCGTTCTTGGCGTCACCACGAAGAGCGTGAGCAAGACCACGCTCACGAAGAGTCCGATCGCGACCCAGCTTGCAGGATCCAGTCGTGCGTGCGTGGCCGGCCGTGTCGCACCGGCAAGGCCGCCGAGTACGGCCGTCGCCACGCTCGCGCCGGCAACCAGCGCTCCCGCTCGGGTCCGGAGCGCGTCGATGACGCGCGCCTGCTCGTCGAGCGCGCGGAACGACTGGTCGTAGATCGCGGCTTCGACCGCGGCGAGGTCGGTCATGCGGCGATTCTGGTGCCGCACCTCGTGCCCGTCTCGTGCGGAACGGAGGAAGACACGCAAGCGGCACGAAATCGGCGCACATGGCCCGCCGGAAGAAGCGGACCGGTCGCCTGCGTCCGAAGACGCCGGCCCGGATCAAGAAGAAGCGAGCGCGGAGGGCACGCGGGCAGCAGCATCCCGAGCTCGGCGGGCTCCTCCTCGTCGCGTTCGGGATCTTCCTCGCGAGCGTCCTCTACGTCGGCTGGAGCGGCGGCGTCGTCGGCGGCGCGCTCGCCGACGGCGTGCGCGGCGCGATCGGCGGCGCGGCCTACGTCGCTCCGCTCGCCTGCCTCGCGCTCGGCGGGCTCATGGTCACCCGCAGCGAGCTCGTCGACCTGCGCCCGTTCCGCACCGGCCTCCTCGTCCTCACGGTCGGGCTCGAGCTCGCGCTCGGCCGCGCGCACGGCGGCCTCGCCGGCCGCGTCCTCGAGAGCGTCTTCGGGACGCTCCTCGGCGGGACGGGCTCGACGATCCTCGGCGCGACGGCCCTCGCCATAGGCGCCCTCCTCCTGAGCGGCGCGTCGGCCGGCGCGCTGCTCCGCCGCTCCGGCCATGTCGTGAAGCGTGCGGCCCGGCGAACCACCACACGGCCGAGGCCCGTCGTCGCCGCGCCGCCGCCCGCGCCGTCCCTGCCCGCCACGCCGCCCGTCGACGCCGTCCACGACTTCCCCGACGTCGTGGGGGAGACGCTGGAGCCGCCGCCCCTCCTCGTCGAGGAGCCGGAGGCCGAGACGCTGTTCGGCACGCCGGTCGAGGCCCACACGGAGTACCGGCTCCCCGATCGCGGCGTCCTCCGCCGCTCGCCCGCGGCGACGCCTGCTTCCGCCGAGGCCGGTGCGCGCATCGCCGACGCGCTCGTCCAGACGCTCGCGCACTTCGGCGTCGAGGCGAAGATCAGCGGCCAGATCGCCGGCCCGCGCGTCACGCGCTACGAGCTCCAGCTCGCGCCGGGCACGAAGGTCTCGAAGGTCGCCGCGCTGAAGGACGACCTCTCGTACGCCCTCGCGACGACCGAGATCCGCATCCTCGCGCCGATCCCCGGCAAGCAGGCGGTCGGCGTCGAGCTCCCGAACCTGAGCCCGAACATCGTCACCCTCGGCGACATCTTCGACGACCTGCCGCAGGCGGCCAGCCCGCTCTCGGTGTGGCTCGGCAAGGACATCTCCGGCAGCGCGGTCTGGACCGACCTCGCCCGCATGCCGCATGTCCTCATCGCCGGCACGACGGGCTCGGGCAAGTCGGGCTGCATCAACGCGATCCTCACGTCGATCCTCCTGCGCGCCACCCCTGACGAGGTGCGGATGATCCTCATCGACCCGAAGCGGATCGAGCTCGGCTTCTACGAGGCGATCCCACACCTCCTGACGCCGGTGGTGTCGAGCCCGAAGGGCGCGGCCGCCGTGCTCGCGAACGTCGTGGGGGAGATGGAGCGCCGCTACGAGCGGCTCTCGGCGGTGCGGGCGCGGAACCTGCCGGAGGCGAACCGCGCCTTCCGCTCGCGCGGCGAGGACCCGCTGCCGTACCTCCTCGTCGTCATCGACGAGCTCGCCGACCTGATGATGATCTCGCCGCAGGAGGTCGAGGACGCCGTCATCCGCCTGGCCCAGAAGTCGCGCGCGGTCGGGATCCACCTCGTGCTCGCGACCCAGCGGCCGTCCGTCGACGTGATCACCGGGATGATCAAGGCGAACGTGCCGTCGCGGATCGCGTTCGCCGTCTCGAGCCAGACCGACTCCCGCGTCATCCTCGACCAGGCGGGGGCCGAGAGCCTCCTCGGTCAGGGCGACATGCTCTTCAAGCCGCTCGGAACCTCGCGTCTCCAGCGCGTCCAGGGGGCCTACGTGACCGAGGAGGAGATCGCGCTCGTCGTCGAGCAGTGCAAGAGCCAGCGCGAGCAGGAGCTCGACGAGTCGCTGCTCGAGCTGCCCGAGGCCTTCGCCGAGGGCGCGGACGACGACGCCGACGGCGACTTCGACCCGGACGAGGATCCGCTCCTCGACAAGGCAATCGAGGTCGTCGTGCAGACGCAGACCGCCTCGGTGTCGCTCCTCCAGCGGCGCCTCCGCGTCGGCTACACGCGGGCGGGGAGGCTGGTCGACATGCTCGAGCGGCGCGGGATCATCTCCGGGTACGAGGGCTCGAAGCCGCGCCGCGTGCTCGTCGGCGAGGCCGACCTCGACCGCGTGCGCGTTACGGCGACGTAAAGCCGGCACTCGATTCGCCAACCGGATCGCGTTAGCATCGTCTCGGTTTACGCCGTGCGGCGTCGAAGTGCGGCGTCGAATACTCAAGGAGGGCATGTGACCGGAAAACGATTCCTGCTGCGAGCCGTCGCGCTGCTGGCGCTCGCGGCGCTCGTGGCGGCGGCAGGCGCAGCGGCGCGCACAGGGCGCGCCGGCGGGCCGGCCGCCAAGCAGGCGACGGTGAAGGTGGCGCTCGTCACCGACATCGGCGGGCTCAACGACCGCGGCTTCAACCACCTCTCGTACGTCGGGCTCCAGCAGGCGCAGAAGAAGCTGAAGATCAACGGCCGCGTCTTCATCACCCAGACTGCGAACGACCGGACGCCGAACCTGCGGTCGGCGGCTCAGCAGGGCTACGGGCTGGTCATCCCCGTGGGCGTCCTGTTCGAGTTCGGGCCGCTCGACGACGTCGCACCGGCGTTCCCGAACACGAAGTTCGCGGGTGTCGACGTGCAGTGGTCGGGGCTCACGAAGAAGCCGGCGAACGTCCGCGGGATTCAGTTCAAGGAGCAGGAGGCCGGCTACCTCGTCGGCTACATCGCGGGCCTCGTGATCAAGCGGCACCCGTACAAGGGCAAGCAGGTCGTGAGCGGTGTCGGCGCCAACAAGGTCCCGGCGATCGTCCGCTACCTGGCCGGCTTCCAGGCGGGCGCGAAGAAGGCCGATCCGAAGGCGACGGTGCTGATCAACTACGCGAACGACCCGACCTTCGCCGACCAGGCGAAGTGCAAGGAGACGACGCTGAACCAGATCCAGCGCGGATCCGGCATCGCCTTCGAGGCGGCCGGCGCCTGCGGGCTCGGCGGGCTCGACGCGGCCAAGCAGCAGGGCGCGTGGGGGATCGGCGTGGACGCCGACCAGGGCTTCCTCGGCAAGCACATCCTGACGAGCGCGCTGAAGAACGTCTCCCTGTCGGTCTACCAGGCGATCGCCGCCTACAAGGCGAACCCGTCCGGGTTCAAGGGCGGCTTCGACAAGACCTACAGCGTCAAGAACAACGGCGTCGGCTACGGCAAGCTGAGCACGAAGCTGTCGAAGGCCGACCGCGCGTTCATCACGAAGAAGGTCGCGGTCGTCAAGAAGCAGATCGCATCCGGCAAGATCAAGCCGCCGTCGCAGTAGCGGCGAAGCTGGTTCCTAGGGGGCGGGTCGTGCTCGCCCCCTAGGATTCGCAGTCGATGGCCGAAGAGCCTCCCGCCCTCGAGCTCAGGGGGATCACGAAGCGGTTCCCCGGCGTCCTCGCCAACGACCACGTCGACTTCGACCTGCGCCGGCGCGAGGTGCACGCGCTGCTCGGCGAGAACGGGGCGGGCAAGTCGACGCTCATGAACATCCTCTACGGCCTCTACCACCCGGACGAGGGCGAGATCCTGATGCGGGGCAAGCGCGTCGCGCTCGGCTCGCCGAAGGACGCGATCGCGCAGGGGATCGGCATGGTGCACCAGCACTTCATGCTCATCCCGGTCATGACCGTGGCGGAGAACATCGTGCTCGCCAGCGAGCCGACGACCGGCGGCGTCTTCCTCGACTACGACGCCGCGACGAAGCGGGTGGCCGACATGGCCCGGACGTTCAAGTTCGCGATCGACCCGCACGCGCGCGTCGAGAACATCAGCGTGGGCCAGCAGCAGCGGGTGGAGATCCTGAAGGCCCTCTATCGGAATGCCGACATCCTCATCCTCGACGAGCCCACCGCCGTCCTGACGCCGCAGGAGGCGCACGAGCTCTTCGAGATCCTGAACAACCTGAGGGGCGAGGGGCTGTCGATCATCTTCATCAGCCACAAGCTGAACGAGGTGCTCGAGATCGCCGACCGGATCACCGTCCTGCGGCGCGGCAAGAGGATCGACACATTGCCGCGCGAGGGAGCGACCGAGACCGAGCTCGCCCGCCTGATGGTGGGCCGCGAGGTGCTCCTGCGCGTCGACAAGGCGCCGGCGAACCCGGCCGAGCCGCTGCTCGCGGTCGAGGATCTCCACGTCCTCGACGACCGGGGGCTCGAAGCCGTCCGGGGCGTCTCGTTCGAGGTACGCGCGGGCGAGATCGTCGGCCTCGCCGGCGTGGACGGGAACGGGCAGACGGAGCTGATCGACGCCCTGGCCGGCCTCCGCCACCCGCTGTCGGGCCGGGTCGTCCTCGGCGGCGAGGACGTCACGCGGGCGGACGCTCGCGACATCCTCGATCGCGGCCTCGGCCACATCCCCGAGGACCGCCAGCGCCGCGGCCTCGTCCTCGACTTCACGCTGGCCGAGAACCTGGGCCTGCACGACTACCGCAAGCAGCCCAACTCGCGCTTCGGGTGGCTCTTCCCGAACCGGCTCGTGCGCTGGGCGCGGCGCCTGCTGGAGCAGTTCGACGTCCGCGGCGGCGGGCCGCAGACCCGCGCCGCAGCGCTCTCGGGCGGCAACCAGCAGAAGGTCGTGCTCGCCCGCGAGATCGCCCGAGAGCCGAGCGTGCTCCTCGCCGCGCAGCCGACCCGCGGCCTCGACGTGGGCGCGATCGAGTTCGTGCACCGCCGGCTCGTCGAGGCACGGGACGGCGGCAAGGGCGTGCTCCTCGTCTCGCTGGAGCTCGACGAGGTCCTCTCGCTCTCCGACCGCATCCTCGTCGTTTACGAGGGCCGCATCGTGCGCGAGTATCCGCCCGACGTGACCGAGGAGGAGCTCGGCATCGCGATGACGGGCGGCCACCGCGAGGAGGTGCCGGCCTGACCGACGCGCCGCATCCGCCGCCGAAGCCGGCCGACGCGATCCCGAGCGTCGCGGCGCGGCTCGCCTTCTACCAGCGCGCGAGCGGCATCGTCACGCCGATCCTGACCGCCGCCGTCGCGTTCTTCATCGGCGGCCTCGTCGTCCTCGTCACGACGCACAAGAACCCGCTCAACACCTACCGGCAGATCTTCAACGGCACCGGCCTGAACTGGCTCTTCCCGTGGGTGCACGGCAGCCAGCCGGGCGGCGAGCGCTTCAACGCCGCCCTGAACCTGCAGCAGACGCTCATCCTGACGGTGACGCTCGTCCTGACCGGGCTCGCGGTCGCATTCGCCTTCCGTTGCGGCCTCTTCAACATCGGCGGCCAGGGCCAGTACATCGTCGGCAGCCTCGTCGGCGTGCAGATGGGCGTCTGGTTCGCCTCCATGTCGCCGGTGCCGCACGTGCTCCTCGCGGTCGCCGCCGCGTCGTTCGCCGGCGCCGTGTGGGGTGGCATCGCCGGGTTCCTGCGCGCGACCGTGGGGGCCCACGAGGTGATCACGACGATCATGCTCAACTGGACGGCGCTCTGGATCGGGAGCTATCTCGTCGGATTCGGCGGCCCGCTCCAGGACCCGAAGGCCGGCGCGGTGCCGGTCACGAAGGAGGTGTCGCAGGGCGCCAAGCTGCACGTCTTCTGGGGAAGCGCGGTGCTCCAGGGCCTCCACATCGGCTTCTTCGTCGCCCTCGCCGCGCTCGTCGTCTACTGGCTCGTCCTGAGCCGGACGACGCTCGGCTTCGAGGTGCGCGCCGTCGGCTTCAACGCCGAGGCGGCCCGCTACGGCGGCATCAGCGTGGCCCGCAACTACTTCGTCGCCATGGCGATCTCCGGTCTCTTCGCCGGGCTCGCCGGCGCCCTCGACGTCCTCGGCTGGCAGTTCCGGCTCGACCTCACCGGGATCCAGATCGCTTCCCAGATCGCCTTCATGGGGATCGCCGTCGCCCTGCTCGGCCGCAACACGCCGATCGGCGTCTTCCTGGCCGCCGTCCTCTTCGCCGCGTTGATCAACGGGACCTCGACGCGCAACCTCGACCCGTCCGTCTTCAGGCCGGAGCTGGCCGGAAACCTCACGCGCATCATCCAGGGCCTCGTCGTGCTCTTCGTCGGCGCCGACCTGCTGATCATCTACCTGTGGCAGCTGCGCCGGAAGCTGCGCCTCGGGCGTACGAAGGCGCTGCCGCAGGAGGTGCCCCAGGCGTGATCGCGAGGGCCGACACCGTCCTCGAGCTCGGCCGCGCGCGGATCGCGAGCCCGCGAGCCGCGGCCGTCCTCGGGATCTTCCTGGGCCTCTTCGCCTTCTGGCTCGCGCTCCCGCCCGTCGCGGCGCGGTCGGTCGTCGTTCCGGTCGTCGTCGGCGTCGTGGCCGTCGCCGTCGGCGTGTGGGTCGTGAGCCGCGGCGACCTGCGGCCGGGGTGGGGCGCCGTCGCCGCGGGAATCGTCGGCATTCTCGGCGGCGCCTTCGCCACGCGCGCCGCCACCTCCCATCTCGACGCCGTCATTACCTGGTCGGCGCTCGTGGCGGCGACGCTCCGGTTCGCGACGCCGCTCACGTTCGCCGCCATCGGCGGGATGTTCTCGGAGCGAAGCGGCGTCGTGAACATCGGCCTCGAGGGGATGATGCTGATGGGCGCGTTCTTCGGCGCCTGGGGCGCCGACGTGACGAACAGCTGGATCGGTGGAGTGTTGATCGGGATGGGCTTCGGAGCCG
The DNA here is from genome assembly GCA_005885565.1 of Actinomycetota bacterium. Taxonomy (GTDB): domain Bacteria; phylum Actinomycetota; class Thermoleophilia; order Gaiellales; family Gaiellaceae; genus AC-50. The sequence continues at coordinate 36,161 of VAXK01000053.1, forward strand.
CGCTGGCCCTCGTGCACGCCATCTTCTCGATCCACCTGCGCGCCGACCAGATCGTGAGCGGCACGGCCGTGAACTTCCTCGCGCTCGGGATCACCGGCTACTTCTTCGTCGACATCTACGGCAACAACGGCACGCCGGACAACCTGGCGGGCATCCCCGACGTGCACCTGAGCTTCCTCGGGCACGTCCCTCCGCACGGGCTCGGCTCTTTCCTCGGCGACTCGTTCGGCCAGCTCAACTTCATGGTCTGGCTGAGCCTTGCCCTGCTCGTCCTCTCGTACGTCGTCATGTTCAAGACGCCGCTCGGCCTCCGTATCCGGTCGGTCGGCGAGCACCCGCGCGCGGCCGACACGGTGGGCGTCTCGGTCTATGGGATCCGCTACGCGTGCGTGACCGCCTCGGGGGCGCTCGCCGCGCTGGGAGGCGTCTTCCTCTCGATCGGCTTCGTCCACTCCTTCAGCGAGAACATGACCGCCGGCCGCGGGTTCATCGCCCTCGCGGCGCTGATCTTCGGCCGGTGGCGGCCGTTCGGCGCCTTCGGCGCCGCGCTCCTGTTCGGCTTCGCGAGCGCCGTCGCTCCCCGGCTCGAGAACGTCGAAGGCTGGGCGAACTACGGCACCCTCTTCCAGGCCTTGCCCTACGTCCTGACGCTGATCGCCGTCGCGGGCGTCATCGGCCGCTCGATCCCGCCCGCCGCTGTTGGCCGCCCCTACGCGAAGCAGTAACCCGGCCGCGACCGCCGCGCTCGCCGCGGGCCTTCTGGCCGTCGCCGCGCTCCCGGCCGCGGTCGCGCTCGCGCAGCTCTCGGCGCGCGTGAGGCTCGTCCAGGCGGCAGCGGGAGCTCCGGTCGCCGCGCTCCTCGGCGTGGCCGCGCTCGTCCTGGCGCGCCGTGCCCGCCGCCTGTCGGAGCGAACCCTCGGCCGCGCGGGCGGCGAGGGGGCCGCGCGGGCCGGCCGGATCCTCGGCGTGCTCGGCCTCTGCCTCGCGGCGTCGGGCGCCATCGCGATCGGCTTCTACGGGCTCCTCGTTCACTACCAGTAGGGAGGCGCCGCTTGCGGTGCCGACTTCAGGAAGCTCGGGCTGTGCCCGTGCGTCCGTCTGAAATGACCGGTCGAGCGGCCTTCCAGGTCCACTACCGGTACGAAGCGAGTCCACCTAGAATCGAGCGGCTGTGTTCGAGATCGGCAACAGCCTCCGCGAGGCGCGCCTGCGCCAGCAACTCGACTTCCCGGAGCTCGAGCAGGCGACGAAGATCCGCTCCCGCTACCTGCGTGCGCTCGAGGAGGAGCAGTTCGACACGCTCCCCGCGGAGACGTACGTCAAGGGGTTCCTGCGCGCCTACGCGGAGTACCTGGGCCTCGACGGGCAGCTCTATGTCGACGAGTACAACTCGCGCTACGTCGTGGGCGAGGACGAGCCGGTCGCGCGTCCCCGCCGGTCGACGGCGGGCCGGACGGAGCGGCACGTCGACTCGCGCGTCGTCGTGCTCACCGTCGGCGGGATCGTCGCCGTCGTCGCGCTCTTCATCCTCGCGTGGAAGTTCGGCGGCTCGCACAACGGGCACATCGCGAACCTCGACAACTCGAAGCCGCCCGCGACGAAGAAGCATCGCGCCGTGCCGGTCTCGGCGCATCTCGTCCTGAAGGCCGTCGGCGGCGGGTGCCGCCTCGAGGTGTACCGGAACTCCGCGAGCGGCAAGCTGCTCTGGGCGGGAACGCTCGAGCCGGGCAAGCAGGCGATCTCGCTGTGGGGGAAGCGCATGTGGGTGCGCGCCGGCGCTCCGCGCCACCTCACGGTGACCCTGAACGGGCAGCGGCGCGTCTTCCCGACCGGCCGGGCGGTGATCGTGACTGTTCGCGGCTTCAAGCGCGTCCGCGCCGCCGCTTGACGCGCGCAGGCAGGCCGCGAGCGGCGTTCGTCGTCACGGGCAGCGAGCTCGTCCGCGGTGAGCGCACGGACCGGAACGGCCCGTTCCTCGCGCGAGAGGCGCTTCGCCTCGGGCTCGAGCCGGCGCGCATCGTCGTCGTCGGCGACCGTCCGGAGGAGCTCGAGGAGGCGCTCCGCGACGGGCTCCGTGCCGATCTCTGCGTCGTCTCCGGCGGCCTAGGCCCGACGCACGACGACCGGACGATCGAGCTCCTCGCGCGCGCGACCGGCCGCGAGCTCGTGCTCGACGAGGCGCTCGAGCGCGAGATCGGCGAGGTCTCGCGCGCCATCGCGGAGCGGCTGCACCGGCCGTACGCCGACTTCCAGCCGGGGGTGCGGAAGCAGGCCACGCTTCCGGCCGGGGCGACGTCGCTCGGTCTCGCGGGGACGGCGCCGGGGGTCGTGCTGGAGGTGGACGGCGTGGTGGTGGCGCTGCCGGGCCCGCCGAGGGAGCTCCAGCGGCTGTGGGCGCGGGCGCTCGAGGCGGAGCCGCTGCGGCGACTCCTCGAGCGGGCACGGCCGCCGGGGCGCCGCGTGCTCCGCTTCTACGGCGCGAGCGAATCGGCGGTCGCACTCGCGTTCGACGAGGCCGGCGGCGAGGGGGAGGGGGTGGACGCGACGGTCTGCGCGCGCGACTTCGAGGTGCACGTCGACCTCGTCGTCGACGAGGGCGGCGAGGGGCGGGCGCAGGCGCTGGCGGCAGCGCTTCGGGGGCGGTTGGCCCCGCACCTCTTCGCCGAGGACGAGCGCCCCGTCGAGGAGCTCGTGCTGGCACTCTGCCGCGCGCGGGGCCTCTCGCTTGCGACGGCGGAGTCGTGCACCGGCGGGCTCGTCGCCGCGCGGCTCACCTCGGTTCCCGGCTCGAGCGACGTCTTCCGCGGCGCGATCGTCTCCTACGCAGACGAGGTCAAGGAGCGCGAGCTCGGCGTGCCGGCGGAGATCCTCGCCCGGCACGGGGCCGTGTCGGCGGAGACGGCGCAGGCGATGACGCGCGGCGCGCGCGAGCGGCTGGGGGTCGACGTCGCGGTGTCCGTGACCGGCGTCGCAGGGCCGGCCGGCGGCACGCCCGACAAGCCGGTCGGGCTCGTCTACCTGCACGCCGCAGGCCCCGACGGCGAGCTCGCGGCCGACTTCAACCTGCCGGCCGACCGCGAGACGATCCGCCGCCGGGCGACGGTCTCCGCCCTCCACCTCGTACGGCGTCTTCTGGCACAGGACCGGCACGAACGCGTGTGAATTCGACCGGTAGCGTTGGGAGCGATGCGTCGATCAGGCTCTTCTGCGCCCTGCGGCTTCCCGACGACGTTCTCGACGGCCTCGTCGCCTGGGGCGTCCGCGCGCTTCCGGAGCGGGGAGGCGTTCGCCGGGTCGTCCGAGCCAACCTCCACGTCACGCTTGCTTTCCTGGGCCGCCGTCCTGCCCGCGACGTCCCCGCCGTCGCCGGTGAGCTTCGGGAGGCCGCCGCGGCCGCCCGGCCCGCTCGGTTCGCCGTCGCCCGCTACCGCGAGACGCGGAGTGTCGGCATGCTCGTCCTCGACGACGAGGACGGCCGCTCGACCGCGCTCGCCGACGACCTCCACAGGCGGCTCGAGCGGCTGGGCGTGTACGAGCGCGAACGCCGTCCGTGGCTCCCGCACCTCACCGTCGTCCGGTTCCGCGAGCGCCCGCGGCTCGCCCCGCCTCTGCCCGCGCTCGGCGCGTTCGGTCCGTCCGACGCTGCTCTCTATCATTCGGTGCTGCGGTCCACGGGGGCGCAGTACGAAGTTCTCGAAACCTTTGCCCTAGGAGGTACCTGAGGTGGATCGCGAGCAAGCTCTCGACGTCGCCCTCGGCCAGATCGAGCGGCAGTTCGGCAAGGGGTCGGTGATGCGGATGAGCGACCAAGCCGCCGTCGCTGTCGGCGCCGTCTCGACCGGCTCGCTGGCGCTCGACCTCGCGCTCGGGATCGGCGGCCTGCCGCGAGGCCGCATCGTGGAGGTCTTCGGTCCGGAGGCGTCGGGGAAGACGACGCTCGTCTACCACGCGATCGCCGAGGCGCAGCGGCGGGGCGGGATCTGTGCCTTCGTCGACGCCGAGCACTCGATGGATCCGCAGTACGCGCGCCGCATCGGCGTCGACATCGACCAGCTGCTCGTCTCCCAGCCGGACACGGGCGAGCAGGCGCTCGAGATCGTCGAGCTCCTGATCCGAAGCGGCGCGCTCGACATCGTCGCGATCGACTCGGTCGCGGCGCTCGTCCCGAAGGCCGAGATCGAGGGCGAGATGGGCGACAGCCACGTCGGCCTCCAGGCGCGCCTGATGAGCCAGGCCCTGCGCAAGCTCGCCGGCACGCTGAACCGGACCGAGACGATCTGCATCTTCACGAACCAGCTCCGGGAAAAGATCGGCGTCATGTTCGGGAACCCGGAGACGACGCCCGGCGGTCGCGCCCTGAAGTTCTACTCGTCCGTCCGCCTCGACATCCGCCGGATCGAGACGTTGAAGGAGGGCGTGGAGGCGATCGGCAACCGCGTGCGCGTGAAGGTGGTGAAGAACAAGGTCGCGCCGCCGTTCAAGCAGGCCGAGTTCGACATCATCTACGGCTCGGGGATCTCCTGGGAGGGCACCGTCCTCGACGCGGCGCTCGAGCGGAAGATCGTCCAGAAGTCGGGCTCGTACTTCAGCTTCGAGGACGAGCGGCTCGGCCAGGGCCGGCAGAACGCGACCGCGTTCCTGCGCGAGCACCCCGACGTGACGAACCAGATCCTCACGCGCGTCCAGGCGACGGTCGGGCCCGAGCAGGTCGCCTCTGCCCGGCTCCTGCCCGCCGCGTCCGCCGCGGCCACCGTGGGCCGGCCCGCGGCGAAGGAGGAGCGCGAGGAGGTCGCGACGAGTTAGGAGCTCGATTTGCCACGCATAACGGCGCTCAGGGGCGAGCGAGAAGACCGCGTCGCGGTCGAGCTGGACGGTGCGGCCTGGCGGGTGCTCCCGCTCGAGGTGGTCGCACGGGCCGCACTCCGAGTCGATGCCGAGTTGGATCGCGCCCGCGCCCGGACGGTCCGTCGCGAGCTGCGGCGACACGAGGCGCTCGCAGCTTCCGCGGGTGCGCTCCGCCACCGCGATCTGTCGACCGAGCGGCTGGAGCAGCGACTTGAGCGGCGCGCTGTTCCACCGGCCGAGCGGGCGCGGGCGGTCGAGACGCTCACGCGGGCGGGCCTCCTCGACGACGGTCGCTTCGCGCGCGGCCGCGCTCGCGCCCTCGCGGCGCGCGGCTACGGCGACGCGGCGATCCGCTTCGACCTCGAGCGGCAGGGCGTCGACGCCGAGCTCGCG
>VAXK01000228.1 GCA_005885565.1 Actinomycetota bacterium
ATCCTTCTGGGGCGCGAGCCGCGCGACGTTGCCGACCAGCGGGCGCTCCGAGCGCAGCGCCGGGCGGGCGCCGTCGAACCGGTCGAGGTCGATCCCGAGGGCGACGACGTGGCTCGGCCGACGGCCGTCGCGCTCCCGATCTACTTCCGAGGTGTAGATCACCTCCGGCCGTGCGAGCCAGCCGAGCCGCTGCCAGGCCCGGCCCGCGAGGTTGTCGCGCCGCGGGAGCTCGGGCGTGTGGTGGGTCACGAGCACGCGCGGCACGCGCGCGAGGCGCGCCGCGACGACCGCCTGCGGCCAGACGTCCATCACGTGGGCGATCCTCGGGCGCAGCCGGCGCAGGATCCGCGCGAGCTCGAGCACCGACCCCTCCTCGAAGCCCTGGAGGTGTGGCTGGACGACCACCGCCTCGTCCCCGAGCGCTCCCGCGACCTGCTCCACGTAGCGCTCGACCGCCCCCTGTGCGCGCGCGGCGTGGAGAAGCGCGATCACGCAGCGAGCTCCTCGAACAGCCGCTCGAACTCGGCCGCCGTCCGCTCCCACGTGAACTCGCGCGCCCGCTCGAGGCCGCGACGCCGCAGCTCCTCGCCGAGACCCGCCTCCGACAGGACGCGGACGAGCGCGCCGGCGAGCGCTTCGGCGTCGCGCGGGTCGGCCAGCAGTCCCGCGTCGCCGACCACCTCGGGGATCGACGTCGCGTTCGAGCCGACGAACGGCGTGCCGCACGCCATCGCCTCGAGCGCCTGGTAGCCGAAGCCCTCGTAGAGGCTCGCGTCGACGTACGCGGCGGCGCCCCGGTAGAGGGTGACGAGCTCTTCGTCCGAGACGCGGCCGGTGAACTCCGCGTCCGCGTCCATGCCGGGCGCGGCTCCGCCGACGACGAGCCTGACCGGCATCCGCTGCCGCGCGATCTCGACGGCCCGTAGGACCGTCTCCGTGTTGTCGCGCGGATCGGACGAGGCGAGGTGGAAGACGTACGGCTCGCCGCCCGGGCCCGCCCCGGGGGAGAACTCGGGGTCGAGTCCCGGGTAGATCACCCGCACCCGGATCCCCGGCAGCGCCTCCTCCAGGTCGCGCGCGGTCGCCGCCGAGCCCGCCACGACCGCGGCGGCCCGGCGCAGCGAGCGCTTCCAAAGCGCCCGCGTGACGAGGTCGCTTCCGCGCTGGTAGATCCCGCGAGCCGCCGCGAGCCGCCGCGCGGGCGTCTCGTAGAGCCAGACGACGAACCGGCCGCCGGGCACGACCGGCAGGCGCTCCGTCGGCGTCAGCACGGCGTCAAACCGGCGCCCCGCCCGCGCAAGTCCGACCTGCTCCCAGAGCACCGCCGGCCGCGCCCGAACCGGCTCGCAGCGCGCCTCCACCGCCACGCCCTCTCGGACGAGCGCGACGACGTCGACCCCACGTCGCGCCAGCGCCTCCGTCGCGCCGCGCATCACGCGCGAGATGCCCTTTCCCTCGGGCGAGACAGCCGTCGCGTCGATCCCGATCAAGGACGCCGGACGACCGGATAGCCGTAGAGGAGCTGAAGCGGCGAGGCGAGGAGCGTGGTCGAGAGCTCGCGGCGCGTCGAGAGGCCTCGCCGCCACGTCGTGCTCGCGCGGATGGGGACGACGCCGGTGTCGAAGCGGCTCGCGTGGCCCTCGACCATGTGGTGGCTCGGCAGGCGGGCCGACCGTCCGTCGACGAAGGGGAGCTCGGCCTGGTCGGCGCCGACGAGGCGCAGGACCCGGCGGGTCTCGGCGACCGGATCCTCGACGAAGTCTTCGAGCCGCAGGCGGACGAACCGCTGCGGCCGCCGCGCGGCGAGCGCCTCGAGCTCGAGGTTCCAGAGCGTCCAGCGCGCGCCGAACGCCGGTCCGCGCGTCCGGTGGAGGTGCGGGTCGACGCTCCACGAGTACGACGTGGCGCGCGGGTCGCGGACGAGGTGGACGCCGTGGAGCTCGATCCCCGGTGTGCGGTCGAGGATGTAGGCGTAGGTCGGCGACTTCGACGAGTCGACGACCACGCGGCAGCCGGACACCGCGACGATCGCGCGGTAGAGCCCGGCGAGGTCGCGGCGGTACGCCTCCAGGCGCTCGCGGTCGCGCCCGAGGACGAGCGGCGCGAGCGTCCGGCCGTGGAACCAGCGTCGCTCCGTCCGCAGCCGCGGAAGCGCGTCGCCGTCGGGGAACGCCGTCTCCAGAACCGACGTCCAGAACGGGCACTCGCCGAGTGCGGCGCCGCACCCGCAGCGGTCGCCGTTCGAGATCCGCTCGCTGAGCGCGTACACCTCGCCCGCGGCGAACAGCCCCTCGACCTCGCCGAGGACGCGGGCCAGGACCGTGCTCCCGCTGTGGGCGAGCCCGGCGATGTACAGGACGCGCACGGGACGGGTCGCGGCTGGCGAATCCTGCTCCACGCCCGGGTACGGTAGTGCGGCGCGATGATGCTCAACCAGCTCGTCCGGTACGAACCCGTCCTGCGGCTCGTGCGGGAGGCAGGCGGCGAGACGGTGCTCGAGGTGGGCGCCGGGCCCGAGGGGCTCCTGCGCCTGCTCGACGGCGAGCTGCGCGTCACCGCGGTCGACGTCGCCTCCTTCGAGAGCGCCGACGAGGAGGGGCGCGTCGTCGCCGACGCCCGTGCGCTGCCGTTCCCGGACGAGTCGTTCGACGTCGTCGTCGCGCTCGACATGCTCGAGCACGTCGCGGCCGAGGACCGCCCGCGCGTCCTCGACGAGCTCGCCCGCACGGCCCGCAGGCGGCTCGTCGTCGGCTGCCCGGCGGGCGCGGCTGCGCTCGAGGTCGACCGCCGGCTGGCGCGGATGCTCGATCGCCGCGGCGAGACCTACGCGGGCTCGTGGCTCGAAGAGCACCTCGCGCACGGCTTCCCCGAGCGCGACGAGATCGTCGAGGCGCTCCGCCGGCACGGCGTCGTCCGCGTCGTCCCGAACGAGAACCTCCGCGCGCACGAGCTGCTCATGCGCGGCGAGATGACGCGCCGCACGCGCCCGGTCGTCGACCTCGTGGAGCGCGCGCTCGAGCCCGTCCTCCACGGCCGCGGCCGCGGGTGGCGCTCCCCGCTGCTCGCGCTCGTGCGTGGCCTCGACCGGGGCGCCGTCTACCGGACGATCGTCGTCGCCGACCGCCCGTAGCGGCCCGCCTCAGCGGACGAAGACGAACCCGCGGCGCTCGAAGCGCTCGAGCGCCTTGAAACGGCCGTACGAGCGCTCGAGCTCGAGCGAGTACCCGAGCCGGCTCATGGCGCCGACGAGGTCGGCCTCGGTGATCCCCCACTGCCAGATGCTGTGGACGTCGCGCCACGGCTTGCCGTGTACGGGGTGGATCTCGTCCAGCCGCTCGAACAGCCGCGCGTAGAGCGGGCGACCGTCGGGGCCGAGGGGAGTGGGGTCGTGCGGGTCGTGCGGCACGTTGCGGAAGTACTCCTCCGGCCCCAGGTCGAGCAGCCGCACCGTCTCGCCGCCGGTCCACTGCGGGTTGTAGACGACGATCGCCCGCGCGCGCGGCGCGTACAGCTCGAGCACGGCGTCCCAGTCGGGGGCGACCTGGTGCAGGAGCGTGTCGAAGAGGAAGATCGCGTCGACCGTGCCCACCCGGGCGGCCACGTCGGGGCTGCCGAAGTTGCCCTCGACGAGCTCGAGCCGGCGGAAGCGCCTCGCGCGCTCTCCCACCCACGGCGTGACGGTGGCGTCGACGAGGACGGCCCGCTCCGGTCGATAGCGCTCGAGCGCGTAGAACGTGTACCCGCCGTCGACGCCCCACACGCCGCCGAGGTCGGCGAACGAGCGGCTTCCGAGACGTCCGAGCGCGACGTCGACGAGCTCCTTCCGCCCCGGGTCGAGGCCGGCGTAGGGGTCCTGGCGGCGAACCTTGCGGACGACCGGTCGGAGCAGCGAGCGGAGGTCGGGCCGCTGCGCGATCACGCGGCAACCGTATCCGGGGCACCGGCGCGCCTCCGCTGGCGCAGCCGGCTCACGACCCGGCGCGGCAGGAAGCTCTTCGCCGCGAGCGAGAGCCACCGCGGCGACGCATTGGCCGGGTGAAGACGGAAGCCCTTCAGCGCGTACCGCCGCGCGAGCGGCAGGTCGAGCGCCTCATACGCGAACTCGGCGCCGAGGAGATACGCGTTCGAGCGTCCCTCCTCCGCCACGGCCCGAGCAGCCTCCGGCAATCCGTTCCCGGCGAAGAACGTGTCGGCGAGCCGTGCGTGGTCGCGCGCGAGGCGCGACCCGGCCGCGCCCGTCGACTTCGCTTCGGTGTGGACGCGGTAGGTCGCGAGCGGAGCCGGGATCCGGCGCACGCGGTCGGGCGGGAAGCGCAGGAAGAACTCAAAGTCGAAGAAGTACCAGCCGCGCTCGTCGAGGGGGCCGAAGCGCTCCCACGCCTCGCGCCGCCAGAGCGTTGCCGGCTGGACGACGTGGTTGTCGCAGCGCCGCACCATCTCGACGACGTCGAACTCCCGCGAAGAGAGGTAGCCGGTCCGGCGCGAGGTGTCGTCGGTGTACAGGGCGTCCCCGTAGACGAGCAGGAGCTCGGGGTCGCGCTCGAGCTCGTCGACCATCCGCGAGACCGCCCCCGGGAGCAGCGTGTCGTCCGAGTTCAGGTAGCCCATGTACGCGCCGTTCGTCCGGGCGAAGCCGCGGTTGAGCGCGGCGACCTGCCCGGCGTTCTCCTGCCGCTTCCACCAGGCGAGCCGGTCCTCGTAGCGGCGGATGATCTCCGGGCTCCCGTCGGTCGAGCCGTCGTCGACGACGACGTACTCGATCGGCTCGTAGTCCTGCTCGAGCACCGAGCGCATCGTCTCCTCGAGGAAGGCCGCCTGGTCGTACGACGGCGTGACGATGCTGACGAGCCCGTCAGGCACGCGCGTCGAGGACCTGCCGGTAGAGGTCGACGTAGCGGCCGACCTGGACGTCGATCGAGAACTCGCTCTCGGCGATCTCGCGGCAGCGCGGGGCGAAGCGCTCGGCGCCCTCGAGCACCGTGCGCAGGCCGCGCGCCAGGTCGTCCACGTCGCCGAAGCGGGCCTGGTAGCCGGTATCGAGGTGCGAGACCACGTCGGTGACGCCGCCGCGGT
>VAXK01000229.1 GCA_005885565.1 Actinomycetota bacterium
CGAGCCCAGGTGGAAGTCGTAGAACGTGCTCCACTTGCCGATGAAGAACTTCGATGCGCCGACGATGTCGTCGGTGCCGGGCTTCACGGCGAGCCACGACTCGGAGTGGTTCGAGTTCAGGCTCTGCGGGCCGCACGTGCCGGGAACCGGCTTCGTCGAGCCCGGCGGAACGGGATAGCCGCCGCCTGCGACCGGACTGCTGGCGACGACGTTCGTCCCGACGAGGCTCCATGCCGCGGAGGCTGATCCAGCGCTGGCGAGTACGCCGAGCACCGCGAGCGCCAAGAAGACTTTCTTCACGATCTCTCCCCCTCTCCTGATGTGCGCGGAAGGGTGGCACATCCGCAACCGATTTGCAGCCTCGCTTAGCATCCTCGCGTGCTCGACCCGAAGGTCTTCAAGGCCTACGACGTGCGCGGGATCTATCCCGACGAGCTCGACGAGGAGGGCGCGTACGCGATCGGCCGAGCCTACGCGGAGCACTTCGAGCCGCGGAAGATCGCCGTCGGCTGGGACATGCGGCTGTCGTCGCCGGCGATGGCGGCGGCGGCGATCCGGGGCGCCGCGGAGGCCGGCGTGGACGTCCTGGAGCTCGGGATGGTCGGGACGGAGATGCTCTACTTCGCCGTCGGCGACCTCGGCCTCGACGGCGGCATCGAGGTCACGGCCTCGCACAACCCGAAGGAGTACACGGGCATGAAGATCGTCCGCCGCGGCGCGCTGCCGGTCGGCGGCGAGTCGGGGCTCCTCGAGATCCGCGACCGGGCCATGGCTGGGTTCGACACGCCCCAGGGTCAGACCCCCGGACGTGTCGAGAAATACGACGTCTGGCCGGGCTTCGTCGAGCGCGTCCTGTCGTTCGTGGACGTGGGCGCGATCCGGCCGCTCCGCGTCGTCGTCGACGCGGCGAACGGGATGGCCGGCGCGATGCTCCCGCCGGTCCTCGAGCGGCTGCCGGTCGAGGCGGTGCGCTGTTTCTTCGAGCCCGACGGCACCTTCCCGAACCACGAGCCGAACCCGCTCCTCCCGGAGAACCGCGAGTTCATCGTCCGCAAGACGCTCGACGAGCGAGCCGACCTCGGGGTCGCCTTCGACGGCGATGCCGACCGGTGCTTCTTCGTCGACGACACCGGCGAGTTCGTCCCCGGCGACTTCGTCACGGCGCTCCTCGCCGAGTCGATCCTCGAGAAGGAGCCCGGCGCGAAGGTGATCTACGACCTGCGCGCGAGCTGGGCCGTGCCCGAGACCGTCGAGCGAGCCGGCGGCGTCCCGCTCGTGAACCGCGTCGGCCACGCGTTCATCAAGCACCGGATGCGACAGGAGGACGCGGCCTTCGCCGGCGAGGTCTCGGGCCACTACTACTTCCGCGACTTCTCGCAGGCGGACTCGGGCGTCGTCCCGTTCCTGCTCATGCTGGAGCTCGGGTCGAAGAAGGGCCGGAAGCTCTCGGAGATCCTGCGGCCCTTCCGAGAGCGCTACTTCATCACCGGGGAGCTGAACACGCCGGTCGCGGACGTGCCGCTGAAGCTCCAGGAGCTCAAGGAGCGCTTCGGCCGCGAGGGCGAGGTCTCGCACCTGGACGGGATCTCGATCGACGCGGACGACTGGCACATGAACGTGCGGCCGTCGAACACGGAGCCGCTCCTGCGCCTGAACCTCGAGGCGCGCTCGCGCGAGCTGATGGAGCGCAAGCGCGACGAGGTCCTCGACGCGATAAGAAGCTAGGCGGCGTGCTCGCGCGGCTCGGGCGGCCGGTACTGGTCGATCAGCGCGTGGGAGAGCTCCCACTGGGCGCGCGCCAGCGCCACCCGGTTTCGCTCGAGCGCGGCGGCGGCCGCGTCCCGAGCGCGAAGCTCCTGCCGCTCGAGGGCCAGCGTCGCGACGCGCACCTGGAGCGCCTCCACGCCGAGACGGCGCCGCTCACGCCGGAAGCGGCGGGGTGCAACGGGCCGCAGAGCCGCAGCACTCATCCTGACCGCAGTATCGGCAAGGACACGAAGATGTCCAGCCCGCAAACGGGGCATTTCCCGCAGCGTAGAAAGACGGTCGGATACCATCGCGCCCCGATGGGAGTCCAGGTCTCGGTCGTCTCGCCGGGCGCGGTCGAGGCCGACGTCCTCGCCGTTCCGGTGATGGAGCCGGCCGAGCTGCCGAAGGACGGCACTCTCGACGAGACGCTTCGCAGCCGCCTCGAGGCCCTCGCCTCGGCCGGCGAGGTGTCGGGCGAGCTCGGCGAGGCATCGCTCGTGCATGTGGAGGAGGATGGGCTCGGAGCGCCGCGCGTCGCCGCGGCAGGCCTCGGGCCGAGAGAGGAGCTGGACGCGGACGCCGTTCGCACCGCCGCGGGTGCCGTCGCGCGGGCGGCCGGCCGCTTCGGCGGGACGATCGCCTGGCTTCTCGACCCCTCGCTCGACCTTCCCGTGGCCGAGCAGGCCCGCGCCGTCGTCGAGGGCGCGGTGCTCGGCGCCTACGAGCCCGGTCGCTGGAAGACGGAGAAGCGCCGGCCGCGGCCGCTCGAGCGCGTTGTCATCGTCGGCGAGGGCAGCGACGTGGCGGAGGCGGCGGCGCGCGCGGCCCGCGTCGCGGAGTGGGCGAACCGCGCGCGCGACCTCGCGAACGCCCCCGCGAACGAGCTCACACCGGAGCGTCTCGCCGCCCGCGCCTCGGAGATCGCCGGCGACGTCGAGCACCTGAGCGCCGAGGCCCTCGGCCCCGACGGCCTTCGCGAGCTCGGGATGGGCGCCTTCGCCGCGGTCGCCCAGGGGAGCCACAACCCGGCTCGGCTGATCGTTATGCGCTACTCGCCTCCGGGCGCGAAGGCCGGCGTGAAGCTCGGCCTCGTCGGCAAGGCGATCACCTTCGACAGCGGCGGCATCTCGATCAAGCCGTCGCTCTACATGGAGGACATGAAGGGGGACATGGCCGGTGGAGGCGCGGTCGTGGAGGCCACCGGCGCGCTCGCGGACCTCGGCCTGCCGATCGAGGTGATCGCCGTCGTCGCGGCGTGCGAGAACCTGCCCGGGGGCCACTCGTTTCGGCCCGGCGACATCCTCACCGCCATGAACGGCAAGACGATCGAGGTCGTCAACACCGACGCCGAGGGACGGCTCGTGCTCGCGGACGCGCTGTGGTACGCGCGGCAGGAGGGCGCGACGCACCTCCTCGACCTCGCGACGCTCACAGGAGCGATGGACAGGGCGCTCGGGGACATGTACGCGGGCGTCTTCGCGAACGACGACGCGTGGCGCGACGAGGTCGTGGCCGCCGGTGAGGCGAGCGGCGACCACGCCTGGCCGTTCCCGCTCCACCGGCGCTACCGGCACCACATCGACTCCGCCTTCGCCGACATGAAGAACCAGTCCGTTCGGGGCCAGGCGATTCCGGCCTACGCGGCCGAGTTCCTGCGGCAGTTCGTCGGCGAGGGACCGTGGGCCCACGTCGACATGGCGGGAACGGGCTTCTTCACCTGGCCGCGGCCGGACTACCTGGCCCAGAAGGGCGGCACCGGCTACGGCGTGCGGCTGATCGTGGAGCTGGCGACCCGGCTCGCGGCGTGAACTTCGACCTCGGCGAGGAGCACGAGCTCGTCCGGCGCACGGTCCGCGACTTCGCCGAGCAGCGGATCGCGCCGGTCGCGGAGGAGCTCGACCGCGAGGAACGATTCCCCTACGACATCGTCGCCGAGCTCGCCGAGCTCGGCCTCATGGGCATGCCCATTCCGGAGGAGTACGGCGGCGCGGGGACCGACACGCTCTCGTACGCGATCGCGGTCGAGGAGCTGACCCGCGTGGACTCGTCCGTCGCGATCACGGTCGCCGCGCACACGTCGCTCGGGACGATGCCGATCCTGCTCTTCGGCTCCGAGGAGCAGAAGCACGAGTGGCTGCCGCAGCTCGCCTCGGGCCAGCGGCTCGCCGCGTTCGGGCTGACGGAGCCGGACGCGGGCTCAGATGCGGGCGCGACCAGGACGCGCGCCGAGCTCCGCGACGGCTCGTGGGTGGTCGACGGCTCGAAGATCTTCATCACGAACGCCGGCACGGACATCACCGCCTGCGTGACGATCACGGCCAGGACCGGCGAGGACGAGATCTCGAACCTCGTCGTCCCCAACGGCACCCCGGGATACGAGATCTCGGCGCCGATGCGGAAGCTGGGCTGGCACGCCTCGGACACGCGGGAGCTCTCGTTCCGCGACTGCGCCGTCCCGCAGGGGAACCTGCTCGGCCAGCGCGGCGAGGGGTTCCGGCAGTTCCTGGAGATCCTCGACGGCGGCCGCATCTCCGTCGCGGCGATGGCCGTCGGCCTCGCGCAGGGCGCATACGACCTCGCCGAGCGCTACGCGAAGGAGCGGCGCCAGTTCGGCAAGCCGATCGTCGAGTTCCAGGCCGTCCAGTTCCGGCTCGCGGACATGGCCACGGAGATCGAGGCGGGCCGCAATCTCGTCCACAAGGCGGCGTGGCTCAAGGACGAGGGCCGCCCGTTCGCGAAGGAAGCCGCGATGGCGAAGCTCTACACGGGCGAGCTGTCGAACCGCGTCGCGAACTGGGCGCTCCAGATCCACGGCGGCTACGGCTACATGGAGGAGTACGCGATCTCGCGGCTCTACCGCGACCAGAAGATCCTCGAGATCGGCGAGGGCACGAACGAAGTCCAGCGGATGGTGATCGCCCGGCACCTCGGGCTTTGAAGTTCGGCGCCGTCCTCGTTCCCTTCGAGCCTTGGGAGCAGGTCGTCCGCTGGGCGCGCGAGGTCGAGGAGCTCGGGCTCGACAGCTTGTGGGTGCCCGACCACCTCGTGAACCCGGTCGGCTCGAAGCCGTTCTACGAGGGCTGGACCACGCTGGCCGCGCTCGCGCAGGAGACGAGCCGGATCCGCGTCGGCACGCTGGTCAGCTCGATCGTCTTTCGCGAGCCGCGGCTGCTCGCCAAGCAGGCGCTCGCCGTCGACCACCTCTCCGGCGGGCGGCTCGAG
>VAXK01000054.1 GCA_005885565.1 Actinomycetota bacterium
ACATCGTGGCGGCCTAGTAGATGCCGAGGCTGGTGAAGTTGGGGGCGCAGGCGCTCGCGGTGGCCGCGGTCGCGGGGCTGTTCGCGCTGCTCGTCTGGCGCGTCGTCCACCAGAACCGCAACACCGTGGCCGTGCAGGTCGCTCACGGCAAGACGGGCCCGGCGCCGGCGTTCAACCTGCCGCGGCTCGACGGCCACGGGCGCGTGTCGCTCGCCTCGCTCCGCGGCAAGGCGGTGATCGTGAACTTCTGGGCGTCGTGGTGCGCGCCGTGCAAGCGGGAGGCGCCGCAGCTGGAGCGAAGCTGGAAGGCGCACAGCGGCCAGGGGCTCGTCGTGCTGGGAATCGACGCGAACGACGTCTCCGGCGACGCACGGCACTTCGCGCGCAGGCTCGGGCTCACCTACCCGCTCGTCCACGCGCCGACGACGATCTGGGACGACTGGGGCGTCACCGGCGTCCCCGAGACGTTCTTCGTCGACCGTCGCGGGCGCCTCGTGGACGTCCACGTGGCCGGCCCCGTGCTCGACGGTGGAAACAAGGCACAGTTCGAGCGCGGGATCCGGCTCGCGCTCCGCTCGTGAGGCTGCTGGCGGCGGCCGCGCTCGCGCTCGCGCTTGCCGCGCCGGCGCTTGCCAGCGACGCGCACCCGACGCTCGCCGAGCTCGAGGGCCAGGTCATGTGCCCGATCTGCCACACGACCCTCGACCAGTCGAACTCGGCGGCGGCGCAGCGGATCAAGGCGTTCATCGTCCGTCGCATCCGGGCCGGCGACTCGAAGAGCGAGATCGAGGATCGGCTGGTGCGCGACTTTGGCCCGTCGATCCTCGCTCAGCCGCCGAAGCGGGGCTTCGACCTGCTGGCGTGGCTGCTCCCGATCTGCGGGCTCCTTGTCGGTGCCCTTGCGGTCGGCTTCGCCGCCTGGCGGTGGACGAGGACCCGCGAGCCGGAACGCGCGCTCGCAGCGGTCGGCCCGCTCGACCCGCAGCTCGAGCGGCGGCTCGACGAGGAGCTCCGCCGCTTCGACGAATGATCGGACGAATCCCCGTCGCCTTCGCCGCCGGGCTCGTGTCGTTCCTCGCCCCCTGCGTGCTGCCGCTCGTGCCGGGCTACCTCTCGGCCGTGTCGGCCGTGGACGCGGGCCGGCTCGGCGAGCGGGGGGTCTCGCGCCGCGTCCTCGTCTCCAGCATCCCGTTCGTCCTCGGCTTCACCGCCGTGTTCGTCGCGCTCGGGACCGGGGT
The DNA here is from genome assembly GCA_005885565.1 of Actinomycetota bacterium. GTDB lineage: Bacteria > Actinomycetota > Thermoleophilia > Gaiellales > Gaiellaceae > AC-50. The sequence goes on from VAXK01000054.1 coordinate 1,239, forward strand.
CGCAGCCGCCGGCGGGCTCCTTCCGCCTCGGTCGCAGGAGGAGATCGCCGGCTTCGTCGTCGTCGTCTTCGGCCTCGCCTTCATGGGCCTGCTCCCGTGGCCGGAGCGGCTCGTCGCGCCGGGACTCCTGAGCGGCGCCCGCCGGAGCCGGTCGAACGTGCTGCTCGGCGGCGCCTTCGGGGTGTGCGCGGCGCCGTGCATCGGGCCGGTGCTGGCCTCGACGCTCGCGCTCGCGTCGAACACGAGCACGGTCGCGCAAGGCTCGGTGCTCCTGCTCGCCTACTCGGCAGGGCTCGCCCTGCCGTTCCTCGCCACGGGGCTCGCCTTCAGCCAGGCGATGGGCGCGTTCCGTTGGCTCCGCGACCGCTACCGAGCGATCCAGATCGGCAGCGGTGCGACCCTCGTCGCGCTGGGGCTCCTGCTCTTCTTCGACCGCTTCTGGTGGCTGCGCGTCGGCCTGAACCACGCCCTTCAAGCCGTGGGCCTTTCGGACTAGTCCCGGTGGCAGCCACCGTCACGGAAGTTTGACGGCGGCCGCGAAGCCGGCTTCGCTGCGACGTTCGGGGCACGCGTCTCGGTGGCAGCCACCGTGACGAAACGCGCACGTCAGAGCCGCGGCGGGGCGAGGTCGAGCGAGCCGCCGCGGACGACGGCCGCCGCCGCGCGAACCTGCTCCAGCACCGAGGCGACCTCGACGCCCTCGTGCCGCGGCGCGTACCCCCCGAGCCGCCGCGCCGCCTTCTCGAGCTGCCGCTCGCAGCCGACCCGGTTGCCGCGGCCGGCCTGGTACCACGCGACGGCGACGTGGACGAGCCCCTGGTAGAAGTCCCGCTCCTCCGCCGGTGCGGCGCGCCACGCAAGCTCGAGCTCCTCGTGCGCGGCAAAGAACTCGCCGCGGCGAATCAGCTCCAAGCCACGCTCAAAGTGCGACCTTGACCTCGCCGTCCTCGACGCGTACCTCATACGTCTGGAGCCGGATCGCGCGGTCGAACTCGTTCTCGCCGGTCCGGAGGTCGTACTGCCAGCCGTGCCACGGGCACGTGAGGACGTGGTCGTCGACCCGTCCCTCGCCGAGCGGCCCGTGGAGGTGGAGGCACGCGTGCTGGGTGGCGTAGAACTCGCCGTCGACGTGGGCGAGCGCGATCTCCTCCTCGCCCGCCCGCACCGTCCGCACCGAGCCGGGCGGCACCTCCTCGACCCGGGCCACGGTCACGTACCGGTCGGCCATGGCGGCGAGGCTAACAAAAGGGTTGAGAAACGCCTGCGCGCGGCGGTACGCTGCCGCCGTGGCGACGATCCTGCTGGCAGGCGTCGACCTCTTCTTTCGGGGCAAGCTCGAAGCCCTTCTCCCCGAGCACCACCTGATCACGACCGACGGCGTCGGGAACCCGGACCTCGTGATCTGCGACATCGCGAGGATCGAGCCGGAAGAGGTCGCGGACGCCTATCCGGACGTCCCGATCCTCGGCTTCACGAACCACACGGACACGGCCGGGCTGCGCGCCGGGAAGACCGCCGGCTTCGACCAGGTGGTGGTCAAATCGGCGCTTGCAGAGCGGGGAAGGGACGTCGTCGGGGAGCTCTTGGCGTCGCTAGAGTAGACCGCCGTGACGTACATCATCGCCGAGCCCTGCATCGACATCAAAGACCGCTCCTGCGTCGACGTCTGCCCGGTCGACTGCATCCACGAAGCCGATCGGATCCTCGTCATCGACCCGGAGGAGTGCATCGACTGCGGGGCCTGCGAGCCGGAGTGCCCGGTGGAGGCGATCTTCCCCGAGGACGCGCTCCCGGACAAATGGGAGCCGTTCGTCGAGATCAACTACGCCTACGGAAAGGGCATGGACGTCGTGAACCAGCTCACGGACGCGTACGCGACGGAGCACGACGTCCAGAACCCCCCGCTGGAATAGCGGCGCCCCGAGGTCGTTGAACTAGCCCATGCATCCGAAGACGCTGGACCACGTCGCCATGTGGGTCGCCGACCGCGACCCGATCGCCGACCTCCTCACCGAGAACGTCGGCATGCACGTCATCGACCGCACCGACGCCTTCACGCTCGTCGGCTCCGACGCGCGCCGCGGCAAGCTGACGCTCTTCGCCGCCGAGGGGCCGCGGGCGCGCGGCGCCCTCGCGCACGTCGCGCTGCGCGTGAACGACCTCGAAGCCGCGCTCGAGCGGCTTCCGGAGGAGCTTCCCGTCGAGCGGCCCCGCCCGGGCGAGGCGTACTTCGACGTGCGGGAGGGCCTGCGCCTCGGCCTCGTCGAAGGCCCCACCGACGTCGACTACGACCTCGACCATGCGGCGCTCTTCTCCGCCCGCCCGCGGGAGACGGCCGAGGAGTACGAGCGGCTGGGCTTCGAGCCGGCGGAGCCCGGTCCGTCGGGCGCGCCGCGCGTCGAGGTAGGGGGCGCCTATGTGGAGTTCCACGAGGGCGAGCCCGGCGACCCGGACCGGCCGCTCCTGAATCACCTCGCGGTGCTCGTCGACTCCGCCGAAGACCACATCGAAGAAGCGCGCGACACCGGCATCGAGATCGACAACGTGGTCGACGCCCCGAACACGTACGCGGTGTTCCTCTGGGGGCCCGAGCGCGTACGCGTCGAGTACGTCGAGCACAAGCCGACCTTCTCCCTGACCTGAGAATCGCGGGCGCCGGCATGGCCGGTCTGGTCGCGGCGGCTCGCTCGCGCGAGCTCGGCGCGTCGCCCGGCGTCTTCGAGAAGGGCGACCGGCCGGGTGGGTCGATGCTCCTCTCGAGCTGCGTGATCTGGCGCTACCGCACCTTCGAGGACTTCCGCGCCGAGTGCCCCGGCGGCGACCCGGAGCTCCAGCGGCTCGTGTTCGAGCGCCTCGACGACGGCATCGCCTGGCTCGAGTCGCTGGGCGCGCCGGTCACCGAGCGCGAGACCGGGAACCCGCGCACCGTCGGCAAGCGCTTCGACCCGCGCGGCCTGACCGACGCGCTCGTCCGCGCGGCCGGCGAGATCCGGCTCGGCCGGACGCTTCCGGAGGCGGACGCGCCCCTTCTGCTCGCGACCGGTGGATTCCAAGGCTCGCCGGAGCTCGTCGAGCGCTACGTCCGTCCGGCCGCGCCGCTCCGCCTGCGCGCCAATCGGTGGAGCGCGGGCGACGGCCTTCGACTCGGGCTCGAGTGCGGCGCGACGACCACGGCCGGAATGGACGAGTTCTACGGCCGGAACATGCCCGACGCGCCCTTCGACGAGAACCAGTTCGTCCCGCTCGCGCAGCTCTACGGCCGCTTCGCGCGCGTCTTCAACGAGCGCGGGGAGGAGTTCTTCGCCGGCCGCGAGGTCTCGTGGTCGGAGACGGACCTCGTCCAGGCGACCGCTCGCCAGCCCGGCGCACGCGCGTGGTACGTCCTCGACGACGACGCGCTCGAGCAGCGGGTGCGCGACCGAACCGTCGCCGAGATGGTCGCGCTCGCGCCGACGGCGGTCGACCCGGCCGAGCTGCCGTTCCCAGCCCCATCGGGCGCGAGGGTCGCGGTCCGCGTCGCCCCTGGGATCACGCACACGATCGGCGGCCTGCGAATCGACACACAGGCGCGCGTACTCGACGAGGCGATGAAGCCCATCGACGGCCTCTACGCGGCCGGCGCCGACGCGGGCGGCATCTCGACCGGCGGCTACGCGAGCGGCCTGGCCGCCGCGCTCGTCTTGGGCCGGATCGCCGCCGAGAGCGCCCTACGAGCCCTGTAGATAGGCGCACGGCCGGTCGTCGCCGGGGAGCGGCGACACGCCGACCTTCGTCACCCGCATCGTCTCGCCGTCGGCCTCGACTTCGGAGCCGACGGCGGGAAGCTCGCCTTCGCTCTCGCGGATCTCGTAGCCGGTCGGCTTCCAGACGAAGAGCAGGTAGCGCCCGTCCGACACGCGCGCGATGTTAACGGCGCTCGGTGTAGGGCGGCAGGAGCACGTGGACGGTCGTGCCGCCGTCTGCGCCCTGGTCGATCGAGAGCCGCCCGTTGAGGGTGCGCGCCCGCTCGGCGATCGCGTCGAAGCTCCGGCGGCGCCGCTCCCCCGGGGCGTCGTCGGAGATGGCCGTGTCGAAGCCGCCGTCCCCGGTGCGCTCCACGCGGATCGAGATCCGCTTCGGAGGGCCGCGCCGGACGGCCTGGTTCAGCGCTTCGCGGATGATCTGGTAGACGCCCGCCTGGGCCTTCTCGGACAGGGCCTCGGCGGAGTCGACGTCGACGTCGATCTGGATCTTGTTCGCGAGTGCGACGCTCTCGGCGAGCGCGCGCAGCGCGGGGCTGAAGCCCTGGTCGCGGAGGACGACGGGCTCGAGGCTGAACGAGAGGTCGCGCAGCGAGCGGATCGTCTCGCGGTGGCGGGCGAGGGCGCTCGCGGTGATGCTCTTCGCGTCGTCGAGCCTGCCCTCGTCGATCGCGGCGCCGACGGCGTCGAGCATCAGCGCGATCCCGGACATCGACTGGACGGCCCCGTCGTGGAGCTCGTCCGCAAGCCGCCGCCGCTCGCCCTGCTCGGCGGTGATCAGCTGCTCTGAGAGCCGCGCCTGCTCGGCGAGGAGGCGCGCGTTCTCGCTCGCTCGGACGGCGAAGTCCGCCAGCACCGTGGCGCGCGCCACGTCGACGCGCTGGAAAGGCCGCTCGCGCTCCAGCCGCAGGACGCCGAGCTCGCGGTCGTGCGCCCGCAGCGGCACCTCGAGCCGGTGCCCGTTCGAGGCCGGGTCCGGCGCCGGCTCGTCCGCCAGCGCGGCTTGCGCCCCGAAGAGCCGTTCCGCCTCCGCGCGGGCCCGCTCGAGCACCTCGTCCGTCGGCGTCGCGGAGATCGCGCCCATCGACTCGACGAGGAGCTCGAGGAAGTTCGGTTCGGCCACGCGCTAGTCGATGATCGCTTCGCGGAGCGCGATCGCAACGGCGTGGGTGCGGGTGTCCGCCTCGAGCTTGGCGAGGATGTGGCGGACGTGGCTCTTCACGGTCTCCTGGCTGATGAAGAGCTTCGCGGCCACGTCCGCATTGGACATGCCGTCGGCGAGCAGCTGGAGGATCTCGCGCTCGCGCGAGGTCAGCATGTCGTCCTTGTCCCGGCCCGTCAGGAAGGCGGGCATGAGCGCCGGGTCCACGTAGCCCTCGCCGGCTGCGACCTTCTCGATCGCGCGCAGCAGCGTCTGGTGCGGCGCCTCCTTGAGGATGTAGCCCTTCGCGCCGGAGTCGAGCCCGCGCCCGAGCAGCGAGCGCTCGCTGTAGGCGGTGAAGATGAGGACGGCCGTCTCCGGGAGCTTCTCAGCGAGCACCTTCGTCGCCTCGAGCCCGTCCATTCCCGGCATGCGGACGTCCATGATCACGACGTCCGGCCGCCGCCGCTCGGCGAGCGCCACCGCGCTGGCGCCGTCCGCGGCCTCGCCGATGACGCGGATGTGCGGCGCCCGCGAGAGCGAGAGGCGCAGCCCCTCGCGCACCACCTCGTGGTCGTCGACGATGAGGCAGGTGATGTCGCCGCCGGTCGCCACTTCAGCGCCGGATTGTACGGCGGGCCTCGGTTGCCGCTATGCGGCTGGCACCGGGTGACCGGCGACGTACAGCTCGGCCTCGTCTTCCTCGATCGCCTCCACACGTCGGAAGACACCGCCGTGCTCACGCTCCCAACGCCACAGGAGGAATGCTTCCGCGAGCGGCTGACGAGCCCGTGTGCAGCATGGCCTCGGTGGCGGCCGCGACAGCCAGCATCCACTGTGTGAGGGGCGAGAGACCAGCAGGGCGACTGAGAAGACGAGGCCGACTATCCCGTTTGGACCGCCTGTCGGCGGACGCTGACGACGGCGCCCGCCTGGCCGTCCGGCGAGAGCACGAGGGCTGCGACGAACCCAACGAGCGCCGGCATCAACTCGACGACGGCCTCTCGCCTCGCCGCCGCCGAGTAGTCCACGACCTCTTCGAGGTGCGGATCGGCCGGCACCGGCCCATCATGACTCCTTTAGACAGCGAGCGCGAGCTGCTCGGGCTCGGCCGGCGGCGCGAGCTTCACAGGGCGCCGGTCGGCGATCCCGATCTGCCTCGCCAGGTCCGGGACCCGCGCGTGCACCGGCTTCGTCTCTCGTCGGGCAGGTAGGCCCGGCCGGCGTAGAGCTCCTCGTAGCGCTCGAGCTCCTCCGGCCAGTCGCGGGCGAGGTTCTCGAGGAAGTGCTCTCGCGTGCCGGGGCGCAGGAAGAGGACGTTCGCCAAGACGCCGCAGGCGCCCGCGTCGCGCGGACCACCTCGGCGAGCTGCTCCGGCCGGTCCGAGATCCCCGGCGGTATTGCTCTTTGCGCCATCCCGAGCAACGTGTGAACTGCCCGACGGAATGGGCCGCCGGGGCGGATCGAGAGGATAACGAGTTGGCAGACCTACCATTCGCGGCTACATCCGCGTCTCGCGCGTGAACGGGCGCGAGGGCGACTCGTACCAGTCGCCGGAGCGCCAGCGCGAGACGATCGAGCGCCTGGCCGCGGCCAAAGGGCTCCGGCTCGGTGAGGTCGTGACCGAAGCTGCTGCGGTACGAACGGCTCGGCCAACGCAACCGTGGGTCTCCGATGAGGCTGTGGCCGAGATAGACCACTGAGGGCTTGACGTTTGTGACAAAACTGACAGAGTCACCGAGACCGAGACGCTTTTGGACGAGAGGGAGGTCGGCGATGAAACGATTTTCGGTGGCGTTGGCGATCAGCGGGCTCGCTGCTCTAGCAAGCGCGACGCCAGCACTGGCCGCCTCGGTTGAGCCTCACCCCCTTCAGTGGGCCACAGGCGACACGATCGACTGGTCGACGGGCGGCCTTCTGCTCCTCTTCGGCGCTGCAGGTGCGCTCTTCACCATATTCACGCTCATCGGTGGTGTCGTGCCAGGAACGGCCGGGCAGGCCCAGATCGAAGAGGACAACGCAAGGCTCGAAAAGTGGACCCAAAAGCTGAGCGCACTGATTGAGGCAGAGAGACCGAGCGACTCAACCCAGACGGCCGTTCAGAATCTCCGCCGGCACGTCACGAGTGAGCGGTGGAAGCAGTTCGTGATCGCGTCGGTGCTCTACTTGCTTCTGGGGGCGTTCTTCGCCTCGGCGCTGGCGCAGGATCTTCTTCAGGCCGCTGCGATCGGAGCGGGCTGGACGGGGCTCGCTGGCACCCTCGGCTTGAAGAGTGACTACACCAAGCGTAAGGAGTCAAAAGACGCGGTCATTGGCGAGCTACAGGAGCATGTCGACGATCTGAAGATCAAGGCCGCCGCCGCGCCCGATCCTGGGCAGGTCGCTGCGTCGGAGATAGCGATTCCGAAGCCGCTAGAACAGAAGACGGAGGTGGCGTTGGCCCTGTGAGCTTGGCGGCCGGCGGCTGAGCCTGCCTAGCTTTGAGCAGCGCGCACGGGACGCCGAGCTCGGCGTTAACCGGAAAACGATTCGCCGTCGCCTCGATGCGCTCGAACGCGCGGAGACGGAGCGGGCAGAGCGCCTCGCTCAGAAGCGCCTCCGTCGGCAAGCCGCGCGCGAGGAGCGGAAGCTGCTCAAGCGGGAGGGGAACACGAACTCGCGCCTCCGATCGAGCAGCGGTTAGGCCCCCGGCATCGCATGTATTGGTTGCGTGCCTCAACGCGGCGCGCCGCGCTACACGGCCAGCGCCAGTTGCTCCGCTGGAGCGGGCGGCTCCAGCCGGACGCGACGGCGATCCGCAACGCCGATCTCCCGCGCCAGTTCCGCGACCCGCGTCCTCACGGGCCTCGTCTCGGCGCTCCCCAGGTACGCCCGGTCCGCGTAGAGCTGCTCGTACCGCGCCAGCTCTTCCGGCCAATCGCGGGCGAGGTTCTCCAGGAAGTGCTCCCGCGTGCCGGGGCGCAGGAAGAGGACGTTCGCCCATATGCCGCACGCGCCCGCACCACGCGCGGCGCGTATAACCTCGGCCAGCTGGGATGGCGCATCGGAAATGCCCGGCAGGATCGGCGCCATCCCGACCGACACGCGCACGCCGGCGTCCACCAGCCGGGAGAGTGCGCGAAGCCGCTGCCGCGGCGGCGCCGTGCCCGGCTCGGTGCGCCTCCAGACCTCGTGGTCGAGCGTCGGCACCGAGAACGTGACGCTGACCTCGGCGCGCCGCGCCGCCTCGACGAGCACGTCGAGGTCACGGACGATGAGAGGGCCGCGGGTGATGATCGAGAACGAGTTCCGCGCCTCGGCGAAGGCCTCCAGGCAGCCGCGCGTCAGCCGGAAGCGGCCCTCCGCGGGCTGGTAGGGATCGGTCGCCGCGCCGACCACGACGGTCTCGTCTTCCCACGAGGGCCGCGCGAGCTCGCGCCGGAGCACCTCGACGACGTTCGTCTTGACGCGGATCGCCTGCCCGTACCGGTCGTCGGACGGCCGGTCGGCCCGCCGCTCGAAGGCGCGGACGTAGCAGAACGTGCATTGGTGCACACAGCCCGTGTACGGGTTGAGCGACCACTTGAAGGCCATGCCCTTGACGGCGTTCAGGGCGCTGCGGCAGGGCTCTTCGCGATACTCGGCGCGCATGGGCGGAGCAGGCAGTATAGAACGGGCGTTCGTCCCAGGCGTCGAACGTCTCACGTTCCCGCTTCCGACGGGCCCGCGGCATGTCCACTGCTACCTCCTCGACGGCGACGAGGGCCGGCTGCTCGTCGACACGGGCCTCGGCTTCCCGGCCGACGAGCGCGCCTGGGAGGGCCTCGAGGTCGACTCGATCGTCCTGACCCACATGCATCCCGACCACGTCGGAGGCGCCGAGCGAGCGGCCGAGACGACCGGGGCCCGCGTGCACCAGCTGGGGCTGGACTACGACCAGTGCGTCCGCGTCTGGGGCTCCGCGGACTGGCCGGAGCGGATGGCGGGCTGGTTCCGAGCCCACGGCGTGCCGACGCCCGTCGCCGATGAGCTGATCGAGCAGGGGCACGTCGTCGCGCCGTTCATCCGCTTCGTCCGCGAGCCGCGCCTGCTCCGGGAGGGCGACCGCGTCGACGGCTGGGAAGTGCTCTGGCTGCCGGGCCACGCGGACGGACACGTGGCGCTCCTCCGGGACGGCGTGCTCGTCTGCGGCGACGTCCTGCTCGCCGGCATCTCGCCGGCCGTCGGCCTCTACCCGGAGAGCCGTCCCGACCCCCTCGCCGACTACCTCAGCACGCTCGAGCGGATCGTCGAGCTCGCCCCGGACGTGGCGTACCCGGGCCACGGCGAGCCGGTTCGCGAGCCGGCGGAACGGGCGCGCGAGCTCGTCGAGCACCACTGCGGTCGACTCGAGGAGACGCGCGTGGCCCTCGCCGACGAGCCGCGAACCGGCTACGAGGTCTCCGTCGCGCTCTTCGGCGACGAGCTCTCGCCGCCGCTCCGCCGCTTCGCGGTCGCCGAGACGCTCTCGCACCTCGAGCACCTCGTCTTCCGCGGCGGCGCGGCACGCAGTTCCGACGGATCGCTTGCCTATACTGCGGCCTAGTTGGAAGACGAGATCCCGCCTAGTCCCAGGGCCCCGGGGGTCGGGGCATGAACCTCCTCCTCGAGCTTCTCGCCGTCGCGGCGCTGATTCTGCTGAACGCGTTCTTCGTGGCGGCCGAGTACGGGCTCGTGACGTCGCGGCGGACGCGGATCGAAGAGCTCGGGCACGAGGGGAACCGTCGCGCGAAGAGGGTCCTCGGGCTCGTCTCCGACCCGCCGCGCTTCATCGCCGCGATGCAGCTCGGAGTCACGCTCACCAGCCTCGGGATCGGCGCCCTCGGCGAGCATGCGCTGACGCGCGCCTTCGACCCCGTGATGGCAACCGCGCTCGCGGTCGCGCTCGCGTACCTCCTGCTGACCTTCTTCCACGTCGTCATCGGCGAGCTCGTGCCGAAGGGTGTCGCGCTCGGCCATTCCGAAGCGACCGCGCTCGCCCTCGCGGCGCCGGTGCGTGCGTTCTTCGCGCTCTTCTGGCCCCTGATCTGGGTCCTCCAGCGCGCGACGAACCTCGTGCTGGGCCTGCTCGGGCTCGAACCCCCGGGGGGCGAGACCGAGGTGCACTCCGAGGCCGAGCTGAAGATGCTCCTCAACGTCTCGACCGAACGCGGCGAGATCGAGCCGGGAGAGCAGGACATGCTCTACAAGGTCTTCGACTTCGCCGACAAGGAGGCTTCGGACGTGATGGTGCCGCGGCCCGAGGTGGTGGCGCTGTCGGTCGACCTCCCGCCCGAGGAGTGCCTGCGGGCGGTGATGGAGTCGCCGTACACGCGCTACCCGGTGTACCGCGACTCGCTGGACGACATCGTCGGCATCCTCCACGTCCGCGACCTCTTCGGCGCGCTCGTCGACCGCGGCCTGGCGGCGGTCGAGGTCGAGCAGCTCGTCCGTCCCGCCTACGTCGTCCCGGAGACGAAGGACCTCGCGGCGCTCCTGACGGAGTTTCGCCGCACGAACCAGCACATGGCGATCGTCGTCGACGAGTACGGCGGGATGGAGGGCATCGTCACGCTCGAGGACCTGCTGGAGGAGATCGTCGGCGAGATCGAGGACGAGTTCGATCTCCCGGACGAGTCGGTCGAGCAAGTCGACGAGGACACGATCCGGATCGACGGCACGTTCCCGATCGACGACTTCAACGAGCAGTTCCGGACCGAGCTGCCGGCCGAGGACTACCACACGGTCGCCGGCTTCGTCTTCGGACAGCTCGGCCGCGCGGCGCAGGAAGGCGACGAGGTCTCGCACGACGGGATGGTCTTCCGAGTCGAGGAGGTCGAGGGCCAGCGGATCGACAAGCTCGCCGTCACCTTCGAGCGGCGGCGCGAGGAGCGCGAGCGCGGCGACGCCGTGACCGGGCCCGAAGCGTAGAGGCGCCGGCGGAGCTGCGCGCTCCGCCGGCGCCCCAAGCCGTCTACGGCACGAACGACGCGAAGATGTCGGTCGGGTTCGAGCTCGAGACCGTCTGCGTGAAGAACGGGACGAAGGTCGCTCCCGCGTGGGAGAGGCCGACGTAGTCGCCGAGGAAGCGGCCCCCGGCGTTCGGTGCGAGATCGAGGTCGAACGAGCGCTTCGTCAGGGGCACCTCGCCGCCGAACGTCGACCCGCCGTCGTGCGAGAAGACGGCGAAGGCGTCCGTCGGAAGCGTCGACCGGTCCGGCGTGTTGTTCCGGAAGTCGTAGTAGGTGACCGCCACGGTGCCGTCGGAGGCGACGTCGACCGAGGGAGTGAACGCGGTGACGCCGGCCGGCGACGCGTTCACCTTGACCGGCGTCGACCACGTGAGGCCGCCGTCGGTCGAGCGTGAGAGCGCGACGTCGTCGTGCGTGAAGCCGCTGAAGCGGCCGTCCGACCACACGGCGTAGAGCGTGCCGCTCGGGGCGACCGCGATGTCGGGGAGCCCGGCGCCCGTGCGCTCGAACGCGCCAGTGTCCGGATCACGCACGGCCAGCGAGCCGTCCGTCGAGATGTCGATCACCTTCGACCAGGTCGTGCCGTGGTCGGTGGAGCGGATGACCGACTCGTGGAACTGGTTCGGGGAGGGCTGCCGGCCGGAGCCGTTCAGGTCCTCGAAGATGTCGACGAGCGTCCCGTCCGGCAGGACGGCGATCTGGTTGCCGACCGTGAACTCGTTCTGGTTCAGGCCCAGGATGTCGCGTGCCGGCTCCCAGCTCTGGCCGCCGTTGGTCGTCCGCGAGAACATGATGTCGCCCCGGATCGACGCGGCGTTCTCCTGCGCCGTTATGCCGGCCTGGTCGCTCGGGAAGCGGCTCCGGTCCCAGACCGCATAGACGTTGTTCGAGTTCGTGGGATCGGCGGTGATGGACTCCTTGTCGTTGAAGCCCGGTCCTTCGGCGAAGGCCGAGACGTTGCGGGCGAGCGTCGTCGGCTCGCTCCAGGTGTCCCCGCCGTCGACCGACTTGCTGACGAGCACCGCCGAGACGGTCAGGTCGGAACTTGCGGACAGGCTGATCTGGTAGGCGTCGCCGTTCGGGGCGAAGCTCACCCAGGGGTCGGACGCCCGGCCGTAGTCGCCGCCGTTTGCGGCGGTGCCGCCTGAGCAGGTGCTGAAGTGGGCCCAGGACTCGGCCCAAGTCTTTCCTCCGTCGTGGCTCGTCGACGCGACGAGGCCGTGCGCGCCGCCGTTCGACCAGCGGTCCTGCTGGAAGACGCCGACGATGTTGCTCGGGTTCGCCGGGTTCACCGCGACGAACGGCTCGACTTCGCTGTTCGGGTAGTTCGTACCCGGGCCGCCGACGGTGCAGGCCGCGAACGGGCTCAGCCCGGAGACGTCGACCGGGCCGGAGGCTGCGAGCGCGAGGCCCGCGAATGCAAAGAGCGCGAGCGCAGCCGCGCCCGCTGTGATCCAACGTGTGAGATGCATGCCCTCCCTCCTCGGGGTTGTACGCCGGGTGCGTATCAGCTCGGCGGATTTCCTAAACGTCGAGCGCGCGCTCCAGCGCTGAACGTCCGCTTTCGAGCACCGGCTCTCCGTGCGAGACGAGCAGGCGCTCGACCGGAAGGTCGAGGAGCGGCCGCAGCTCGTCCTTCAGCTGGTCGAGGGTGCCGCCGAGCCAGCTCTCCGGGCAAAGGCGGACGCCGTCGTCGGCGCCGAGGACGACGTCGCCGAAGACGAGCGCGCCGTGCGCGGGGAGCCAGTACGCCGTCTCCTCGCCGGCTGCCGCGGTGTGCACCTCGACCCCGTTCGGGAGCGTCCCGTCGGTGGCGGCGCCGTAGCGCTTCGCGACCGCCTCCGCGCTTCTCCCGTGCCACGACACGGTGAGCAGGACGCGGACCGGCTTGTCCGCCCGCTCGACGTCGCGGTCGAGCGCCTCCCAGAAGCGCTCCTCGTCCTCGGGCGGAGCGAGCGGGTCGACGAGGACGACCGCGTCGGGAGCCTCGTAGTAGACGCAGCCGACCTCCTGCTCCCAGCCCTCCCGCCCTGCGTCCGCGGGCTTCCAGTCGGGATGGAGGCCCGTCCAGCGCCAGAGGCCCGGCGCTACTTCCTGCACGCGCACGACCGCAGACCCTAACGTTCCGGTGTCTCGATTCTCTGACTCGAAGGAGCCGAATTGACCCGCATCGTCGTCACTCTCGTCACCGCTCTCGCCGCGACGGCGCTCGCCTCGAGCGCCTCGGCCATGTCCGCGCCGCGCCTCGTCGGCTCGACAGGCCCGGACGGCGCGTTCCACATCACGCTCACGAAGGGCGGGAAGAAGGTCACGAAGCTGAAGGCGGGCAAGTACACGATCGTCGTCAAGGACATCGCGAAGACCCACGACTTCCACCTCACGGGTCCGGGCGTGAGCAAGAAGACGCCGGTCAAGGGCAAGGGGACGTTCACCTGGCACGTGACCTTGGCGAAGGGGACGTACCGCTACGTCTGCGACCCCCACAAGGCGCTCATGAAGGGGAGCTTCACGGTCACCTGAATCCGATCGGGGCTCGGGGCCGAAGGAGTGGCGAACCACCAACGACTGAAGGGATCAGCCATGAAACGACGTATCCTCGTCCTCGCCGTCGCCTCCGCTCTCGCCGCGCTAGCGCTGTCCGCGCTCGGGCAGGCGGCAACGCCGAGGCTCGTCGGGACGAGCGGCCCCGGCTTCTCGATCGAGGTGACGAAGGGCGGCAAGGACGTGAAGACGCTCAAGCACGGCACCTACACGATCGTCGTGCACGACAAGTCGTCCGCGCACAACTTCCACCTCTTCGGGCCGGGCGTGAGCAAGAAGACCAGCGTCTCCGCGGTCACCACGAAGACCTGGAAGGTCACGCTCAAGAAGGGCAAGTACACGTACCAGTGCGACGTCCACGCCGCGAGCGGCATGAAGGG
>VAXK01000055.1 GCA_005885565.1 Actinomycetota bacterium
CGCACCGCCTCCGCCTCGGCGAGGCCACGGCGAGCCACGTCGCGCTCGCGCCCGACCGCTTCGAGGCGCCGCAGGCGCTCAGCGAGCTCCTTCCGCGCCACCTCGGCCTGAGTCAGCTCGCGACGGGCGGTGTCATGGTCACGCGCTAGTTCGGCGATTCGCTCTGCCAGCTGCTCCCGCGCCGCCTCCGCCTCGGCGAGGCCACGGCGAGCCACGTCGCGCTCGCGCCCGACCGCTTCGAGCCGCCCCACGCGCTCGGCGAGCTCCTTCCGCGCCGCCTCGGCCTGGGTCAGCTCGCGACGAGCGCCGTCACGCTCACGCGCCAGCTGGGACAGCCGCTCCGCGTCCTCCTTCCGGGCCGCCTCGGCCTCGGCGAGCTGACGGCGAGCCGCGTCGCGCTCGCGCCCGACCTCCTCGGCCTCCTTCGCAAGCGGCTCGAGCTCGGCGAGGCGCTCGGCAAGCTTCTTCTTCCCGGCGCCGGCCCCTGCGAGCTCACGATCGAGCTCTTCGACCCGAGCTGTGAGCTTCTGCTTCGTCTCTCCCGCCGCCGCGAGCTCGCGACGACCCGCGTCGCGCTCGCGCTCGACCGCTTCGAGCCGCCCGGCCAGCGGTGCAAGCTCTGCGACGCGCTCCGCGAGCTCCTTCCGCGACGTCTCTGCCTGCGCGAGCTCCCGGCGGGCCTCGTCGCGCTCGCGCTCGACGTCCCCGAGCCGCCCGGCGACGGGCGCCAACTCTGCGACCTGCTGCTCTGCCAGGGCGAGCCTGCTCTGCGCGGCATCGCGCTCCCCGGCGAGCGCCTCGAGCCGCCGGTCGAGCGCGGTCTTCGCCGAATCGGCCGCCTCCAGCTTCCTCCGCGCCTGTGCGTGCTCTGCTTCGAGCGACCGCACACGCTGCTCGTGTTCACGTGCCGCCGCGTCACGCGCGGCCGAGTCGCGCTTCGACTCCTCGGCGAGCGCACGCATCCGGCGCTCGAGCTCGTCGGCCTTGGCGACGGCCTCCTCGGCTCGGCGCCGGTCACCTTCACGGGCGCGGACGGCATCCTCGGCGCGGCGCGTGGCCTGATCGGCCGCCGACTCGGCCGCGGAGATCCGCTTCCGCACGGCCGACCGTTTCTCCTCGAGCTCCTTCGCGCGCTCGGCGAGCGACTTCAGCTTCTCCTCGGCCTCGGCGGCGCGGCGGCGCTCGTCCTCCGCCCCTCGGGTGAGCTCCTCGGCGCGACCCGCGAGCGTCTTCCGCTCCCGCTCGAGCTCGCGGACGCGCTCCTCGGACTGCTTCGCAGCGGCCTCCGCCGCCTGAATCTGAGCCGACTGATCCGTTCGCTTCCGCGTCACCTCGTCGGCGCGCCGCTCGTGCTCGGCTGCGGCCTCGCGCGCGGCGGCGACGGCCTTCCGCTGCTCTTCGACGGTCTGGACGAGCTCCTTCGCACGCCGGTCGTGCTCCCGCGCCGCCTCCTGCGCGGCCTCGACGGCGCCCTGGTGCCGGCGCTGGAGGTCGGAGATCCTCGCCTGGAGCTGCGCGACCGTCTGCTCCGCGGTCTCGCGCGCCTTGCGGTCGGCCTTGCGCGTCTGCTCCAGCTCGCCCGCTGCACGCTCGCGCTCCCGCGCGGCCGTCTCGGCCTGCACCGCTCGCGCGCGCTCGTCGACGCGCTCTCGCTCGAGCTCCTGGAGCCTGCGAGCCGCGTCGGCAGCCGCGGCTTCTGCGGCCTCGATCCGGCGTTGCACCTCGTCCCCGGCAGACTCGGCGGTTTGCTCGAGCTCGGCTGCCCTCGTGCGGGCGCTCTCGAGCGAGCGGCGAGCCTCGTCGCGCTCCGCGGTGACCTCCGCCAGCCGGCGCGCCCGCTCCTCCGCCTCGCGCCGCGCCGCGGCGAGCGACCGCTCGACCTCGCCGGTGGGTTGCGACTCGTGAAGCCGGCGCTTCAGCGCTCCGAGCTCCGACTCCAGCTCTCCGATCCGCGCCTCGCGGGCGGCGACGTTCGCCTCGGCGGCGACGAGCCGCGCCCACTGCTCCTCGAGCTGCGGCTCGAGCTCGGCGAGCGGGACGTCGCCGGCGAGATGCTCGAAGACCTGCTCGATGCCGCCGTCGCCGCCGTTCGCCTCCGTCTCCGCGGGAGCCTCGAGCGGCGAGCCGGCGGGAGCTTCCCCGCCCTCGACCGGCGGGCGGCGCGTCGAGTGCCGCCGCTCGATCTCGGCTCGCAGGCCGGTCCCGAAGCCCTCCTCGGTCTTCAGCTCGATGCCGTATTGCTCGGCGAGCGCGTTCGTGAGCGCGGGCCCGGAGACATGGCCCCGGTCGACCAGGATCTGACCGAGCCGTTTGCCGGTCGTCTGCTGCGCCGTCAGCGCCTCCTCGAGCTCCTCGGCAGTCAGCAGCCCCTTCTCGACGAGGAGTGCGCCAAGCGGGCGCCACGTCACGTGCGCCGCAGTCACACACTCACTTTCGGCTCAACGGCCGCACGGCTTGAGCCCTTATAGCGACCGGCTCGGCTGGTGTCAGACCCCGGGAAGGCGGACTTCCCCGCGCCGCTCACGCGCGAAGAAGTGGATCCCGTCGACGAAGCGCACCCAGTTGCAGCGCGTGCACATGACGAGCGAGCGCGTTCGGGCGCTGTCCGCGAGGAACTGCACGCCGCGCAGGAGGTCGCCGTTCGAGACGCCCGTCGCGGCCACGATCGTCTCGCCGGGCGCCAGGTCGTCCAGGGTGAAGACGCGGTTCACGTCGTCGATGCCCTGCGCGCGCGCCGACTCGATCTCCGTGCGCGTCGTCGGCCACAGCTGCGCCTGGAGCTCGCCGCCCAGGCAGCGGAGCGCGGCGGCGGAGATCACGGCCTGCCGCGTCCCGCCGATGCCGACCGACAGGTGGTCGTTCGTCCCGCGGATCGCGGCCGAGATCGAGGCGGTGACGTCGCCGTCCTGGATCAGCTTGATGCGCGCGCCGGCGGCGCGGATCTCCTCGATCAGGTCGTGGTGCCGTGGCCGGTCGAGGACGATCGTCGTGATGTCGTTCGTGCGGCGGCCGAAAGCGTCCGCGATCGCGCGGATGTTCTCGCCTACCGGCCGGAGCAGGTCGATGCGGCCGCGCGCGACCGGGCCGACGGCCATCCGGCGCATGTACATCTGCGGCAGCGTCGTGAGCGAGTCCGGCTCGCCGACGGCGATCATCGACATCGCGCCGTTGCCGCCGCGCGCGACCACCCCTCGTCCCTCGAGCGGATGAACGGCGAGATCGAACGCGTCGCCGCCGCGCCCGAGCTCCTCGCCGATCGCGATCCGCTCGCCGTCGTCGGAGGCGCCGATGACGACGCGGCCGCGGATGGGCATGTCCTCGAGGGCGGCGCGCATCGCCGCCACAGCCGCGCCCTCGGCCGAGTCCTCGTCGCCCGAGCCGAGCCAGCGCGCCGCCGCGAGGGCGGCCCCCTCGGTCACCCGCGCGTAGGCCTCGCAGAGGCAGGGCGCGCGCCGGCCGGTCTCGCCCTCGGCGCGCTCCTCGACGCTTTGCGTCACCTCCACGGACTGCATTGTCTAGAAGATGCCCTGGACGGGCCAGTAGCAACCTGCGGCGACGAGCGCGGCGGCCGGGAGCGTGAGCACCCACGCGGTGACGATGTTCCCGGCGACGCCCCACCGCACCGCCGAGAGCCGCTTCGTCGCGCCCGCTCCCATCACCGCTCCCGAGACGACGTGCGTCGTCGAGAGCGGGTAGCCGTAGTGCGTCGCGAGGTAGATCGTGGCCCCGGCCGACGCCTGGGCGGCGAAGCCGCTCTCCGGCTCCATCTGGAACACGCGCTGCCCGAGCGTACGGATGATCCGCCAGCCGCCCACGTACGTCCCGAGGCCGATCGCCAGGCCGGCGGCGACCTTTACCCAGGTCGGGATCTCGAGGCTCGCCACGTCGCCGTGTCGGTGCAGGACGAGCGCGAGCGCGATCACGCCCATCGTCTTCTGCGCGTCGTTCGCGCCGTGCGTGAACGCGACCCACGTCCCGGTGCCGAGCTGCCCGAGCCGGAAGCCGCGGCTCGCGACGCCGGGGCTCAGCCAGACGAAGACCCAGTAGATGAGGAGCAGGAGGCAGAAGGCGGCGGCGAAGGCGATCGCGGGCGCAGCGAGCGCCGGGATGACGACCTTGTGCGCGATCCCGTGCCAGAGGACGCCCTTCGAGCCCGACTGGACGAGCGCGGCGCCGACGAGACCGCCGATCAGCGCGTGCGACGAGCTCGACGGAAGGCCGAACCACCAGGTCAGGAGGTTCCACGTGATCGCGCCGGCGAGCGCCGCGATCAGCGTCTGCTGCGTGGCCAGGTTCGCGTCGATGAGCCCCTTGGCGACGTTCTTCGCCACGGCCGTCGTGACGAAGGCGCCGGCGAGGTTGGCCACCGCCGCGACGAGCACCGCGACGCGCGGCGTGACGGCGCGCGTCCCGACTGAGGTGGCGATCGCGTTCGCCGTGTCGTGGAAGCCGTTCGTGAAGTCGAAGCCGAGGGCAACGACGATGACGACCACGAGGAGGACGTCGCCGCTCAACGGTTCTTGACGACGATCGCCTCGAGCACGTCGGCGGCGTTCTCGCAGGCGTCGACGGCCTCCTCGAGCTGCTCGTGGATGTCCTTCCAGCGGATGATCGAGATCGCGTCGTCGGAGGTGCGGAAGAGCTCGGACACGGCCTCGCGGTTCAGCCGGTCGCCCTCGTCCTCGAGCTCGCGGAGCTCCATCAGCTGCCGGCTCGAGTCCTTGAAGCCCTCGAGGCGCGCCACAGCCTCCTGGAGCTTGGACGCGGCCCGCAGGATCACGTCGCCTTGCGCCTTCGCCGCCGGGTGGATCTCCTTCACGCCGTAGCCGACGATGTTCCCCGCCGCCTCGTCGACGTGGTCGCAGATGTCGTCGAGCGCCCCGGCCAGCCGGTACATGTCGTCGCGGTCGAACGGGGTGACGAAGGTGCGGTTCAGCAGGCCAACCACCTCGTGCGTCAGCCGGTCGCCCTCGTGCTCGAGGTCCTTGATGTCGCGGATCCGCTCCTCCGACCCGTTCGGCGCTTGAGCCAGCAGGTCGACGAGCGCCCTCGCGATCGCGACCGCATTCGCCGCGGCCTGGTTGAAGAGCTCGAAGAACTCCTTGCGCTGCGGAACGAGCGTGATCCGCGCCATCGCCGCCCTCCCTGATCGGTAGCCGCGCGCCTTCTATCAGGTTTGAGCCGTTTAACCGTCCGAAGCTGGTGCTACCTTGATGGTGGATGCCGACGGAAAGCCCAGTTTTCCAGGCGTTCTGTGGAGCCGGCGAGCCTGCCTTCGCAAACCGCGCGGAGCTCGAGTGCGCGAAGGTGCTCGACTACTACGGCATCCCCTGGGAGTACGAGCCGCGGACGTTCGTGCTCGAGGAGGCCGCGGACGGGCGCGTGGTGGAGGCGTTCACGCCCGACTTCTACCTGCCCGAGCAGGACCTCTACCTCGAGATCACGATGATGAAGCAGTCGCTCGTGACTCGGAAGAACCGCAAGCTGCGGAAGTTCCGGGAGCGGTATCCGGAGGCCCGGATCAAGCTCTTCTACAAGCGCGACGTCGAGCGACTGGCCGAGCGATACCACCTCGAGCTCGCCTCCTAACCGCCCCGGACTCTCCGGTGGGAGAGGTCTATCTCACCGCGGAGGACATCGCCGCGCGCGTGCACGAGCTCGGGGCCGAGATCGCGGGCGACTACGCCGACCGCGAGCCGCTCCTCGTCGCCGCCCTCAAGGCGAGCCTCTTCTTCGTCACCGATCTCTCCCGGTCGATCCCCATCCTCCACCACCTCGACTTCATCGAGCTCCAGGGCTACAACGGGGCGGCCACCGGGGGCCACACCGAGATCCGGCTCCTGAAGGATCTCGACACGGACGTGACCGGCCGGGACCTGATCATCGTGGAGGACGTCGTCGACACCGGGCTGACGCTGCACTACCTCTGCCGCACGCTTCGGCTGCGCTCCCCCGCGTCGCTCGCGGTCGCGACGCTCCTCGACCGGCCGTACCGCCGCCTCGTGGACGAGCTGCCGGTCCGCTACGTCGGCTTCACCGTGCCCGACGAGCTCTTCGTCGGCTACGGCTTCGATCTCGACGAGCGGTATCGGAACCTTCCAGACTTGCACGTTCTCCGGTCGAACTTAGGCTAGGCTAACTTTCATGTTGGCTGCGCACGCGGACGGCGTCGCGGGGGCCGCTGCGCGCGGCCGAGGCGTGCTGCGCGGCCATCGCCAGCGAGGCTTGAGGCTCTGGCCCTTCCTCGGGCCCGCGTTCATCGCCTGCGTCGCCTACATCGACCCGGGCAACTTCGCGACCAACGTCGCCGGTGGCTCGAAGTTCGGCTACACGCTGCTCTGGGTGATCGTCGCCTCGAACCTGATGGCGATGCTCATCCAGACGCTCTCGGCCAAGCTCGGCATCGCGACGGGCCAGAACCTCGCCGAGGTCTGCCGCGAGCGCTTCTCCCACCGGACCGCGATCGCGCTCTGGCTCCAGGCCGAGGTGATCGCGATGGCGACCGACCTCGCCGAGTTCCTCGGCGCCGCGCTCGGCTTCCACCTCCTGCTCGGGATCTCGCTCTTCCCCGCCGCCGTCATCACCGGAGTGGCGGCCTTCGCGATCCTCGGTCTCCAGCGCTTCGGCTTCCGGCCCTTCGAGGCGACGATCGCCGCCATCGTCGGCTTCATCGGCGTCTGCTACCTCGGCGAGATCTTCAAGGCGAACCCGCCTCTGGGAACGGTGGCTCATCACGCCGTCGTGCCACAGTTCGCGGGGAAGGAGTCGGTGCTGCTCGCAGTCGGGATCCTGGGCGCGACGGTCATGCCGCACGTGATCTACCTCCACTCCGCGCTGCTGCAGAACCGCATCCGGCCCGAGACGGACGAGCAGGCGCGAACGCTGATGCGATTCACGCGCGTCGACGTCATCCTGGCGATGACGATCGCGGGCCTGATCAACATGGCCATGCTGGTGATGGCCGCAAGCGTCTTCTTCAAGAGCGGACTCGTCCACGTCGGGTCGCTCGAGACGGCTCACCGCACGCTGCGGCCGATCCTCGGCGGCGGCTCGAGCACGCTCTTCGCGCTCGCACTGCTCGCCTCCGGTTTGTCGAGCTCGACCGTCGGCACCCTGGCCGGGCAGATCGTGATGCAGGGCTTCATCCGCCGCCAGATCCCCGTCATCGTGCGGCGGCTCGTGACGATGCTGCCGGCGCTCGTCGTCGTCGGCATCGGCGTCGACCCGTCGCGGACGCTCGTGATCAGCCAGGTCGTGCTCTCCTTCGGGATCCCGTTCGCGCTCGTCCCGCTCGTCCTCTTCACGAGCCGGCGAGACGTCATGGGCGTTCTCGCGAACCACCGCGCCACCACGGTCGCGGCGGCCGTCGTCGCGGCGCTCATCTCGGGTCTGAACATCTTTCTCCTCGTTCAGACCTTCAGCGGGCTGTAACCCGTATCCCAGAAGACAATCCATACGTTTATGTGTTGTAATGAGGAAGTAAAGCCGCGCGGTCGCAAGGCTGCGTGGGCGGATTCTTCAAAAGTCGTCTCCCGACGACGCCGGCCGTCTCCCCCGGGACGGCCGGTTGTTTGAGGCGGCGCTTGCGACGCCGTTTCAGGATGGACGGGCTCTGCCCGTGCATCCGTCTGAAACGACCGGTCGAGCCTGAGTCGTGGCCGCTGCGGCCCTAGAGGTAGCCGAGCGGGTCGACCGGCGTGCCGTTCACGCGGACCTCGAAGTGGAGGTGCGGGCCGAAGCAGTGCCCCGTGCAGCCGACGTAGCCGATCACCTGGCCCTGCGAGACGGTCGCTCCGTTCCCGGCCGCGAGCGCCGACTGGTGCCCGTACGCGGTCGCGAGCCCGTGGCCGTGGTCGATCACCGTCAGGTTCCCGTAGCCGGACATCCAGCCGGCGTAGATGACCGTCCCGGCCGCGGCCGCGTGGATCGGCGTGCCGTACGGGACGCCGATGTCGATCCCCTCGTGCATGCGGCCCCAGCGCATGCCGAACGGGCTCGTGATCGGCCCTTGCACCGGCCAGATGAGCCCGCTCGAGGAGACACCGCTGCCGGTCGAAGAGCCCGACGCGGCGCTTCGCGCCTGGGCCGCCTGGATCTGGGCGGTGAGCTGCGCGCTCACCTGCGCCAGCCCGTTCGCCTCGTTGAGGTACTCGCGCTCGCTCTCCTTGGCGGACGCGAGGCTCTGCCGCTCGTGCGCGCGCGTCGAGACGAGCGCCTGTTGGCTCGCGAGCAGGCGATCGTGCACCGCGCGCTGCTCGCTCGTCCGCACGGCGATCGTGTGCGTCTCGGCGGCGACGCCGGCACGGGTCTCCCGCGTACGCGCGCGGGCCGCGGCCATGGCCTTCTTGGCCGAGTCGACCTCGTTCGCGATCCGCTGGTCCTCGGAGCCGATCTTGTTCAGGTAGTCGAGCTGGTCGACGAGGTCGGAGAGGCTCGTCGCCGCAAAGAGGACGGCGACGGTGTCCGGGTTGTCGGCCTCGTAGATGGCGACGAGGCGCCTGTCCAGGCGGCGCACAGCCTCCTGGTACTGCGCTCTGAGGAAGCCGAGGCGGCGGCTCTCGAGCCGGTAGAGCTGGGTCAGCCGCTCGAGCTTCTGCCGGTGGAGCGCGAGGTCGCGCTGGAGGGCGACGAGCCGGTCGCTCGCGTTCGAGACCTGGCCCTCGAGGGTGCGGATCTGGCCGTTGAGCGCCGAGATCTTCGTCGTCAGCACGCCCTCCTGGGCACGCGCGCCCGCGATCCGGTCGTGAAGCGCCTGGATTCGGTCCTCGACCGCCTGCTTGTGCTGGTAGACGTCACCCGCCGCCGCCGGGGCGGTGCCGATGAGCGTGAGGAGAAGGAGGCCGAGGGCGAGACGTCGGGCCATGAGCGAAGGTTCGTCGGGCGGCCGGACGTCCCTGCCGCGCCGGCAAATCTACGCCATCTTGCAGGAGATTTCTAGTTCCGAGGCCCTGGTTCGGGTACGAGCGGCGGCGCCGGAGGGGTGATCTCGTCAGGCGGATAGGGCTCCGGAACGGGCTCGGGCGGAGCGGGCTCGTCCGGCGGCGGGGGCGGTTCCGGCGGTTCGGGGACCTCGACCATGGCGCGGGGCTCGAGCGCCCGCAGCGTCTCCGCCGCGCGCACGCGCAGCGGGCCGACGAGCCGGCGGTAGTCCTCGTCCGAGATCTTCCCGGTGCGGTGGTCGAACTCGAGCTCCTTGAGCGCCGCGAGCGCACGGTCGCGCTCCTCGGCGAGCTCGAGCGTGCGCCGCTCCAGCTCGTCCTGCCGCTCGAGGCGGTCGGCCGCCGGCGAAGGGTCGCGCAGGAACGGGAGCGCGGCGAGGACGACAGCCGCGGCCGCGACGAGCGCGGCAATGAAGAGCGCGGCGGTCATACCCGGACGAGCGCGCCCTCGGCGCGGTAGCGGGCGGCGAGCCGGCGCTCCTCGCGCGCGTCCGGCCAGAGCGTGATCAGCGAGCCGAGGACGAAGACTGCGCCTGCGAGCCAGATCAGGTTCACGAGCGGCTTCACGAGCACCTTGAAGTAGACGGCGCCGGACTTCGCGTCGATCTGGTCGGCGATCACGTACACGTCCTCGAGGGTCAGGAAGTTGTGCCGGATCGCGACCTCGTTCGAGCTCGAGCGCTCGGCCGGGTAGTAATTCTTGCCCGGCGCGATCGACCCGAGCGTGTGGCCCCCGCGGGAGAGGAGCAGGTGTGTGCGGAGCTCGCGGGCATTCGAGCTCTGGCCCTCCGTCGTCCCCTGGAACGCGAGCGTGTAGCCGGCCACGTTCATCGACTGCCCCGGCTGGAGACGCCGCTCCCGCACGGTCTGGTAGGCGCTCGAGCCGGCGATCCCGATCGCGAGCAGGACGACCGCGGCGTGCACGACGTACCCGCCGTAGCGGCGCCGGTTCCGCGCCACGAGCGAGCCGAAGGCGGCCGGCCACGAGCCGCCGGCGAGGCTGCGGCGAGCCCGGGTGCCGCGCGCGAACTCGAGCGCGATCGAGGCGAGGACGAAGACCGAGAACGAGTAGGCGATCAGGCCGGGCCGCGAGGAGCCGGCGCCGAGGGCGATGAGAACCACGCCGGTCGCGACCGCGAGAAGCGCCGGCCCGAGGAAGGCGTTCCCGAGCGCGCGCAAGGAGGCTCGCCGCCACGCGACGAGGGGCCCGATCCCCATAAGGAGGAGCAGCGGGAGCCCGAAGACGCGGAGGAAGAAGTCGTAGTACGGGCGCGCAATCGTCACCGTCTGGCCGCGCACCGCCTCGGAGAGGAGCGGGAAGGCCACGCCCCAGAGGATCGTCAGGCAGAGGGCGACGAGCAGGAGATTGTTGTAGAGGAACGTCGCCTCGCGCGAGACCAGCGACTCGAGCCGCGTCCGCGCCCGCAGCAGCGGGAGCCGGGCGAAGACGAGCGCGAGCGACGCAGCCGTGACGGCGCAGATGAAGCCGAGGAGCCACGGCCCGACCTTGCCCTGCGCGAAGGAGTGGATCGAGTTGATGACGCCGGAGCGCGTGAGGAAGTCCCCGAAGATCGCGAGGCAGAAGGCCAGGACGACGAGGAGCATGTTCCAGACCTTCAGCATCCCGCGCTTCTCCTGGATCATCACCGAGTGCAGGAACGCCGTCGCGGCGAGCCATGGCATGAGCGCCGCGTTCTCGACCGGGTCCCAGGCGTAGTAGCCGCCCCAGCCGACCTCGACGTAGGCCCAGTGCGCGCCGAGCAGCTGGCCGACGCCGAGGAACGTCCAGGCGACGAGCGTCCAGCGGCGCGTGACGACGATCCACATCTCGTCGCCGCGGCGCGCGAGCAGCGTCGCCATCGCGAACGCGAACGGGATCGAGAGACCGACGTAGCCGAGGTAGAGGAGCGGCGGGTGGATGAGCATGTACGGGTTCTGGAGGCTCGGCGTCAGGCCGAGGCCGTCCGGGGGCGCGGTCTGCGTGTGGAACGGGCTCGCGATCGCCACGACGAGGAACGCGAAGAAGGCGCCGATCGTCCCCAGAATCGGCACGACCCAGGCGAGCAGGTCCTGCCCCGCGCGCCGCGCGGCGAGCACGGCGATCGACGAGTAGCCGGTCAGGACGAGGAGCCAGAAGAGCAGCGAGCCCTCCTGGCCTCCCCAGAGCGCCGAAACCCTGTAGCGCGCCGGGAGCTGGGCGCTCGTGTGCTCGGCGACGTAGGCGAAGGTGAAGTCGTGGCGGAGCAGCGCGGCGACGAGCACGGCCGCCGCGACCGCGGTCGCGCCGAAGGCGGCGAGAAGGGCGTTGCGCGCGGAGAGGGCGAGGCGGCGGCGCCTGCGGGCGGCCGCGTAGCCGCCGGCCAGCGCGGCGTAGATCAGGCAGCCGAAGGCGACGAGCAGGGCGGCGCGGCCTAGCGGGGCCACGCTAGCTCAGCCTTTGGGCGTGTATTTCGACGGGCACTTCGTGACGAGCGTGCCGGGAACCGCGACGAAGCTTCCGTGGCGCAGGCGCCCGTCGACGACGACGTCCCGGCCCGTGCGGAAGAGGTCGGGCACGGAGCCGTGGTACACGACCGGAACGGCCGACTTGCCGCCGATGTCCTGGACGCGGAAGCGCATTCCGGCGGCGCTGTGCGACTGACCGGTCACCGAGCCGACGACCTTGCCGACGAGCGAGACGCGCCCGGTGTGCCCGGCGAGCTGGCTCGGCTTCAGCGACGGCGTGCCGCCGCCTGCGAGAGCGGTGTAGACAAGGAAGATCGCGAGGACCCCCGCGACCGAGAGTGCAACGACGAGCCGCGCCGGGCTCCGTTTCCCGCCCACGCGGGCGATTCTAGCCGCCTAGGCTTCGCGCGAGGGCGCTTCGCGGCGATCCGGGATGCGGTAGCCGTGGTCGTGGCAGAGCGACCCCGGCGCGTCCTCAGTCAGGGCGTCGCAGTAGCCCTTGCCGTACGCCGCGCGCATGAACGCCGCGACGACGTCGATGTTCCAGTCCGTGATCTCGCCGGCCTCGCGCCAGAGATCCGAGAGCCGGAGGTCGATGTCGAGCTCGAGAAGGTCGATCCGCGTGGGCCGCTTCGCCATTCGAGGCAGGGTAGGAACGGCGTCGGACGGACTTCTCTCATAGGGTGCCGGCGTGAGCAACCTCAACGATCGGCTCCAGCTGACTGCGGACGGGATTCAGGCCGTCCGAGTGGCCGAGCTCCGGCGCGGAGCACCTGGGCGCAAGCCTCTACGTGCTCGAGCCGGGCGACGAGATGGTCTTCCACTACCACATCCCCGTGAGGAGCTCTTGGTCGTCCTCGCCGGCCGTCTCAGCCTGCGGACCGCGGTCGGATGGGAGGAGCTGTCGGAGGGAGAGGTCGTCGTCGTCGCCTTCCCGCGCGGCGTGCGCAGCGCCCGTGGGTATCGCAACGAAGGCGAGGAAGCTGGTGCGCGTGCTGAGGGTAAGCGAGATGGACGGACCCACCATCAGCGTCTACCCCGACACGAACCAGGTTGGGATCTTCGACGCCGGTCGGCGCGCCGAGCGGCGCTTCGGCGCCTTGTTGGACGTCGACGACGCCGTGGCCGACTACGGCGACCCCTTTAGAGCGAAGATCGTCCCGCCGGCGCAAGGGACACGGCACACGAGGTAGCGGCGCGCCCGGCCCGGGAGGCGTTTAGGACGCGTCGTCCATCGGGATCGTCTGGAGCAGACGTCCGCTCGCGCCGATCGCGTCCATGTGGTCGAGGTAGATGCCGTGCTCGAGGTCGGTGCGCGGCATCGCGAAGAAGAACGCGTTCCCGCTGCTGAAATCGGCTTCGTGCCGCGCGCCGTTCGATTCGACCACGATGATCGCGCTGACCGCCGGCGCCGCGATGCCGGAGACGGTCTCACCCGTCCGCTGCTGCGGAGCCGGACCACCTTCGAAGCCCTCGATGAACATCACCGGGCCGCGGCTAAAGAGGCGCGGCTCGTCGCAAGCCGAAGACGTTGCCGGCCCGATCACGACCACGCACTCCGCAGCACGATCCGTCCTGCGTGCTTCGCCGATCGTGTAGGCACTACCGCTTGCATCGTGGAACCTGCCACGAGAGGAGAAAGAGCGCGCATCCATGTGCAAGCCCAGCACCGGCGTCGACCAGCCGTCCGCAGTCGCCGCGACACGCGAGATCGGGTCACGAAGGGAGACGCGGCGTGCGACGGACGCGCCCGCGTGCCTGGTGGAGTCTTCCGCGGTGCGCCACCAGACGCCTGCCGCGGTGATCACAGCCGCCCCGAGCAAACTTGTGATCACCAGACGACGTATCGGCATCTACGCGCCTCCGTGCCACCTAGACACAGTTCGAGAAGATGTAGTCCTTGAAGGAGCAGCTAAGCAGGTACGCCGTGGCGTTCGAGGCGTTCTGGCAGTACTCCTTCGTGCGCCCGAGTGCATTCGATTGTCCCACTGTGAGCACGTCATCGAGCGGGCTCGACGTCGACTTCACCGTGTAGTGCCAATTGCCTGAGGTGTCGATGTAAGTGACCCGCGCGTAGTTGGCCCCGGGCCAATCCGCCTCGTTGACGATGTAGGCGTCGCATCCACCGCTATAGCCGCTCGCGCCACCCTGACTGGGCGCCACGTACGCCCTGAAGTACTGGCCGACCTGCGTGTAGTCACCCTCCGCGGCCTGCGCGCCGAGGAACGCCAGGATGCAACCGACACCAAGCGCGACCCATAGGCGACGCAACTCCATTAAGACTTTAGGATACGACCGATCGCGTCCCCAGTCAACGGAACACAAGCCTTCGTCACATGATCCGCCGCACGACGCCAAACGCGCCTGCGATAGCGTGCGCCGCATGGGCGAGCTGAAGTTCGGGCCGGCGCGGGTTCCGTCCCAGGAGAGCCCGGAGGCGGCGGTCGAGATCCTCCTCGAGCGCGGCTACAGCGCCTGCGAGATCGACTTCGAGGGCCGCTTCTGGATGGACTACGACTTCGCCGCGCGGCTCGGCGAGCTCGCGCGGGAGCACGCCATCGCGCTCTCCGTCCACGCGCCGATCGCCGGGTTCATGGGCCACGCCGAGCGCGGCAAGAAGCTCAACATGGCGGTCGGGATGCTCGACCACTCGGCCGGGATCGCGAAGGCGGCCGGCGCCGAGCTCGTCGTCTTCCACCCCGGCTTCCTGCTCGGGCGCACGCGCGAGGAGGCGCTCGACTCGGTCTGCGAGCAGCTCGGCGAGCTCCGCGCGCGCCTCGAAAAGAAGGATCGCGCGGTGCCGTTCGGCATCGAGGTGATGGGGCGCGTGCGAGAGCTGGGAACCGCCGAGGACGTCGTCGAGATCTCGCGCCGCTGTGGGTGGGTCCGCCCCGTCCTCGACTTCGCCCACATGCACGCCACCTCGGACGGAGCGTTCACGAGCGTCGAGCCCTTCCTCGAGGCACTCGAAGCCGCCGACGAGGTGCTTCCGCCGGGTGCCCCCTTCCACGTCCACTTCTCGGACATCGCCTTCGCGAACCGGAACGAGACGAAGCACCTCCCCTACGGCGAGGGAACGCTGCGCGCCGAGCCCCTAGGCGAGGCGCTCGCCCGATTCGAGCGCCCGGCGACGGTGATCACCGAGTCGCCCGACGAGGCCTCACATC
>VAXK01000270.1 GCA_005885565.1 Actinomycetota bacterium
TCCTTGCAGGCGAGGACGGCGCGGCCGTCCATCCGCATCCCGCACGAGCCGCAGATCATCATCCGGCAGCTCTTGCGATAGGCGAGGGTGCCGTCGAGTCGGTCCTTGATCAGGTCGAGGACGTCGAGGAGGCAGGCCCACTCGGGCGCCTCGAGCTCGTAGGCGACGAGCTCCCGCTCGCCGGTCTCGCCGTCGACGCGCCAGATCTTGAGCGCTACATCCACTAGTACGTTCGCTCCTGCGGCTGCCACTTCGTCACGGTGACCGGCTTCCACCCGAGCCGCGGGCCGCCGTCCTCCCACGTCACCATCGTGTGCCGCATGTAGCTCTCGTCGTCGCGGTCCGGGTAGTCGTATGGGCGCGCGTGGGCGCCGCGGCTCTCCTTGCGGGCGAGGCCGCAGACGACCATGCAGTCGGCGAGCTCGAGCAGGAAGCCGAGTTCGAGGGCCTGGGTCAGGTCGTTGTTGAACACCGAGCCCTTGTCCTCGACGACGACGCGCTCGTAGCGCTCGCGCAGCGCGGCGACGATCTCGCCCTGCCGCTCCATCTCGGCCTCGCGACGGAAGACGCCGAAGTTCTCGTGCATCGTCGCAGCGAGCTCGTCGCGGATCGCCCACGGCCGCTCGCCCTCCTCGCGGTCGAGGAGCGCCCGCAGCTCGCGCTCGGCGTCGGTCTCGACCGAGCTCGGAACCTCGACGGTCGTGTGCGACAGCGCCCAGTCGGCGGCGTGCGCGCCCGAGCGCTTGCCGTAGGTGATCGTCTCCATCAGCGCGTTCCCGCCCAGGCGGTTCGCGCCGTGGACGGAGACGCAGGCACACTCGCCCGCGGCGTAGAGGCCCGTGAGGAGGGTCTGGCCCCAGACGTCGGTGTCGACGCCGCCCATGTGGTAGTGGGCGCCGGGCCGCACGGGGATCGGCTCGTGGATCGGGTCGACGCCCGCGAAGACCATCGAGAGCTCGCGCGTGCCGTGCAGACGCTCGTGGATCCGCTCGGCGCCGAGGTGGCGGAGGTCGAGGAGGACGTTGCCGTCGACCCCGCGGCCCTCGTCGATCTCGGTCTGCTCGGCGCGGGAGATGACGTCGCGGCTCGCGAGCTCCATCGCGTTCGGCGCGTAGCGCTTCAGGAACCGCTCGCCCTCGGAGTTCAGGAGGTAGGCGCCCTCACCGCGGCAGCCCTCGGTGATGAGCACCCCCGTCGGCGAGAGCGTCGTCGGGTGGAACTGCATCATCTCCATGTCCTTGAGCGGCACGCCGACACGGAGCGCCATCGAGATCCCGTCGCCGGTGCAGGCGTACGCGTTCGTCGTCCCCGTGTAGAGGCGGCCCGCCCCGCCGGTGGCGACGATGACCGTCTTCGCGCCGATCGTCTTCAGGCCGCCGTCGAGGAGATCCCAGCAGATGACGCCCTGACAGCGGTCGTCGTTCACGACGAGCTTCCACGCGAAGAACTCTTCGTAGACCTGGAGCTGCCGCTTCACGACCTGCTCGTAGAGGACCTGGATCAGGACGTGGCCGGTGATGTCGGCGGCGTAGGCCGTACGCGGCGCGCCGGCAGCGCCGAAGGGCCGCTGCGCGATCCGCCCGTCGTCGGTGCGGGAGAAGATCGCGCCCCAGTGCTCGAGCTGGTAGACGTCGTCGGGCGCCTCGTTGCAGAGGATCTCGATCGCGTCCTGGTCGCCGAGGTAGTCGGAGCCCTTGACCGTGTCGTAGGCGTGGATCTCCGGGTTGTCCTCGGAGGCGTTCCCGAGCGCGGCGTTGATGCCGCCCTCGGCCGCGCCGGAGTGGCTTCGCGTGGGGTGGATCTTGGAGACGAGCGCGACGTCGGCGCCCGCGTCGTGCGCCTCGATCGCCGCCCGCATCCCCGCGCAGCCGGCGCCGACGACCAGGACGTCGTGCGTTGCTTCCACTATCCGAGGACGCTACACAAAGCACGCTGCCGAACGCGGACTGCGGCGGCCCGCCGCTTGAGGAAACGGGAGGCGAGGAGTAACGTCGTGACGTTCGTCCCAAAGGCAACGAAGGCGGAGCAGGCGGGCGTGAGCGGCGTGAAGCTCGGGCGAAAGGACGTCGGGTCGACCGGCGATCTGCTCAAGCAGATCGAGGGCGTCGACGGGCTGCTCACGAAGGGCGTTCAGCTGCGCTGGCTCGGCCGCCTCGGAGCCACCCTCTCGAGCGCCGCCCTCGCCGCGCTCGCGAAGAGATACGGCTGGTCCTGGGAGCTGGCCGTCCCGGCAGCCGGCCTAGCGGCCTCCGGCGCGCTCGTGAGCCAGGGCCGAGAGTGGATCAAGAGCTCCCGGGAGCCCTTCCGGTACACGTTCTCGGTCGCTCCCTTCGAGCCCGCCTCGACCGCGGAGGCCGACGGGGAGAAGGCCGATTCCCTGCGACGCGCGTGCGACTGGATCCGCGCCGATCTCATCCTGATGCTGAGCGAGCGCATCCGCCGTCTCTCGGTTCTCCCGGAGGAAGAGATCCCTTCCGACACGCCGGACCGGCCTGCCTCGCACATCCACATCAGCGGCACGTACGGCTCGCGCACGAAGAACGGCGAGACGACGATCGAGCTGATGCCGCTCGTCAGGATCGGCTCGTCGCGGTGCTCGGCGACGGTGGCGCTCTGGGTCCGCCACACGTCGGCCGACTCCCTCGAGCGCGACCTCACGCAGGACCGAGTCGCGTACGACCAGATCCTCGAGCGCCTGTACTTCAGCGTCGCGACGCAGATCTACAAGCAGATCCGGCTCGACGTCGCACGGAAGATCTCACGGCTGCCGACGCAGTATCTCCGCGCGACCGCGTACTTCCACGAGGCCGAGGACTACGCACGCTCGAACACGCTCGACGCGTTCGACGACGCCAGCAAGCTGTACACGCGAGCGCTCGATCTCTACGACCGGATGCGACGCCCGCTCCCGGAGCATGCCTGGCAGCGGCCCGTGCAGTCGTTGCTGCGAGCGCTCGCACCACGTTGGCGCGCCGTGGCACGCAGTCTCGCCTGGGTCTGGCCTCGCTTCGGCCGTCGACCCGTCCAGATTGCCCGTGCCCAGACAGGTCGCGCGAAGGCGCTCCTCTTCCGGAACGTCCTCGCCAACCTGTCGGGTCGTGAGCCACAGCGCGTCTTCGAGGCACGAAGGCTCGTTCGCGAGGCCATCGACGAGCTCCGGACGCTGCCTGACGGCGTCGAAGGGCTCACCGAGGCACGGTTCGAGGCAAACGTCGTCGCCGCATTCGCGGAGCAGTGGTCGTTGGACTTCGACGCCGCGAAGGAGAGGCTCGCGGAGGCCGAGGACCTCTGGCCCGAGCACGGGCAGGCGCTCTTCCCGTTCGTCTCGGCGGGCGTCGAGCCCCGTCTGCAGCGGAAGGTCCGGCTGCTCCGGCGCGCGATCGAGCTCGATCCGCGGTTCGAGATCGCCCACTTCGAGATCGCCTTCAACCTGGAGCAGCTGTGGCGTACGGGCGAGGAGCTCGAGCCGGAAGGCGGCAAGCTCGTGCAGGCGGCCTACCTGGACGTCACCGGTATGAATCCGGCGAACATCACCGCGTGGGCGAATCTCGGCTACGTGCGCTGGCTCATGTGGGATCCGCAGAAGAACGGAGACGCGGACGACGTCGCCCAGCCTTTCCGCGACGGCCGCCGGTACAAGGAGATTCGACAGAAGGCGTTCGTGGCCGAGCTCGACTACGGCCTGGCCCGTGTCGCGGCGGAACGAGGGGACATCGCCAAGGCGTACGAGCACTACATCAACGCCAGCGGAGCGACCATGGCGCAGGAGGCCACGAGCGGCTACATCGCCTACTGCTTCGACCGCGTGAACGAAGCCATCCTGATGCGCTTCCACCTCTACAAGGAACGTGTCCTCGAGACCATCGAGGAGGAGCGCAAGTCGGACGAGGACGGCCGGGAACCGCTTCCCGACCGGATCCTGAACTCGGTCAAGGCATTCGCGCTCACGGACTGGGGAAACGCCGCGGCCGCGTTCTACCGCCGCTCCGGCGACGTGCACTATCGAGAGCAGGCGCGCGCCGCTTTCAAAGAAGCTCTCGAGCTGAACCCCCGAGCGCTCGTCGCCCTACGAAGCCGAGCCGACCTCTACTCGTCGCTCGAAGACGACCCGACCGGGCTCGAGAACGCGAAGAAGGATCTCGAAGCGCTGCTCGAGCACGAACCCCGCTGGGCTCCCGGACAGCTCGAGCTCGTCAGCACGGAGCTGGCCCTCGCCGAGCAGGCGATCGCCCCCGACCGCGAGATTCGCGCAACTGACGCAGGGAGCGCCGTGGAGAAGCTGTTCGGATTCGACGGCGTCCTACCCGCGAGCTGGCTCCAGAGAGCAGAAGCGATCGAGCGGCTGTCCCAGCTCGACCGGCGGCAGACTGACGCCATCCTGGACGCCGTCACCGGCCCGATGGCGCCGAGGGCCTTCACGCTGCGGGCTCGAGCCAATGCGCTCAGCGACGACATGCACGTAGCGGCTCGGCACCTCTGCCTGTTCCTCGAGGCCCACTTCCTGCCATCGGACTACGACCTGCGCCGGCTGTTGCTTCGCCTCGCCGAGGCCGCCACCGAGAAGGAGGTCGTGGAGCGGCTCGAAGACCTGCGGCAGCGACTGCGGGACATCGTGATCAGGAAGGTCGAGTCCGATCCTCCGCACTTCTACTGGCTGCGAAAGCTCGAGGACGAAGAGCTCGAGGTGCCCGAGGCGGAACGGACCCGACTTCTCCGAACCGCCGTCAGATGGCCCGGCGCTCCGGCCTCCACTCTCCGCTGGATCGCCGACGAGCTCGAAAAGCTCGGCGAGCACGAATGGGCCGAGGAAGCGCGCGCACGGGCGGCCGAGAAGGCGGAAAGCCTCATGATCCGCGAGCGCGACGTCGTCGGCGTCCTGACGGATCAGGCCAAGGAACGAGGGAGAGCGGACGAGGACGGCCAAGGTGGCCTAGACGCCCCGGCGCGTTGACGTATCGACGCGTCCGTGAGAGGGTCGAGGTGCCTCGTGCCGGGTTGGTCGAAGCGCCTCCTCCTCGTCGCGACGGCGGTAGCCGCGGCCGCTGTCTCGGCTCAAACCGTGGCCGCGCGGGCGGCTGCCGCGGCCGGAGCCTCGCCCCAAGCCGTGGCGTCCTGGGTCGCTCCGCGCTTGAACGCGTACTGGAGCTTCGTGTTCGCGAAGCAGGGGCTCACGTACCGGAACCCGCCGTACTACTACTGGTACAACCGCCCCGGCTACGGGTGGCTGCACACGCCGCGCCTGTGTGACATCTACCGCAAGCGCGACGGCTTGATCTGGGCCGGCTTCTCCCGGGAGTACGCGCCCAACTCCTTCTACTGCCCCGCCAACGACGACTTCTATTTCGACTGGTCGCTGTGGAAGACGCTGCGCCGCGGCGGGGCGGTCGTCGTCGCGGCGCACGAGTGGGGGCACCACGTCCAGCACCTGCTCGGGTGGCCGGAGCGAGAGCGCGTCAGCCGGCGGATGTACGCGAACTACGAGCTGATGGCCGACTGCTACGCCGGGGCCTTCGTGCGGCACGAGCACGATCTCGGCGAGCTGGGC
>VAXK01000271.1 GCA_005885565.1 Actinomycetota bacterium
GCGGCGCCAGCGCCTTCGCCACGGCCACTCCGTACGTGTCCGTCTCCTGCTCCTCGGCGCGGCCCTGCACGACCAGCGCGTTCGGCGGCGCCCACCGGCGCAGGAAGTCGCACTTGCGACCGTTCGCCTCCAGAAGCGTGACCTCCCGCTCGGGAAGCGCGGCCGCGAGCGGGATCCCTGGAGCACCGCCGCCGGAGCCCACGTCGACGATCGGTCCGTCGAACCCGGACACGACCTCGACCGCGCGCAACGAGTCCTCGAGGAGAGCTCGACGCGCCACCTCCAGATCGCGAATGGCTGTCAGCCCGGGGGTAGCGACTACCGCCGCGAGCCAGGCCTCAAGCGTCAACCGGCGAGACGACGACGTAGCGGTTCGGCTCGGAGCCCTCGCTCGACGTCTCGACCCCGGGGAACTCCTTCAACCGCAGGTGTACGACCTTCCGCTCGACGGCCGTCATCGGCTCGAGCTCGACCGGCTCGCCGGCCCGCACCGCCCGCTCCGCGCTCCGCACTGCCAGCGACTCCAGGATGGAGCGCCGTCGCTCGCGGTAGCCCGCCGCGTCGACGACCACCTCCTTGCGGTCCTCCGGAAAGGCGCGATAGGCGATCGCGTTCGCGAGGTACTGGATCGCGTCGATCGTCTGGCCGTGCCGGCCGATCAGGACGCCGAGGTCGCGGCCGCTGCACTGCACGTGGACCGCGTCGTCGTCCTCGTCTACCTGGACGCGGCAATCGACGCCGATCGTCGCCGCGATCCGCTCCACGAGCTCGCGCGCCTGCGCCCCGCGCGGTGTCTCCGGGCCCGCTGGCTGGGCCGGCGTCGCCTCGTCGACCGCCGCGATCACCCGAGCCGGGGCGTAGCCGACGCCGAGGATCCCTCGCTCGCCCTCGGAGACGACCTGGAAGCGGACGGCCGCCTTGTCGAGCCCCGGTGCGAGCCGCTCGAGCTCCCGCAGCGCGGTCCACTTCGCCTCGCCGACCGTCTCGCCGGTCGCCTCGACCTGGAGCGGCTGCTCGGTCTCGGCGCTCACCGGCGAGCCTTCTTCTTCCGCTTCACCTTTCGAGGCGCAGTGGTCGACTTGGGCTTCGCGTCGGACTGCTTCCGCGCCTCTCCGGCGCCGTCCCCGTCCTCGCCACGCGGCGGCGTGCGGGACGAGCGCTTCGGCGGCGGCGCGCCCTTCTTCGGCATCAGCTGACGCGTGATCAGACCCTGGCCAACCGTCCACAGGTTCGTCGTCACCCAGTAGAGGACGAGCCCCGCCTGGAACCTGATGATGAACGGGATGAAAGCGATCGGGAGGACCATGAACATGATCCGCTGGGACTTGTCCACGGTCGCCGACATGAAGTAGCTCGACGCGATCTGGCTCGACGCGTAGATGACGATCAGCAGCGGGCCCCACCCGAGCGACGCGTGCTTCGTGATGTCCACCAGGCCGAGCCAGGAGAGGTTGTCCCCGTGATGCGGGTGGAAGTGGCGGAGGACGAAGTAGAGCGCGAAGAAGACCGGCAGCTGGGCCAGCATCGGCAGGCACGACGCAGCCGGGTTGATGTTGTTCTCCTTGTAGAACTTCATCAGCTCCTCGTTCTGCTTCGCCCGGTCGCCCTTGTACTTGCGCTGGATCTCCTTCATCTGCGGCGCGTGCGACTGGAGGTTCTGCATCGAGTGGATCTGCCGCACGGTGAGCGGCACGAGCACGATGCGGACGAGGATCGTCAGCGCGACGATCGACCAGCCCCAGGGCAGACCGATCGCACCGTGCGGGCCGAGCCAGTCGAGGACGGCGCGGAGCGCGTTCTCGAGCGGCGTGAGGATCCCGGCGACGATCATGCGAAGAGCCTCTGGTCCTCGACGCGGTCGACGCCGCCCCGGGCCCACGGATGGCACCGCATCAGTCGCCAGGCAGCGAGGACGCTGCCGCGGACGAGGCCGTAGCGCCGCAGCGCGTCGATCGCGTACTGCGAGCACGACGGGTGGTACTTGCAGGTCGTCGGGAAGAGCGCGCCGAAGGTCGCGCGGTAGGCCCAGACGAGGCCGATGCCGAGGTACCTCACGAGCCCGCCTTTCCGAGCACCTCGCCGATCCGCTCGCCGAGCCAGTCGAACCCCCTCGCCTCGACGGCCTCGGCCAGGCCGGGCCGAGCGATCAGGACGTAGTCGCGGCCGGCGGGGATCTCCGCCAGGCGGGCGCGCCACGCCTCCCGGAGCTGCCGCTTGACCCGGTTCCTGACGACGGCGCCGCCGGTCCCGCGCGGGACGGCGAAGCCGATCCGAGGCGGGCCGTCGTCGTCGCGGGCGAACGAGTAGAGGACGAGGAAGCGGGTCGAGACCGAGCGGCCGTGGCGGTAGACCGCGTCGAAGTCGCGCGAGCGCGAGAGGCGATGCCGGCGTTGCACGTCGATCCTCGAGCCGGGTGGGCGCGTCAGGCGGAGAGGCGCTTGCGCCCTTTCGCACGCCGCCGCTTGAGGATCGCGCGTCCTGCACGCGTCGCCATCCGCGCACGAAAGCCGTGCCGGCGCTTCCGGCGGCGCACGTTCGGCTGGTAGGTCCGCTTCAAGGTGAGGAATGACGCGAGATCGAAGAAAGCCAGGCGAGAGCCGCCAGTATAGACCAGGCCTTGCGCCGGCCGTTGTCCACAGCGGAGCCCGGCCAGCGGTACCGGAGGCGAGAGATTCGCACCGAGGCCGTGACGGGTTCTCCACAGCTGTGGATCGAGTTGGGGGTTTTGCGAAAAGCCTGCAAAGAGCGCGCTTTTTCGATGGCGCAGGTCGTTGTGAAGGCGCGCCGTACATTGGTATGCTCGGCGTCCCCGGGCGGCGAAGGAAGGAGAGGGTCCAGGCGAGTGAGTCGCCAAGTTGAGCTGACTGCGCAGAGCCTGTGGTCAGAAGTCGCCGGTCGGCTCAAAGGGGCTCTCAACGACACCACGTATCGCACGTGGTTCGCCGACGCCGAGGGCATCGAGTTGACCGACGACACGCTGGCGATCTCCGTCCCGAACGACTTCACGCGCGAGTGGATCGAGGGGCACTTCCTCGGTCTGATCGGCGCCGCCGCCCGCGACGCGACGGGGCACGAGCGGCGCATTCAGCTCACCGTCGCCGACCACCCGCGCGAGACAGCCGCTACGGCGGCCGCGCCGCCGCGCAAGCAGAGCGAGAGCGGCCTCAACACCAAGTACACCTTCGACTCGTTCGTCATCGGCTCCTCGAACCGCTTCGCGCACGCCGCCGCGCTCGCGGTCGCCGAGGCGCCGGCGCAGGCGTACAACCCGCTCTTCATCTACGGCGGGACAGGCCTCGGCAAGACGCACCTGATGCAGGCGATCGCGCAGTACGTGGGCGAGCATTCGAGCGAGCTCTCCGTCCGCTACGTGACGAGCGAGACGTTCATGAACGACTTCATCAACTCGCTCCGCGACAAGCGCATCGAGGGCTTCAAGCAGCGCTACCGGACTTACGACCTGCTGCTCATCGACGACATCCAGTTCTTCGAGCACAAGGAGCGGATCCAGGAGGAGTTCTTCCACACCTTCAACACGCTCTACGAGGCCGGCAGTCAGATCGTCATCTCCTCCGACCGGCCGCCCCGAGAGATCTCGACGCTCGAGGAGCGACTGCGCTCCCGCTTCGAGTGGGGGCTCATCACCGACATCCAGCCGCCCGACCTCGAGACGCGGATCGCGATCCTGCGCAAGAAGGTCGCCGCCGACGAGATCGACGTCGAGGACGCCCAGGTCCTCACCTTCGTCGCCGGCCGCGTCTCGACGAACATTCGCGAGCTCGAGGGCGCGCTCACGCGTGTCGTCGCCTTCTCGTCGCTGACCGGTCGGCCGATGACGGTCGAGCTCGCGCAGGACGTTCTCCGCGACGTCTTCCCGCAAGGCGAGGCCGCCGAGGTCTCGATCAAGCGGATCCAGGAGCTCGTCTCGGAGCGCTTCAGCCTCTCGCTCGAGGAGCTCACCAGCGACAAGCGCTCGCAGAACATCGTCTACCCCCGCCAGGTCGCGATGTACCTGTCACGCGAGCTCACCGACTCGTCGCTGCCGAAGATCGGTAAGGAGTTCGGCGGTCGCGACCACACGACCGTCATCCACGCGACGTCCAAGATCGCTCGCCTCATCCGCGAGGACCGCTCTGTGTACAACCTCGTGCAAGAGCTGACCGCGAGGGTCAAACAAGTCCGGTGAGGTGTGGAGTGAGCGACCGATCTCCGAGCAGCCT
>VAXK01000272.1 GCA_005885565.1 Actinomycetota bacterium
CGCGACGTCGACCCTCCGGTCGACCGAGCTCTCTCGCGCGAGCCTCGAGTAGCGCTTCGCGATCGATTCGCTCACCACGGGCCTCGCCAGTCTAAGCCCCGTTGGGTGTCACTTCGAGACATCTGGCGCAGGCCCCGGATCGAACCTACGATCGCGAGGTGCCCCGTGGCTTTCCCGATCCCGAAGGTCGGGAGCCTCGGGAGGCCGGGTTGAGTCGAGCGGAGCGGAGCCGAGGTGGAGCTGACGGTCCGCGTGCACTTCGAAGATGGCGCGTACTGGGCAGAGGTTCTGGAGCTGCCGGGCTGCTTCGCGTCCGGCGAGACGCTCGACGCGCTGAAGGACGCCCTCGAAGAAGGCGATCGCGATGTAACTCGAGGACGACGCGGCCACGGCTCGGCCCGATCTGCTCGAGGCCCTGCGGCAGGGAACCCGTGGAGGGCTTCGGGTCGACGAGATGAAGGTGCTCGTTCCTCCCGCCGAATAACGCCGCACGGTCTACCGCGTAGATAAGCTCGGCTTATGGATACGCGGCAGCTCGCAGCCTTCTGCGCGGTCGTCGAGCGCCGGAGCTTCTCGCAGGCGGCGGCGCGGCTCGGCGTCACGCAGCCCGCGGTGAGCCTCCAGATCCGGGCGCTCGAGGAGCGACTCGGCCAGCGACTGCTCGACCGCTCCGGACGGCGCGTCGAGCCCACCGAGGCGGGGATGCTCCTCTACCGCTACGCGCAGAAGCTGCTCGCGCTCGAGGAGCAGCTCGTCGAGGAGGTCTCCGCCGCGGCGGAGGGTGCGCTCACCGGCCGGCTCGAGATCGGCGCCTCGACCGGGCCGGGCGGCTCCGTGCTCCCGCCGCTCCTCTGCGAGTTCCAGGCGGCGAACCCCGGGACGACGATCGGCCTCTCGGTCTTCGACACGCAGACGGTCGTCGACCTCGTCGGCCGGCGCGAGCTCGAGCTCGGCGTCGTCGGCGCCGCGCGGCGCCAGCGGTCGGTCGTCTTCGAGCCGTTCTTCAGGGACGAGGTCGTCCTCGCCGTCCCTCCGGCGCATCCGTTCGCGGGGCGGACGGTGTCGCTGGACGAGCTTCGCTCGGAGCCGCTGATCGTGATGCAGGAGGGTGCGGGCGTGCG
Organism: Actinomycetota bacterium; assembly: GCA_005885565.1. Classification (GTDB taxonomy): domain Bacteria; phylum Actinomycetota; class Thermoleophilia; order Gaiellales; family Gaiellaceae; genus AC-50. The sequence continues at coordinate 1,122 of VAXK01000272.1, forward strand.
GCAGGTGATCGAGGACGAGCTGCGCGCCGCGGGGACGCGCCTGCGCGACCTCGAGCCGAAGCTCGAGCTGGGCCTCCAGGAGTCGGTGCGAAGCGCCGTCCGCGCCGGGTACGGCGTCACGTTCATCTCGCGCTCGGCGGTCGAGGCGGAGCTCGAGGCCGGCACGATCGCGACCGCGCGCGTCGAGGGCCTCGAGCCGGCGCGGGAGATCTCGCTCGTCCGGGCGGCGGGGCGCTCGCCGACGCGGCTGGCCGACGCATTCGTGGCCTTCGCGCGCGAGCGGCTCGCGTGATCGTCCGCTGGGGACTCGACACGCTCGGGCCCGTCCTCGCTGAGGTGGGCTCGGCGCGGCCGTTCGTCGTCGCGAGCGAGCGCTGGTCGGAGCTGGAGCTGCCGTTCAAGCCGGCCGGGCGCTGGACGGAGGTGCCCTCCGACCGCATCGAGGAGGCCACCGCCGCAGCGAAGGGCGCCGACGCCGTCGTCGCAATCGGCGGCGGCAGCGCGATCGACCTCGGCAAGGCGATCTCGGCGGCGACCGGCCTCCCCGTCGTCTCGGTTCCGACGACCTACGCCGGGGCGGAGTGGACGCCGTACTTCGGGATCCGCGATCCCGACCGGCGTCTGCACGGCGGCGGCAGCGGTGCCCATCTCGCGGCGATCGTGTACGACGCGGACCTCGTCGGCGGCCTGCCGCTCGCGGTGATGGTGGGAACGGCGATGAACGCGCTCGCTCATTGCGCGGAAGCGCTCTACGTCGAGGGCAGAAACGACGATGCCGACGCGCATGCGCTCGAGGGAGCCCGGCTGATCGGCGAGTTCGTGCCGCGCGTGGTGGATGCGCCGGAGGATCGCGAGCTACGGGAACGGCTCCTGGGCGGCGCCTGCGAGGCCGGGCAGGCCCTCGGCGGCTCGATGCTCGCGCTCGGACACGCGATGGCGCAGGCGCTCGGCGGTCGCTATGGCCTCCCGCACGGGGCGCTGAACGCGATCTGCCTGCCTGCCGCGCTCCGCTTCAACGAGCCGGTCGCGCCGGATGCTCTCCGCCGCCTCGGGACCGCGCTTCGGACGGACGACCCGATCGCCCGCGTCGAGGAGCTCGCGCGGCTCGGCGGCTTCGAGCGGCTCCGCGACCTGGGCGTGCCCGAGGAGGATCTCGACGACGTCGCCGAGGCCGTGGCCGCCCGCCCGGGCGCGAAGGCGAATCCTCGGCCCGCGAGCCCGGAGCAGGTCGCGGAGCTTCTCCGCTCCGTCTGGTAGGCGCTAGCAGGGCCCGGCGGCGGGGTGCCCGCTTGGCCCGGCGAGGTGGTACGTGTTGCCGTCGAGTCGGACCTGGAGGCAGTAGACGGTCTCGTTCGCGTAGATCACCTTCAGGTGCCGGTAGGCGCGCAGGCTCGTGTCGCGGTAGGTGCCGACGAGCGACTTCGCCTCCGCCTCGGTATGCGCCGCGGCGCGGAGCTCGGTGGACGCGAGCTCGCGGCCTCGCACGAGGTGGACCGAGCCGCCGCGATGGAGCTCGAAGTGCTTGCCGTAGAACGTGTAGCCGGAGAGGGCGAGGACGAGCCACATGAGGACGAAGCCGGCGGCGCGGGACACGCGGCGGTGATCGGCACAGCGCCGCCGGCACTTGAGCCAGTGATAAGCGACTGTGATGCGTGAAATTAGAAGTACGGTGGTAAACTCCCCGATTCATGGCGACGCCCATGTCCTTCGACCTGCTCGTGGTCGGCAGTGGAGCCTCGGGGCTCGCCGCCGCGCTCTCGGCCGAGCGGGCCGGGGCACGTGTGGCCCTCGTCGCGAAGGACTCGGTGCAGTCGTGCAACTCCGCGAAGGCGCAGGGAGGAATCCAGGCCGCTTTCGGCGAGGACGACTCGCCCGACATCCACGCCGAGGACGTCTGGCGGAGCTCGCACGAGACGGCCGACCGGCGGCTCGTCGAGGTGCTGACGAGCGAGGCGCCCGACACCATCCACCGGCTCGAGGAGCTCGGGGTCGAGTTCACGCGCGAGAACGGGGGCTACCGGCTCGCGCGCTGCGGCGGCGCGACGCGCAGGCGGCTCCTCCAGGTCGGCGACCGCACCGGCCACGCGATCACCAAAGCGCTCCGCGAGGCGCTCGAGGCGTCGACCGCGCAGATCTTTCCGAAGTCGCCGCTCCACGAGCTCGAGCGGAGCACAGGCGGCTGGCGCGCCCGCTGCGGCGAGCACGTCTTCGACGCGCAGACGGTGGTCCTCGCCGCCGGCGGGCGCTGCTTCAGGGAGGCGCGCGAGCGCGGGGAGCTGTCGACGAACCACCCCGGAGCGACCGGCGAGGTGACGCGAATCGCGCTCGAGCTCGGCGCCGAGGCGCGCGACCTCGACGCGCTCCAGTACCACCCGAACGGCGGCGCCTGGCCGGCGACGATGCAGGGCTACTCGATCCCCGAGACGACGCGTGCCTACGGCGCGACGCTGCTCAACGCAGAGCGCGAGGAGTTCACCGATCCGCTCGGCCCGCGCGACGCCGTCGCGCAGGCGATCTTCGACGAGGTCGACGCCGGCCGCGGCGTCGAGACGCCGGACGGCCGTCCCGCCGTCTACCTCGACACCACCCGGATCGCGGAACGAGACGCCGAGATCTCGCTGCCCTACATGCTCCGCCGCTACCGTGCAGCCGGGATCGACCCGCTCGCGGAGCCGATCCTCACGTATCCGGTGCTCCACTACCAGAACGGGGGTCTCGTGATCGACGAGCAGGCGGAGACGACGCTCGACGGGCTGTACGCCTGCGGCGAGATCGCCGGCGGCACGCACGGGCGCAACCGGATGATGGGCAACTCGCTCCTCGAGTGCTGCGTGTTCGGCCGGCGCGCCGGGCGGGCGGCGGCGGAGAAGGCGCGCGCATGAGCGCCGTCGCGACCGACCTGCAGCGCGTGGTCGAGGACGCTGCGGCGCACCTCTACGTCTGGGCGCTCAAGGACATCCCGCAGGACCTGCGCGACGCGCTCGCCGACGCGCGCGAGCGCGAGACGTCCGTGCCGGGCCGCCGCGTCCTCGACACGATCGTCCGCAACGTCCAGGTCGCCGACGACGAGGGGAACCTCGTCTGCCAGGACACCGGCATCGCCGTCTACACGTGCCACGTCGGCGAGCGTTTCCCGCTCCATCCGGCGCGGATCTACGAGGCGCTGCGCGACGGCACCGAGCGCGCCACGCTCGAGCACCCCCTGCGCTCGAACGCCGTCCACACGATCACACGCGAGAACACGGGGCCGAACACGGGCTACCGGCTCCCGATCGTGCACTGGGAGTTCGTCCCCGACTGGGACGGCCTCGACGTGAAGTGCGTGCCCAAGGGCTCCGGCTCCGAGAACATGTCCTTCCTGAAGATGTGCGTCCCCGCCGACGGCGTGAAGGGGATCAAGCAGTTCGTGCTCGAGTCGATCGTCGGCGCCGGCGGGAAGCCCTGCCCGCCGGGGATCGTCGGCGTCGGCATCGGCGGCTCGGCCGACTACGCGATGTATCTCGCGAAGGAGGCCATCACCCGCCCGATCGGGACGCGCAACCCCGATCCGGTCGTGGCGCAGCTCGAGGACGAGCTCTTCGAGCTCCTGAACGAGACCGGGATCGGCCCGATGGGGCTCGGCGGCGACGTCACCGTCCTCCAGTGCCACGTCGAGCACGCCGACACGCACATGACCCTCAACCCCGTGGCCGTGAACTACCAGTGCTGGGCAGCGCGCCGCGCGACCGCGCACGTGGCCGCCGACGGAACCGTCGACTTCGACCGGGAGGCGTGATGGCAGTCCACGAGGTCACCTTTCCGATCACGGACGAAGCCGAGATCCTGAAGCTGCGCGCCGGCGACGAGGTCGTCGTCCAGGGGCACGTCATCGGGATCCGCGACCGGACGCAGATCCGGATCTTCGACCAGGGCCAGGAGCCGCCGATGGACCTCCGCGGCGCCTTCCTCCTGCACACCGCGCCCGGGGTCCGGAAGCTGGACGACGGGCGCTACGAGAAGGTCTGCATCGGCACGACCACCTCGGCGCGGATGGTCCGCTTCACCGAGCCGCTCGGCGAGCGCTACGGCGTGCGCGCGATCTGCGGCAAGGGCGGCTTCCCGGACGAGGCGATCGAGCCGATGCGGCGGTACGGGATGGTCTACTTCGCGATCGTCGGCGGCGCGGCGGCGCTCGAGACGACCCAGATCGAGGAGATCGAGGAGGTCGCCTGGGAGGAGCTCATGCCCGAGTGCCTGTGGAAGTTCCGCGTCAAGGACTTCGGGCCGCTCACGGTCGGGATCGACGCCCACGGCAACTCGCTCTACCACGACGTCCAGACGGCCGCCCAGGAGAAGCTGAAGGAGCTCTTTGCGCGACTTTGAGACCCAGCCGCACGACGGCATCACGCACGTGATCGACAAGGGCCTCGGCCCCCGCGCCTGGGAGGACGTGCTCGAGACCTGCGGCGACTACATCACGCTCGTGAAGCTCGGCTGGGGGACGGCGTACGTGACGCCGAACCTCGAGCGCAAGCTGGAGGTCCTGAAGGGCAAGCCCGTCGTGATCGGCGGGACGTTCCTCGAGGCCGTGATCTCGCAGGACAAGGTCGACGAGTACAAGCGCTGGCTCGCCGACCTCGGGCTGACGCACGTCGAGATCTCGGACGGCGTCATCGACCTTCCGCGGGAGCGCAAGCTCGAGCTGATCGCCGACTTCGCGCGCGACTTCACCGTCCTCTCCGAGGTCGGGTCGAAGGACGCCGACGTGGTCTATGCGCCGTACCAGTGGGTGGCCTGGATCAAGGAGGAGCTCGAGGCGGGCGCCTGGAAGGTGATCACGGAGGGCCGCGAGAGCGGCAGCGCCGGGATCTACCGGCCGGGCGGCGAGATGCGCACCGGCCTCGTCGACGAGATCGCGCACGAGATCGCGGTCGAGGACCTGATCTTCGAAGCGCCCACGAAGGGCTCCCAGGCCTGGTTCGTCAGGGAGTTCGGACCGAGCGTGAACCTCGGGAACATCCCGCCCGAGGAGGTCATCCCGCTCGAGACGCTGCGACTCGGCCTGCGCGCCGACACGTTGAAGGAGGTGCTCCTCGGTGGCGACCGCGCGGCTACCTGACCTGAACTTCGAAGCCATGTCCGCCGAGGAGGTGCTGCGGTGGGCGGCGGAGGAGTTCGGCGACGGGCTCTGCCTCACGTGCTCATGGCAGCGGCAGAGCTCCGTGCTCATCCACATGCTCTCGGAGCTCGAGCTCGACGTCGACATCGTCGAGCTGGACACGATGGTGCTCTTCCCGGAGACGTACGAGACGCGCGACCGGCTCGTCGAGCGCTACGGGCTCGAGCTCACCTCGTTCCGGCCGATCGACCCGCCGGACCGGCTCTGGGAGACGAAACCCGACGAGTGCTGCCACATCCGGAAGGTCGAGCCGCTCGAGCGTGCGCTCGCCGGCTACGACGCCTGGATCACCGGCATCCGCCGGGAGCAGTCGCCGTCGCGGTCCGGTGCGCGTCGCGTCGAGTGGAGCGAGCGGTACGGCGTCTGGAAGATCCAGCCGCTCGTCGACTGGAACGCGAAGCGCGTCGAGGCCTACGTCCACGTCAACGAGATCCCGTACAACCCGCTTCACGACGTCGGGTACCCGTCGATCGGGTGCATCCCGTGCACGCGGCCCGTGAAGGCGGGGGAGGGCGAGCGAGCGGGCCGGTGGGCCGGCTCCGAGAAGCTCGAATGCGGCATTCACATCAACGCCCCACTCATCAAGGAGAGCGATGACTGAGAACGACCGCAACGGCTTCACCCTCTGGTTTACGGGGTTGTCCGGCGCAGGCAAGACAACCATCGCCGAGCTCGTGCGCCCCGAGCTCGAGCGCCGCGGCCTGCTCGTCGAGTGGCTCGACGGCGACGAGGTCCGCGAGCACCTCTCGAAGGGCCTCGGCTTCTCGAAGGAGGGCCGCGACACGAACATCGACCGCATCGGCTGGGTGGCGTCGCGGCTGACGCGGCACGGCGCCGCGGTGATCGTCTCCGCGATCTCGCCCTACGTCGAGGCGCGCGGCAAGGCGCGCAAGATGGTCGAGCAGCACGGGACGTTCGTCGAGGTCTTCGTCGACGCGTCGGTCGAGGAATGCGCGCGCCGCGACGTCAAGGGCCTGTACGAGAAGGCCTTCCGCGGCGAGATCAAGGAGTTCACGGGCGTGTCCGATCCGTACGAGCCCCCGTCGAGTCCCGAGGTGTGCATCGAGTCGGAGCACGAGGAGCCGCACGCGAGCGCGGCGCGGATCCTGCACGTCCTGGAAGAACGAGAGCTGATCCCGGCGGAGGTGACGGCATGAGCACGACCGTCGGCACCGACCTGATCAAGCCGCACGGCGGCCAGCTGCTCGAGCGGAGCGGCCCGCGCCCGGAGGGCCTTGACGACCTGGAGACGGTCGTCCTCACCGCGCGTGAGCTGTCGGATCTGGACATGCTCGCGTCCGGGGCGCTCTCGCCGCTCCAAGGCTTCATGGGCTCCGAGGACTACGAGCGAGTCGTCGAGGAGATGCGGCTCGCGAACGGGCTCGCGTGGGCGCTTCCCGTCTGCCTCGCGGTGGACGAGGCCCCGGGCGGCGACGAGGTGGCGCTTGCCGACGAGTCGAGCCGCCCGCTCGCCGTCCTCGAGGTCGAGGAGGTCTACTCGTACGACAAGGAGCGTGAGGCCGAGCGCTGCTTCCGGACGACGGACGAGAACCATCCCGGCGTCGCGCGCCTCTACAGGCAGAAGCCGCAGTACCTCGCCGGTCGGGTGACCGTCTTCGAGCGGCGCGAGCCCGACTTCCCCGAGCTGGCGCTCGACCCGGCCGAGACCCGTGGCGCGTTCGCGGAGCGCGGCTGGAAGCGGGTGGTCGGCTTCCAGACCCGGAACCCGATCCACCGCGCGCACGAGTACCTGACCAAGGGAGCACTGGAGACAGTCGACGGGCTTCTCATCCATCCGCTCGTCGGCGAGACGAAGTCGGACGACGTCCCGGCCGAGACGCGCGTCGAGTGCTACCGCGTGCTGCTCGAGCGGTACTACCCGGCCGACCGCGTCGTCATCGCGAGCTTCCCGGCCGCGATGCGCTACGCGGGGCCGCGCGAGGCGATCTGGCACGCGATCTGCCGCAAGAACTACGGCTGCTCGCACTTCATCGTCGGTCGCGACCACGCGGGCGTCGGCGACTACTACGGCACGTACGACGCGCAGCTCGTCTTCGACGAGTTCGAGCCGCACGAGCTCGACATCGAGCCGATGTTCTTCGAGCACGCCTTCTACTGCCGCGTCTGCGGGCAGATGGCGACGCCGAAGACGTGTCCGCACGGCGGCGACGACCAGCTGCTGGCGGCTGGTGAGCTACCGCCTGTCGAGTTCTCCCGGCCCGAGGTCGCGGAGGTCCTCATCGCCGCGTACCAGTGACCTGGCAGTTCTCGCTCACGGGTCTGTTGATCGGCGTCCTCGTCGGCCTGACCGGCATGGGCGGCGGGTCGCTGATGACGCCGATCTTGATTCTGTTCTTCGGCTTCAAGCCGACCTACGCCGTCGGCACGGACATTCTGCACGGCGCG
>VAXK01000273.1 GCA_005885565.1 Actinomycetota bacterium
GGATCTGGGACTGCACGCGCTGCTACTTCTGCACCGAGCGGTGCCCGAAGGGCGTCGACCCGCGCGACGCGATCGCGAAGCTCGGCGCCGAGTCGATCCGGCTCGGGATCGACCGCGACATGGGCGCGAAGCACGCGAAGTGGTTCGTGAGCTCCGCGAAGACGACGGGGTGGCTCCGCGAGACGGAGCTCGTGCCGAAGACGCAGGGCGTCGTCTCGGCGATCAAGCAGACGAGGTTCGCGATCGACCTCGCCAAGCACGGCAAGGTGCCGCCGCCCGTGCCTCCGCACGTCGCGGAGAACGTCGACGAGGCGCGGCGGCTCTACGACCTCGTGAAGCTCCAGGGGCGGGACGGCGCGGCCGGGATCGTGCAGGGCGAGCGCGCGATCGCACGGTACGAACGGCACGATGATCCCTCGCAGGCGCCGGCGAGCCGCGACGCGCCCGAGGTCACGCCCGGCGAGAAGCCGGTGCGGGGAGAGGGCTGATGCGCAGGGTCGCCTACTACCGCGGCTGCCTCGCCTCGCTCTCCGCGAAGGAGCTCGACTCGTCCACCCAGGCGCTGGCGCCGAAGGTCGGGCTCGAGCTCGCCGCGCTGGAGACGGTGACGTGCTGCGGGGCCGGCGACATCCACGAGGCCGAGCCGGACTACTACCTGCACCTGAACGCGCGCATCCTGGCCTATGCGGAGGAGACCGGAGCGGACACGCTGCTCACGATCTGCAACGTCTGCACGCTCAACCTCCGCCAGGCGAACGTGCAGCTCACCAACGACGAGGAGCTCCTCGAGCGCGTGAACCAGAACCTCCAGGCGGTCGGCGTCCCGCGCTACCGCGGCGGCGTCGACGTGCGCCACCTGCTCTGGGAGATCGCCGACGGGCCCGGCTACGAGCTGCTGAAGCAGGCGGCGCACAGGGGGCTGAAGGGCCTCCGCGTCGCGCCGTTCTACGGCTGCCAGATCCTGCGCCCCTCGAAGCTCCTCGGCTTCGAGGATCCCGACCGGCCCTGGTCGCTGGAGCGGATCATCGAGGCCTGCGGCGGCGAGCCGATCGACTACCCGGCGAAGGTCAAGTGCTGCGGCTTCCCGATCATCCAGGCCCGCGAGGAGGTCGCGCTCGGCGAGCTGATCCAGCCGATCGAGCAGGCGGTCGAGGCGGGCGCCGACGCGATGGTCACGCCGTGCCCGCTCTGCCACCTCTCGCTCGACGCGTGGCAGTCGAAGCTGCGCAAGGCGACCGGCCGCGACTTCGCGCTGCCGATCCTCCACCTGGCGCAGCTCGTCGGCGTCGCGGCCGGGCTCGAGGAGGACGAGCTGAAGTTCAAGCGGCACGTCGTCTCGGTGCAGCCGGTGGTCGAGAAGCTCGAAGTCTGAGCAGAGCGCAAGTTCTCGCGGTCGGCGGCATCTCAGCCTTCTCGGAGGGGCGGTTTCCGGCGCGTCGGCCCTCCGGGGTGGGCGCGCCGGAACACAAATGAACGCGCGCGGCGTCGTCGGGAGCCTCGCCGGGGCGGCCGGAGCGGCCCTTGCTTGGGGCCACTTCGAGGCCGGCTGGGTGCGGCTGCGGACGCTCCCCGCTCCGGTGCGCGGGCTGCCGCCGGAGCTCGAGGGATTGCGTATCGCGCACCTCTCGGACTTCCACCTCGGCGTACCCTCGCGCGGGGCCCGATCGGTCGAGCGCGCCGTCGACTGGGTCGCCTCGCGCGCGCCCGACCTCGTCTGCGTGAGCGGCGACCTGCTCTCGCGCCCGCGCGGCGAGCGTCGGCTGCGCGAGCTCGTCGCCCGGCTGCCGAACTGCTACGCCGTGCTCGGCAACCACGACTACGGCGACAGCCGCGACCCGTTCGCGCGGAAGTCGCCACTCGGCGAGCTCGAGCCCGCGACGCTCCTCGCCGACGAGGCCCGGACGATCGAGCTGCGCGGCCGGAAGGTGCAGATCGCCGGCGTCGACCCGCGGAGCTACTGGTACCGCGTCGCCCGCCCGGAGGAGCTCGTCGACCCGGCGGCGGACTTGCGGATTCTGGTGTGCCACTACCCGGGGGTCGTCGACCGCCTGCCCGCCGGCGCCTTCCACCTCGTCCTCTCGGGACACCTCCACTCGGGCCAGATCACGATCCCGTACGGCGTGGGCAAGCTGCGCCTCGCGCACCTGCGGCCGGGCTACTTCGAGGGGCTCTACGTGCGGCCTGCCGCGACGCTGCACGTCTCGCCCGGCCTCGGCACGACCTTCGTCCCCTTCCGCTTCGCGGCCAGACCGGAAGCGACGGAGCTGGCCCTACAATCGGCCTAGATGGAAGGCCGCGCCTCGATCTCGAGCGACATCCTGGCCCGCTACGCCGCCGACGCGGCCCGCGAGGTCGAGGGCGTGCGCGGGCTCGTCGAGAGCCACCTCCATCGCCACCGGGGCGTCCGCGTCCTCGGTGAGGACGGCGCCGTCCGGATCGAGATCCACCTCGAGGCGGAGTGGGGGGCGTCGCTCCCCGACGTGGGCCGCGAGGTGCAGCGTCGCGTGCGCGACTACCTCGAGCGGATGGCCGACGTCGAGCCCGAAGCGGTGGACGTCGTCGTCGACGAGGTCGCGGCGCCGGCCTGATGGCGACGCGCGTGGCGGGCTTGACGGGGGCGACGCTCCCGACGGTGCCGTCCGTCTGCCACGACTGCATCTGGTGGCAGGCCCGGCCGGGGCGGAGCCTGAGCAAGGACAGGTGGATCGAGCGCGCCGAGGACGAGTGGGGCGCGTGGGGCACTGTCTACTACGACGACGACGGCCGCCTGCTCGGCTCGATGCAGTACGGGCCGTCGGCGCTCTTCCCCCGCGCGGCCGAGCTGCCCGCCGGCCCGCCCTCCGACGACGCCGTGCTCGTCACGTGCGCGTACCTCGTCGACCCCTCGACGCCGTGGGTGATGCAGTCGCTCGTCCTGGCGGCGATCGGCGACGCGAAGGACAAGGGGGCGAAGGCGCTCGAGACCTTCGCGTACCGGTACCCGGAGGGCGAGCCGAACTACGAGCGCTTCTACGTCCACAAGACGATCTTCCCGCGCGACTTCCTCTCCGACTTCGGCTTCCTCACCGTGCGGGCGCAGGGCCGGGTCGAGCTGGCGCGGCTCGAGCTGGGCGGTCTGCAGCCGGTCGTCGAGGGCAAGCGCGAGAAGGTGCTGCGCGTCGTGAAGGAGGCTTTCGCGCCCGCACCCGTGCCGCAGCGGCCCTAGGCTTGATGCGCATCGACGCTAAGCTGAGTCGACTTCTCGGCGAGGAGAACGATGGGGAAGAAGCTGGCTCCTGAAGTCCGGGCACTGCTCCAGGACATCCAGCGCGAGGTTCGGGAGCTGACTCAGTTCCTCGAAGCGAAGCGCCGCGAGCGCCCCTCAGGCGCCTGATTGCCGCACTTCGTCTGCGTCACCTGCGGAAGCCAGTTCGCGGAGACAGCCGAGTCGCCGCCGCACTGCCCGATCTGCGAGGACGAGCGGCAGTACGTGGGCCGCGACGGCCAGCGCTGGACGACCCTCGACAAGCTCCGGCGCGACCACCGCGCCGAGATTCGCGAGGAAGGGCCGGGCCTCGTCGGGATCGGCTGCGAGCCGAGCTTCGCCATCGGCCAGCGCGCGCTCCTCGTCCAGGCTCCGGGCGGCAACGTCCTCTGGGACTGCATCTCGCTTCTCGACGACGAGCTCGGCGCGCGGGTCGAGGAGCTCGGCGGCATCGCGGCGATCGCGATCTCGCACCCGCACTACTACTCGTCGATGGTCGAGTGGGCGCGTGCCTTCGATGCGCCCGTCCACCTGCACGCGGCCGACCGCGAGTGGGTGATGCGCCCCGACGAGCGGATCGACTTCTGGGACGGCGAGACACGCGGGCTCGGCGAGGGCCTCACGCTCGTCCGGCTGGGCGGCCACTTCGACGGCGGCACCGTCCTACACTGGGCCGCCGGCAACGCCCTTCTCTCGGGCGACATCGTCCAGGTCGTCCAGGACCGGCGCTGGGTGAGCTTCATGTACAGCTACCCGAATCTGATCCCGCTGCCGGTCGAGGCGATCCGGCGAATCGTGGCCGCGCTCGAGCCGTACGAGTTCGACCGGATCTACGGCGCCTGGTGGGACGCCGTCGTACGCTCGGACGGGAAGGCCGCGGTCGAGCGCTCCGCCGAGCGCT
>VAXK01000108.1 GCA_005885565.1 Actinomycetota bacterium
CCTCGATCCGCTCCCCCTGGAAGGTGAAGGCGAGCGTCGCGCCCTCGTCGGCGAGGCGCTTCGCGATCGCCCAGGCGATCGAGCGGCGGTTCGCGACGCCGAGCACGAGGCCGCGCTTTCCTTCGAAGGCTCCCGGCACGGCGCGAGTCTAGACTGTTGCTCTTGCGCCGCCGCATCGCTCTCTCGACGCTCGCAGCGGCGCTCGTCGCCGCCGCTCCGGCCGCGGCGCAGCTCGTCCCGATCGACCGTCACGCGCTCCCGCGACTCCGCGCCGGCGTCGTCCACGTCCCGCGCGGCCATGCCCACGGCCGGGTGCGCGTGATCGTCACGCTGAAGCTGCCGCCGCTCGCCACCGCGTTCGGGCGGAGCCCCGCCGCGTTCGCCGGCCGGCGCCTTGACGTCGCGAGCGCCTCCTCGCGCGCGTACCTGGCCCGCCTGGACGCCGCGCAGCGCGTCGCGGTCGCGCGGTTGCGGCGAGCGATCCCCGAGGCGACGGTCTCGCGCCGATTCCGGATCGTCCTCGACGGCGTCACCGTGTCGCTCCCGGTGCGACGGCTGCCGCGGCTCGCGGCCCTCGGCTTCGTGCGGAAGGTCTACCCGAGCATGCGCTACACCCTGAGCCTCGACCGGAGCCCGTCGCTGATCGGCGCGGACGCGCTCCACGCCGCCACCGGCGCACGCGGCCAGGGCATGAAGATCGGCGTCGTCGACGACGGGGTCGACCAGACGAACCCGTTCTTCAACCCTGCGGGCTACTCGTACCCGTCCGGCTTCCCGAAGGGCGACACCGCCTTCACGACGCCGAAGGTGATCGTCGCGCGCGCCTTCCCCGGCCCGGGCTCGGGTGCGCGGGGCCGCCTTCCGCTCGACCGGCAGGAGTCGTTCCACGGGACGCACGTGGCCGGCATCGCCGCCGGCGACGAGGGGACGAACGCGCCAGCCGGCGCCGACCACCCGCCCGTCACCGGCCTGAGCGGCGTCGCTCCGCGCGCGTGGATCGGCAACTACCGCGTCTTCACGATCCCGACCCCGATCGGCGACGTCGTGAACACGCCCGAGATCGTGGCCGCGTTCGAGTCGGCGGTCGCCGACGGCATGAACGTGATCAACTTCTCCGGCGGCGGCCCCGAGTCGGACCCGTCCACCGACGCGACGATCGAGATGGCGCGCAACACGGCCGCGGCCGGGGTCGTGCCGGTGATCGCGGCCGGGAACGACCGCGACGACTTCGGGCTCGGCAGCGTCGCCTCGCCGGGAACGGCGCCGGCGGCGATCACCGTCGCGGCGGTCACGAACAACCACGTCTTCGCGCCGGCGCTCTCGGTGACGGCGCCGAGCGCGCCCGACACGCTCCGTCAGATCCCGATCGAGAAGGCCTCGACCCCGGCGGCCTGGTCCGTGAGCGACCAGACGCTCGTCGACGTCGGCTCGGTCGTCGGCACGAACGGCCAGCCGGTCGAGCGGCACCTCTGCGGACCGCCGGAGAACCCGAACGGGCCGGTGCAACCGTTGCCGTCGCACTCGCTCGACGGTGCGATCGTCCTCGTCTCGCGCGGGCTCTGCACCTTCACCTCGAAGGCCGACCGCGCGAAGGCGGCCGGCGCGATCGGGATCGTCCTCGTCGACAACCGCCCGGGGAACCCGAACCCGATCCCGATCCGGCTGTCGATTCCCGCCGGGATGATCTCCGACCTCGACGGCGCCCGCCTCCGCGACTACCTGGCGGGGACGAGCGGCCGGGCGCCGGTCCGGATCGGGAACGACCCGCTCGACATCGAGAACGGCCGCGGCGACGTGATGACGAGCTTCTCCTCGGCCGGGCCGACCGACTTCGGCCACCTGCTCAAGCCGGACGTGTCCGCGCCGGGCGGGCAGATCCTGTCCTCGACGCTGCCCGAGTTCACGGGCGGTTCGCCGTTCGCCGTCTTCGACGGGACGAGCATGGCGACCCCCCACGTCGCCGGCTCGGCCGCGCTCCTCCTCCAGCTCCATCCGACGTGGTCGGCGCAGCAGGTGAAGTCCGCGCTCGTCTCCACCGCAGGCCCGGCCTGGTCGGACACGGCCCAGACGCACGAGGCGCCGGTGCTCCTCGAGGGCGGCGGGCTCGTGAACCTGCCGCGCGCCGCGAACCCGCTCGTCTTCACCGACCCCACGTCGCTCTCGTTCGCCGACCTGGACGTGAACGGCGGCGCGCAGACGCGGAGCCAGGTCGTCCACCTGACCGACGCGAACGGCGGCGTCGGCACGTGGGTCGTCTCCGTCGCGCCCCAGTCCTCGAGCGCGGGAGCGACGGTCGACGTGCCCGGCACGATAACGCTCGCACCCGGCGGCGAGACCGACTTCACCGTCGCCGTGCGGGCCTCGGCGGACGCGGCGAAGGGTGACGACTACGGCTTCGTCGTGCTCCGGCAGGGCACGCAGACGCGCCGCATCCCGTACCTCTTCCTCGTCACGCGGCCCGGGCTCGAAGGCGCGACGGCGAAACCGCTGAAGACGCTCCAGACGGGCGACACGCGCACCGGAACCTCACGCGCCGACCTCTACCGCTTCCCCGACGCGCCGTTCGGCCCCGCGCCGAACTACCTCGCCGGGCCGACCGAGGCCGAGACCGGCGCGGAGCAGGTCTACGTCACGCACCTCGACCGGAAGGTCGCGAACGTCGGGGTCTCGGTGCTCCTCCAGACGGCGCGATCCGAGATCGACCCGTTCTTCCTCGGCGCGCAGGACGAGAACACCGTCCAGGGCTATGCCGGGACGCCCGTGAACGCCAACGGGCTGATGTTCGACTACCGCCTCGACGTCGAGGCGGCCGGCGCGCAGTTCCCGGCCCCGAAGGACTACTACGTCTCGGTCGACTCGGCCAGCGACCTCTTCAGCGGCGAGCCGCTGCCCGGGCGCTACGTGCTCCGCTCGTGGGTGAACGACGTCCGGCCGCCGACCGTGAAGCTCTTGACCACGCATGTCTCGACCGGCCGGCCGACGATCGCCGCGCGCGTCCTCGACGCGGGCTCCGGCGTCGACCCGCTCTCGCTCGTGATCGGCTACAAGCGCGTGCTGGTCGGCGTGGCAGCGTACGACCCGACGAGCGGGCTCGCGCTCTTCCCGCTCCCGGCGGCCGCGCCGAAGCTGACCGGCCGGACGGCCGCGACGCTCGAGGCCTCCGACTACCAGGAGACGAAGAACGTCAACACATCCGGCTCGGAGATCATGCCCAACACCGCCTTCAAGGCCGTGCACGTCGCAGCCTCGGCCCGGCCGGCGGTGAGCTGGCTCGCGCCGGATGCCACCGCGGGCTGCGTCAAGGGGAAGGTCGGCTTGATCGTCGACGCGAGCTCGCCGCGGAAGATCGCCTCGGTGCGCTTCTACGACGGGAAGCGGCGGATCGGCACCGTCCGCAAGGGCCAGATCGGCCTCTACGTCGGCACGTGGAAGACCGCGAAGGCGAAGCGCGGCGCGCACACGCTGCGGGCGGTCGCGAGTGACGCCGGCGGCCACAGGGCGAGCGCCCGCGAGCGCGTCCGCGTCTGCCGCTGAGCGTCGAGCGCCGCGTCGCCGTCGTCACCGGCGCCTCGAGCGGGATCGGCGCGGCGATCGCCCGCGCGCTCGCCGCCCGGGGCGACCGCTGCGTCCTCGTCGCGCGGCGCGAGGACCGGCTCCGCGCGCTCGCCGAGGAGCTCGACGGCGAGCACGAGGTCTGCGACGTCTCCGACCGGGAGGCGGTCGAGCGCACGGCGGCGGCGGTGCGGGAGCGCCATCCGCGGATCCACGTCCTCGTCTGCAACGCGGGCATCCCCGGCCGGCGGAGCTTCCTCGAGGTCGAGCCGGAGCGCTTGGAGCAGCTCGTCCGCACGAACTACCTCAGCGGCGTCTGGTGCCTGCGCGCGTTCCTCCCCGCGCTCGAGGCCGCGGGCCGCGCAGACGTCGTGAACGTCGTCTCGGTCGCGGGCGGCGTCGCGTTCGCGCCCTCGGGGCCGTACTCGGCGTCGAAGCACGCGCAGCTCGCGTTCTCGCGCGCCGTCGCCGCCGAGCTCGGCCCGCGCGGCATCCGCGTCCACACGGTGAACCCCGGCTTCGTGGAGACGGAGGGCTTCCCGCAGCGGAAGGGGCTTTCGAGCCCGCTCTTCCGGCGGCTCGTGATCGAGCCGGAGGACGTGGCCCGGCACGTCGTCCGCTCGCTCGAGCGCGGCCCGAGCGAGACGTACGTGCCTGCGTGGTTCCGCGTCTTCCCGGTGGTGCAGGCGCTCGCGCCCGGGCTCGTCCGCCGGCTCGCGCCGAAATCGGCCTATCGAAAGCGCCCCGAATCGCACTAGTATCGGCAGGCGATGGACGGCGAGCGGCTGACTGCCGAGGCCGCGATGCGAGGCGCGGACTTCCGGGCCGCGCTCCGGCGGTTCCTGCGCCGAAGCGAGCGCATCGCGCGCTCTTCGGGGCTGACGCCGCAGCGCTACCTGCTCCTGCTGATGATCAAGGGCGCCCCCGGCGGCTCGGAGCAGTCGACGGTGACCGAGCTGGCGGAGCGGCTCCAGCTCGCCCAGAGCACGGTGACAGAGCTCGTCCGCCGCGCCGAGGAGGTCGGTCTCGTCGGGCGGGAGACGTCCGCCGTCGACGGCCGCGTCGCGCACCTGCGTCTGACCGAGGAGGGCGAGCGGCGCCTGGCCAGGTCGTTCACGAGCCTCGCCGGCGAGCGCGACGCGCTGCGCGCGACCTTCGCGCACCTCGACGAGTCGACGTCCTAAGTTCTAAGCGCCGCGAG
>VAXK01000056.1 GCA_005885565.1 Actinomycetota bacterium
TGCACCTGAAGCTTCCGGGCGAGCTGACGCTGGAGCAGGCGCACGAGATCGCGACGGAGGTGGAGCGGGCGATTCACGAGTCGGTGGACGGGGTGACGGCGGTGCAGACGCACCTGGAGCCGCTCGCCGAGCCCGGCCCGGGCCGCGCGGCGCCCTCGCGGGACACGGCCGGCGACGCCGAGGCCGTCCGGCGCATCGTGCGCGAGGCCACGGGGACCGCTCCGCGGGAGCTGCGCTTCCTCCAGACGGACGAGGGCATGGTGGCGTTCCTGACTCTCGGGCTCGACCCGGGAAGCCCGCTCTCGGATGCGCACGCCCACGCGAGCCGGATCGAGGAGGCGATCCGGCGAGAGCGGCCGGAGATCGCGGACGTGATCGTGCACACCGAGCCGTAGTGAAGCTCTGCATGTTCAGCCCGAAGGGCCACCACCTTGAGCGCGGCTGGCCAGGCGTCCTCGAGGGTGACGTCGTCGTCCAGCTCGCGGCGCAGACGCTCCCGTCCTTCTTCACCGGCGGCGGCAAGGCCCGCCGGCACTCGGAGTACCCGCTCGCCGACGTCGATCTCCGGCCGCCCGTCCTGCACCCGCCCTCAGTCCGCGACTTCTACGCCTTCGAGCAGCACGTCCGCACGGCGCGCGCCGCGCGCGGCCTCGAGGTGCCCCGCGAGTGGTACGAGCAGCCGGTCTTCTACTTCTCCAACCCGGCTGCGATCTTCGGCCCGGAGGACGAGATCCCCTACCCGGACGGAACGGCCGAGCTCGACTACGAGCTCGAGGTGGCGGCGATCGTCGGCGCCGACGGCGACGTCGCCGGCTTCACCGTCATGAACGACTGGTCGGCGCGAGACCTCCAACGGGCCGAGATGAGGGTCGGCCTCGGCCCCGCCAAGGGGAAGGACTTCGCGACGAGCCTCGGGCCGATCGTCGTCACGCGCGACGAGTTCGACGGCTCGCGCGCCACGATGGTCGCGCGCGTGAACGGGGAGGAGCGCTCGCGCGGCGAGCTCGCCGACATGTACCACCCGTGGGACGCGATCGTCGCCCACGCCGCGCGGAACACTCGCCTCCTCCCGGGTGACGTCCTGGGCTCCGGAACCGTCGGCACCGGTTGCATCCTCGAGCTCGGCGACGGGCGGTGGCTGCAGCCGGGCGACGTCGTCGAGCTCGAAGTGGAGGGAATCGGCGTGCTCCGAAACCGCGTGGCTGAAACGGACATGTAACGCGCATGCGATAAGGTGCGCTACATGGCGCACATCCAGATCCGAAACGTCCCGCCCGAGCTCCATCGCAAGCTCAAGGCGCGCGCCGCCCAGGAAGGGCTGACGCTGTCCGAGTACCTCCTCCGGGAGGCCGAGCGAAACATCGAGAAGCCGACGATCGAGGAGCTGACTCGGCGGATTCGCGCGCGTCGGCTGCCGAAGCTTCGGACGCATCCCGCCGATCTGATCCGAGCCGACCGCGAGAGTCATTGATCGTCCTCGACGCGTCGGCGGCGATCGACTACCTCGTCGACGGCGGTGAGCGCGGGGACTGGGTCCGAGAGCGCCTCCCGCGCGGAGCCGGCCTCGCCGCTCCGCACGTCATCGATCTCGAGGTCGTTTCCGGACTTCGCCGACTCCTTGCGTGCGCCGACGTAACTCGCCGTCAGGCCGAGAACGGACTCACTGATTTCGGCGAGCTCCACCTAACGAGGTATCCCATGACGATCTTCCTCGATCGAATCTGGCGGCTCAGGACGATGCTCACGCCCTACGACGCTGCCTACGTCGCGCTCGGGGAAGCGCTCGGTTCGCCGCTTCTGACCACCGACGCGCGGCTCCAAGCCCACGGCCATCGCGCTGCGATCGTCGCTTTCCCCGGTTAGACCACCGTTATCCTGTCGCCGTGCCCTTCTACCAGCGGCTCGGCGACCTCCCGCGCAAGCGGCACGTCCAGTTTCGCGACAACGGCAGCCTGCTCACCGAGGAGGTCATGGGCCTCGAGGGCTTCGCCGGGAACGAGTCGATCCTCTACCACCTCACCTCGCCGTGCCGCATCCGCGAGCTCGGCGAGTTCGAGCCGATCGAGCGCGAGGAATGGGTGCCCGCGGCGCACGCGCACCGCCACTTCACGACTATGGGCATCGAGCCCGAAGGCGACGAGATCACGGGCCGCAGGCTCCTGATGTGGAACGGCGACGTCGAGATCTCGCTCTGCCGGCCGGCAGAGCGCATGGACGGCTTCTTCCGGAACGGCGAGGGCGACGAGGTCGTCTTCGTCCACGAGGGCACGGGAACGCTCGAGACGATCTTCGGCGACGTCTCCTACCGCGAGGGCGACTACCTCGTCGTCCCGCGCGGCACGACCTACCGCTTCGTGCCGGAGGGGCCGCAGCGCTACCTCGTCTTCGAGTCGCCGGGCCTGATCGAGATCCCGCGCCGCTACCGCAACGAGTACGGCCAGCTGCTCGAGCACGCGCCGTACTACCACCGCGACATCCACCCACCGACCGAGCTCCGGACGCACCGCGAGCGGGGCGACTTCCAGGTCAAGGTGCGGGTGCGGGGCGGCTACCAGACCTACGTCCTCGACTACCACCCGTTCGACGTCGTGGGCTGGGACGGCTACGTCTATCCCTGGACCTTCAACATCAACGACTTCGAGCCGATCACGGGCCGGATCCACATGCCGCCTCCCTCACATCAGACCTTCCAGGGGCAGAACTTCGTCATCTGCTCGTTCTGCCCGCGCAAGCTCGACTTCGACCCGATGGCGATCCCGATCCCGTACCACCACTCGAATCTGAACTCCGAGGAGATGATCTACTACGTCTCCGGCAACTTCGGCTCGCGCCGCGGGATCGAGGTCGGCTCGGTGACCCTCCACCCGTCCGGGATTCCGCACGGGCCGCACCCGGGGCTCGCGGAGAAGTCGATCGGCCAGACGGAGACGCACGAGCTCGCCGTCATGTGCGACACCTTCCATCCGCTTCGGCTGACGAAGCTCGCGCAGGAGCTCGACGACGGCAAGTACGCCTACTCGTGGGCCGAGCCGGCCGAGCCGGCGCAGGACGCGGACGCCGATCCGGCCGGCGTCACGTCCCACTTCTGAGCTTGCGGTAGCGACTAGCCGAAGAGGCCGGTCAGCGCCGAGAAGACGGCTGTGCTCGGCGGGGTATCGGTCGACGGGAGCTGCCGCGCGATCTTGAAGGCGCTGCACGCCTGGAGGTCGCTGATCGCCGAGCCGCCCGTGCTCGTGGTCGGGAACACGCTCGAGCCCTTGTTCACGAAGATCCAGGTTCCCTGCAAGGCATCCGCGGTCGCCGCCGTCAGGCAGACGTCGTAGGCGGCCAGGATGTTCACGTCGGTCGAGAGCAGCTTCACCTGCTTCTGCAGGGTCGTCACCTTCTTGCTGAGCGCGTTGAACTGCGCGAGAGTCGGAGTCTTCGTACGCGCCGGCGCTGCGCCCGCCGGTCCCGTCGCGGCGAGCGCGAGCATCGCGGTCGCGACGACGAAGACGATGATCCTCTTCACCTGTCCTCCCATGGTCGTGGTGCCTGCGGGGTAGCGTGCCCGTTCGTGGCGCGCCTGAAGCTTCCTGAACCTTACGACTTCGCGCTCTCGACGGAGCGGTTCCGCGCATTCGGTCCCGACCTCGCGAACCTGTGGGACGGCGAGGCGCTGCTGCGGGCGGTCGGTGGGCGAGAGGTGCGGATCGCGCCCGCGCCCGGCGGCGTGGACGTGGAGCCGCTCGACCCCGTGACGGAGCCCGTGGTCCGCAAGCTCCTCGGCGCTGAGCTCGACCTCGTGGGGTTCTCCCGCTTCGCCGCCGAGGCCGACACGGTGCTGGCGCGGCTCGCGACGGCGCTGGCCGGCTTCCGGCCGCCGCTCGCGCCCGATCCGTTCGAGGCGCTCGTCGGCTCGATCACGGCGCAGCAGGTGTCGATGTTCGCGGCGTTCGCGATCCGCAGCAGGCTCATCGAGCACTTTGGGGCTCGAGTCGGCCGGGTCCACGCCTTCCCGGCCCGCGAGCGGCTGTCCGCGGCCGAGCCGGAGGAGCTCGTGGCGGTCGGCTTCTCCCGCCGAAAGGCGGAGTACACCGTCGCGCTCGCGCGGAGCGACCTCGACCTCGACGGCCTCGGAAGGCTCCCGGAGGAGGAGATTCGCGCCCGGCTGACGGCGCTCCCGGGGATCGGCGAGTGGACGGCCGACTGGTTCCTCGCCCGCCACCTCGCGTGGCCGCGGGCCTGGCCGGCCGGCGACCTCGCCCTGCGCAAGGCGGTCTCCGTCTTCTACCGCCACGGCGAAGCGATGACGACGCCCGAGGTGCGCGCGTTCGGCGCCCGCTTCGAGCCGTTCCAGAACCTGAGCGCGCACTACCTCCTGACCGGCCTACGGGTTGCGCCGTGACGAAGATCCGCCGGGCAATCGAGGCCGACGAGCCCATCCTGCGCGAGCTCTGGGAGGAGTTCGAGGCCGAGGTCCCCGAGCCGCCCGGCTTCACGCCCGAGACGTGGGACGAGGCGTGGAGGGACATTCGCCGCCACATCGGCGAAGGTGTGGCTCTCGTCGCCGAGGACGACGAGGGGCCGATCGGCCATGCGTGGGCGGCCGCTCCCGTGCACGGGCGGGCGCATCTCACCGACGTCTACGTGCGGCCACGCGCTCGGCGGAGCGGTGTCGCACGGGCGCTTCTTCGGGAATTGGCCGTGGCCCTGCGCGGGCTCGGAGCGGAGTGGATGAGCCTCGACGTCGTCAGCTCGAATGCTCCCGCGCTCGCGGCGTGGAACCGGTTCGGGTTCGTGGAGGTGCAGAAGGTCATGGTGGCCGAGCTCGCGGCGCTCGAGCAACGCCTGGGGAGTTCCGTCGACGGCGCGACCTTCGGCTCGGCGCACGTGCAGACGGACGACCTCGGCGGCGTCGAGCGCGCCGTGCGCACCTTCGTGCCGAGACTCGGGCGCTCGGCCGGGACCGCCGTCGTCCCGCCGAAGAACGGGTGGATCGGCGTCTACGACGAGCTCTGCGGCCGCGAGCCGGAGCTGCTCCGGCGTCTCGCGCGAGAGCTCTCCGACCGCTTCGGCGTCGCGATCGCGATCGGCGTCGAGGCGGGCCAGGTCGTGCGTTACGTCCTCTTCGACCGCGGCCGGATGGTGGACGAGTACCTCTCGGTGCCGGAGTTCCACGGGCCGCTTCCGCCCGGCGACGTGATCGCCCTCGGCGCGAACCCGACGTTGCTGTCGCGTCTGACCGGCGCCGACCCGGCCCGGGTGCGCGCCGTCGTCCGGACGGCCACCTCGCCCGCCGACCTGCCGCCCGCGGAGGAGCTCGTCGCACAGATCGGCGAGCTGCTCGTGCTCTCGGGCGTCGAGCTCGCCTACGAGGAGGCGCTGGGGCTGCCGGACGTGCTTAGGATCGAGCGATGACCGTCCTCCTCCTGCACGCGCTGCCGCTTGACGAGCGGATGTGGGAGCCGCAGCGGGCCGCGTTCGGCGACGCGGTCGCGCCGCGCCTGTACGGCCGCGGGGCGAGCATGGAGGGATGGGCGCGGAGCATCCTCGCCGAGGTGGAGGGAGAGATCGTCGCCGTGGGCGCGTCGATGGGCGGCTACTGCGCCCTCGAGCTCGTCCGCCAGGCACCGGAGCGGGTGCGCGGGCTCGTGCTGGCGGGGGCGCGGGTCGAGGCCGACTCGCCGGAGCGGCGGGAGAGGCGTGCGAAGACGCTCGAACTCATCCGGGCGGGCGGCGCCGAGGCCCTGTGGGAAGACATGCGTCCCAAGCTCTTCCCACCGGGCGAGACCGAGGTGGTCGCGTTCGCCCGCGGGTTGGCGCTCGACCAGCGGCCCGAGGAGCTTGCGGCCGCCGTAGAGGCGATCCGCGACCGGCGCGACTCGACGGAGGTCGTCGCCCGCTTCGAGCGGCCGGTTCTGTTCGTCGCTGGCCGTGACGACCCATTCGTTTCCCAGGCCGAGGCGCCTCCCTTAGTGGAGGCGCGGGCCTTCGACACCGGCCACCTGCCGAGCCTCGAGCGGCCGGAGGAGTTCAACGCCGTTGTCGCGGAGTTCCTCGCGCGTGTCTGAGCTGCCCGCCGTCGTCGACGTCGACTGGCTCCGGGCGCGGTTGGCCGAGCCCGATCTTGTGGTCGGCGACGTGCGGGGCCCGAACGCGCACGTGCGCGGGCACATCCCGGGGTCGAGGCCGCTCGTCCTCGGCTCGCCCCCGCCGATGAGCGACTCGGAGACGGTGCAGGCGCTCGCGTCGGAGGTCGGCCTACGGTTGCGCCGGCACGGGATCACGGGCGAGGAGCGGCTCGTGCTCTACGACCGCGGCGACGGGATCGGGGCGATGCCGTCGGCGCAGCTCGCCGAGCTGGCCGGTCATCCGCGGGTGGCGGTGCTCGTCGGCGGGCTGGCGGCCTGGGGCGAGGAGCTGGAGGTCGGGCCGGTGGAGCTCCATCCGGTGAAGACCGCGTTCGAGCCGCGACTCGACGCGCTCCCGACCCGCGACGAGCTGGCCCGCCGGCTGGACGACCCGAGCCTGGTGCTGCTCGACGTTCGCACGCCGGAGGAGTTCTCGGGCCGCAGCGGCTATCCGTGCGACCCGCGGCAGGGCCATATCCCGGGCGCGCGGCGCGTCGACCTGGAGGCCTTGCTCGCGGCCCCGGGTCAGCCGCGCACGCCGGAAGAAGTGCGGAGGATCGTCGGCATGCCCGAGGGGGCCGAGGTCGTGGCGTACTGCCATTCGGGCTCGCGCTCGGCGCTCGCGAACCTGGCGCTCCGCTCGGCCGGCTATCGCGCGCGGAACTACGCCGGCTCGTGGCACGAGTGGTCGCGCCATCCGGAGCTGCCGATCGAGCGCTAGAAAGGCTGCTTGAAGGCGAAGAGAGCCGGCACGGCGGGCGGCGCGCCGGTCGTGGTCGTCGTGAGATAGCCGTCGTTCGTGGGCGCGATCGACTGCCCGGGATACGCCCCACTGACGATGTAGACGGGGTCGCCGATGCAGATGAGGTCGTCGACGCTCGTGTCGAGCTTGTAGAGCGTCCACGTCTGACTGGACGAGTTGCCGGAGTCGTAGTAGAGCCAGTGGAGCGACCCCGCCGTGATCCGGTCGTTCGAGCCGGCGGCGCTCTCGGTCGTCCGGATCAGCACCTGGGCCCCGTTGGTGAGCGTGCCCGACTGCCCGTTCGGCGCGAGGAGCTGGAAGGTGACGGGCGTCGCCGCGATCGTCGGGTAGTCGTAGTTCCAGGCCCCGTCGTAGAGCGGGCCGACGTAGAGCAAGCCGCCCTCGCTGCTCAACGTGACCGAGTCGCCGTAGACGATGGTCGCGCGAGGCGGCGGCACCGGGCGCACGTAGCTCTCCGAGCAGATGAACGTGCTCTGCGGATCGCCCGGCGTGCTGTCGTACCAGGACGGGAATTGGTAGTAGGAGACCTGCACCGGATCCGTGGGTTGCTCGCGTCGCGAGAAGTCGAGGATCGCGTAGCTGTGCGGGTAGTAGCCGCTCGTCTCGGGCGGGAGCTGGTACTTCGTCGGATCGAGATAGGGCACGTTCGGGTGCTTGACCGTGTAGGGCGACTCGCTCACGAGCTCCTCGAACGCGCTCGCCCCGAGCAGCCGCCCTTTCGCCAGGCCGAAGAGCTCGTTCTGGAAGAGCACGAAGTTGTGCTCGTGCCCCCAGAGCCAGGCGGCGATCTTGCCGAAGAAGGGCTGGAAGAGGTTGTAGAGGTTCGGGTTGAGGTAGGAGAACTCCGACTCCGACGACGTCATGCCGTTGATCGTCGCGTTGGCGGTGAAGAGCTGGTGGTGCGAGAGCAGGATCGTGGCGCCGGCGAAGTTGACGAGCTTGTCGCGGTGCCACGTCACCTCGGTCGGCTCGAGCCAGGGCCCGGCGTAGAACGGGTTGATCTGGTCGGCGGGATCGGCGTCGTGGCGCCCGGTGTCCATGCCGAGGAGCTGCCAGCCGCCGTCTTCCGTCCGGAGACAGAAGTAGCTCGCCTGCTGGTTCGCTCCCGGGAAGCCGACGTTCAGCCCCGCCAGCATCGGGAAGAAGCCGTTGCCGAGCGCGTAGTAGTCGTGGTTGCCGGGGATCGTGAAGACCGGGCACGACTTGCCGGTCGCGGCGAACACGTCCGCGATCGCGGTCGCGAAGTACGTCTGACACTCGGTCGGCGTCCCCGAGTAGTAGATGTCTCCGAGGTGGACGATCGCGTCCGGGGTGTGCTGCTTCATCAGGTCGTGGAGGAGCGCGGCCGCGTCGGCCATGCCGGTGCCCCAGTCGCCGATCACGCCGACCGTCGCGTCGTTCGGGAGCTGCCAGTCGATGACGCCGTACTGGAGCGAGCCGCCGCCCTTCGTCGTCCAGTCGTTGTACTGGAACTGGTCGTTTGCGCAGTACCAGAGATACGTGGCCTCGCACCCGAGGAAGAGCGGGTCCTTGTCGCTGAACGGCCAGTACGAGCCGAGCAGCGCCTGCTCGTCCGCGGGCCGGCCCTCGCGGCGAGCCTGCGCGATGTCGAAGACGAGGCTCGACAGGTAGACGTTGCGCGCGTGCGGGTCGGCCGAGTCGGAGGCGAGCTCGGGCCCGCCCGGCGGATCGGCCCGTCCGTGGCGCAGGCGAACGAAGTCGTCCGTCGCCTTGACGGCCGGGTGCCCGAGGATCTCGAGGCGCGTCGGCTCGGAGCCCTTCTCCTCGGCGAGCTGTCGGCGCACGGCCTCGGTGACCGCCGATTGCCACAACGAGAGGTGCTGCGTGTTGACGCGAGCGAGCGGCACGGCTTCCGCCAGCCTACTCTTCTCTTAACTCCGTCGTCTACGCCGCGAGCCGCAGGCGCTCGACAGCGGCGAGGAAGCCCGCGCAGAGCTCGCGGCCGAGGACGTTCCACTCCTCGATCCGCTCGCGTGTCTCGCGCCGGAGGGACTCGCGGTCGAAGTCGACCTCCTCCGGTTCCTCGAGCCACTGCTCGACCATCGCGAGCGTCACCTCGGGATGGAACTGCACGCCCCACGCCAGGTGACCGAGCCGGAACGCCTGGCTGCACACCGGGCTCCGGGCTAGCTCGACCCCGCCCTCGGGAACCTCGAAGGCGTAGTAGTGCCACTGGAGGGCGTGGAAGCGCCGCGGCAGTCGGGCGAACACCGGATCGGATGCCGCGGCCTCGGTGAGCTCGACCGGATGCCAGCCGATCTCCGGCTCTCGCGCGCGCCCGACCCAGGCCCCCGCGGCCTTCGCCACGAGCTGGCCGCCGAGGCAGACGCCGAGCACGGGCTTCCGCGCGTCGAGACAGCGGCGCAGGAGCTCCTTCTCCTCCCGGAGCCAGGGGTGCGTCTCGTCCTCGTCGGCGTGCATCGAGCCCCCGAAGACGATCGCCGCGTCGTAGCTCGAGAGCGGGCGCGACGGCGCCGGGGTGCGGGCGATCGACCACTCCTCGAGCTCGTGCCCGCCGTCGGCGATCGGCTCGGCGAAGACGCCCGAGCGGACCTCGTCGCCGTGCACGACCGCAAGCACGTGCATGTCTCTCACCTTACCGAGCTACGGGTTCGAGGCCACCGCTCGCCGGAACCCCGGCCTCGTCCAGCAGCCCGCGGAGCTCGTACGCGTTGTACGCGGCCTGGGCGACGCGCTGCAGCTCGGCGCCCGGTCGCGGCGAGCTCGAGTTGTTGTTGAAGAGCGCAAACGCGTGCTCGGCCTCGCCCGCGAGCTCGCGCAGGGGCTCGACCCACTCTCGGAGCTCCTCGCGTGGGTACAGGTAGTCGAACCGCTCGGCCGCGCTGCCGCCGCGCTTGTTCCAAGTGTCCGCGTTCCGGCCGTGGAAGCGGACGTACGCAGTCGGGCTCGTCAGCGCCGGCACCGTCGGCACGACGTTCTTCGCCCCCTCGATCCGCGGCGCGTCGACGATCACGTGCGTCGCGCGGAGCTCCTCGAGGAACGAGAGCGTCTCGGCGCGGGCCTCGTCCTCGAGCCAGCTCACGTGCCGGAACTCGACCAGCATCTCGTCCCCGCCGAGCTGCCCGCGCGCCCACGTCAGGTAGTCGAGCGACGCCGGCTTGCGCACGACGTACGGCGGCAGCTGGAAGAGGATGCCGCCGAGCTTCCCGGCCTCCCGCAGCGGCTCGAGCGCCCGCCGGAAGCGGTCGAAGACCTCGCCGCGAAACTCCCGGGAGGGACGCTCCACACGGCCCTTGTCGTCGGTGGGCGCGTCGCCGCGCAGGTCGGGCGGGAGCTGCTCGAGCTTCGTCGGGTGGCGCGTCATCAGCGCGAACGCCTTGACGTGCATGACGAAGCCGTCCGGCGTCCGCTCGGCCCAGCGCGCGACCATCTCCTCCACCGGAAGCCGGTAGAACGTCGAGTCGACCTCGACCGTGTCGAAGCGCTCGGCGTAGTAGGCGAGCCGCTCCCCGGCCGGCGTGCCCTTCGGGTAGAAGAGCTTCGAGAGCGACTCGTCGGCCCAGGAACACGTCCCGATTCGGATCGGCGTCAACGTCTTTTCGGCGCCGCCTTGACGATCGCGCTCTGGACGGTGAAGGCGTTCGCCGTCGCGCTCGCGCACGGGATGCCGGGCACGCCGCCGGTGCACGACGCCGCACGGACGGGCGCGGTCACCTTGGCCCGGAAGTACGTCGCCTTGCGCACGGTCTTCCGGAAGGAGAAGGCGCCGCCGGCCCGCGTCGTCGCCGAGCCCGCCGCCTTGAGCTTCGTGCGGGACGAGCCGGAGAGAAGCGAGACCTTCATCCCGGCGAGGCCGGCCAGGTTCAGCCTCAGGGCGCCCGAGAGCGTCGCCGTCTTCTTCTTGACCCTCGCCTTCAACGTGAGCTGCGCCGGGAGCTGGACGAACGCGCGCGCCTGCACGGTTCCGGCCGCGTTCGGCACCGCGGTGCCGACCGTGTACGGCGTCGTCACGGCCGTCCAGCCGTAGCTCCCGTTCTGGCTCGGGAGCGTGAAGACGTTCGCGAAGTGGAGCGTCGCGCTGACGAGCTTGGCGCCGAGGGTGGCGCCGCCCGCCGACTGCGGGATGTACGGCGACGGCAGGCAGAACTGGAGCTTGAACTTGCCGAGCGGCGCCTCGGCCGCCGCCGTGACCGTGTCGACGTAGCCCGGCACGGCGAGCTCGGTGCCCGCGGCCTGGAGCCGCAGCAGCCAGACCGCCTCGTGCATCGGGACGCCCGTGCAGCGCGTGGAGGCGTCGGCGTACTTCGCCGGGTCGTCCGCCTGGATCGTCCCCTTGAGGGGGAGCGGCTGCGTCGGCGAGATCTGCGACGCGAGGATGCTCGCGTCGATCGTCCCGAGCTGCGTGCCCGCGGCGGCGCCGAGCGTGCCCGTGTAGCCCTGCGGCACGTAGATCGTCGCCCTCGCGGTCGCGTCGTCGGCCTGGTCGAACGAGATCGTGAGATCGGTCGTCCCGCCGCCCGAGAGCGTGAGCGGCGTGTGGCTGATCGTGAGGTGCGGCGTGTAGGCCGCCAGCGCGCTGCCGGCGAGCGCGAGCGCGGCCGCGCCCACGGTTGCGACGAGAGCAGCTCGTAGACCTGTCTTCATGTTCGTCCTCCGGTGAGGGTGTTCACGAGATCGCCTTCTGCAGAACGGGGAGCGTGACCGAGATCCGGCCGAGGTGCACGCGCGAGCCGTCGGGCACGCCGAGGAGGTAGAGCGCGTTCGCGGGGTTCTGCGCCGTCGAGGTCGCGGCGAGGGTCAGCCGCAGGCGCGAGCCGGCGGGGATGGTCACGACCTGGTCGAGGAGCCGGATCGAGACCCGGTGCGGCTTCGCCCGCGGCCGCAGCGGGATGCCGCCTTCGCTCACCACCGTCTCGCTCCCGCCGCTCGTCGAGCTCAGGACGGCGACGAGGTGCTGGAACGGCTTCGTGCCCGAGACCGTCGCGCTCACGACCGGCGTTCCGATCGTCTCGAGCCGGCGGCGCGGGAGCGCGAAGCTGCGCTGCACCCGCCCGGAGGCGGTCAGCCACGCGCCCCTGCCCGCGCGCAGCACGAGCTTGCGCGGGCTCGGGAAGGCGGCGAACTGCGCGCTCCCGGTGAACGGGTTCTTCGCGATCTCCACGCGCGGCAGCTTGTCGATGCCGTTCGGCTCCCCCTTCAGGAAGCGGTCGAACCACTTCCGCACCTCGAGGCTCATCGGAACGAGGTCGGGCGCGGTCGCGAAGTCGGAGGGCGCGTGGCCGAAGTCGCCCAGGTAGAGCCGCTTCGGCCCGCCGAGCTCGGCGAACGCGCGGCGCGCCTGGTCGACGTCGAAGAGGAAGTCGCGCCGGCCCTGGAGGACGAGCGTCGGCGTGGTGAAGCCGCCCAGCCGGCCCGCGACGGAGCGTGCGGAGGTGAGCGCGCGGAGCGAAGGCAGGTCGACGCCGCTGATCGCGTCCTGCTCGCGACTCAGGATCTCGGGGTCGGTGCGGCTCGCCGGCACGAGCGAGGCGAGCTGCGCGAGGACGCCCGACTTCGGCAGGTTCTGCGGGAAGAGCGCCGAGTAGAGGTCGATCCAGGTCGCCTCCGGCGCGATCGCCGCCCACGGAACCTTCCCGATCACGGCCGAGTTCCAGACCGCGCCGCCGCCGAGCGAGACGCCGAACGCGCCGATCTTCCCCGCCGCGACCTCGGGTCGTGCGGCGAGGAAGTCGTAGACGGCGCGGGCGTCGGCGTTCTCGTTCGGGCCGTCGAGGCCCCACAGACCGCCCGAGGCGCCGTGGCCGCGAGCGTCGAACGCGAGGACGACGTAGCCCTGGTCGGCGAAGAACTGCCGCGCGAGCGGGTCCACCGAGGCGCGCGTGCCGCCGAGCCCGTGGAACATGGCGACGGCGGGGAAGCCGCCCGCTGGCGGCGCGTCGGTCGGCTCGTAGAGCGTCGCGGCGAGCGGGGTGCCGCCGGCGCCCGCGATCGTCAGGTCGCGCGCGGTGAAGCCCGCGGCGTGCGCTCCGCCGGCGAGCGACGCCGCCGCGGCCAGCGCGGCGGCGAGGACGGCGAGACGACGTCGCACGACGGAGAGCGTATCGCCCCCTAGAATCGCCGCGTGGATCCGCGGCCGGTGGGCGTCTTCGACTCGGGGGTGGGCGGGCTCACCGTCCTGCACGAGTGCCTCGTGACGATGGGCCACGAGGACTTCGTCTACCTCGGCGACCACGCGCGGCTGCCCTACGGGCCGCGGCCGCTCGCGGAGATCCGTCGCTTCGCGCTCGAGATCGGCGGCTTCCTCGAGACCCAGGGCGTGAAGCTCGTCCTCGTCGCCTGCAACGCCGCCACCTCGGCCGCGCTCCCGCAGCTCCAGGAGGAGCTCCGCGTGCCGGTCGTCGGCGTGATCGCGCCGGAGGCGCACGCGGCCGTGCAGGCGACGCGCAACCGGCGCGTCGGGCTCATGGCGACGCAGGCCACGGTCTCGGCGCGGCGCTACGACGAGCTCGTGCACGCGCTCGACGCCGGCGTCGACCTCGTCCCCGTCGCCTGCCCGCGGCTCGTGCCGCTGATCGAGAGCGACGACCCCTTCGCCGCGGAGACGACCGACGCGGTGCGGGAGTACGCGGACCCGCTGAAGGCGGCCGGCGTCGACACCGTCGTCCTCGGCTGCACGCACTACCCGCTCGTCCGGCCGATCCTCCAGCGGGTCTTCGGCCGCGGCGTCACCCTCGTCTTCAGCGCCGAGGAGACGGCGCGCGAGGTCGCCGAGACGCTGGCCCGGAAGGGGATCGAGAACGACACGTCCCGCGAGGGCACGTACCGCTTCCTCACCACCGGCGACCCGACCGCGTTCCGGACGATGGGGGCGCGGTTCCTCATGCTCCCGATCACCGAGGTCGAGCACGTCAGCCTGGACGAGCTGCGCGCGGCGGCCGCATGACCCGCGGCGACGGGCGGCGGCCCGACGAGCTGCGGCCGCTCGAGCTCCAGCCGGACTTCCTCGAGCAGCCGCACGGGTCGGTGCTCCTCGCGCAGGGCCGCACGAAGGTCCTCTGCACGGCGTCGATCCAGGACGGCACCCCGCGCTGGCTGTACGGGAAGGGGCGGGGCTGGCTCACCGCCGAGTACTCGCTCCTGCCGGCCTCGACGGGCGACCGAACCGAGCGCGAGGCCGCGCGCGGCAAGCAGGGCGGGCGCACGGTCGAGATCCAGCGGCTGATCGGCCGGGCCTT
>VAXK01000109.1 GCA_005885565.1 Actinomycetota bacterium
GTCCACGTCGTCCTCCATGAACTCGGGCGCGTCGAGCAAGGCGGTCTTCGCGGCGAGCGTGCGATCGCGGCGGATGCGGTCGATGGCGCGGTTGCGCGCCGTCGTGACGAGCCAGGCGCGCAGGTTGGTGGGCGCCCCCTCGCGTGGCCAGCGCTCGGCGGCGACCGCGAACGCCTCCTGGGCGGCTTCCTCGGCGAGGTCGAAGTCGCCGAGGAAGCCGATCAGCGCCGCGAGCACGCGGCCCCACTCGTCGCGGAAGACCTGTTCGAGCGCTACCACTCCTGAATGGGACGCACCTCCACGCCGCCTTCTAGGCGTGCGGCAGGGATGCGCGCCGCCAGGTCGATCGCCGCGTCGATGTCGTCCGCCTCGAAGAAGAGGTAGCCGCCGAGCGCCTCCTTGACGGCGACGAAGGGTCCGTCGGTGGTGAGCGTCTTGCCGTCCTCGACGCGGACGGTCGTGGCCGTCTCGGGAGCATCCAGCCCGAGACCGGGTGTGACGCCGGGGGTCTGGTTGATCGCCTGGTAGTCGCCGAAGACCGCCTTGTGGTCGTCCTCCGAGAGCCGCGCCCACGCCTCCGGGTCGCGCGGCGTCGGGGCGTCGCCCTGGTGGATCAGCAGCATGTACTTCATCGCGTCCTCCTCGTTCGTGGTCGTGTCTGGGACGAACGACCGACCTCGAAATGGACACCCGACCGTGAGAGAGTAGGCTCGTGACGGCGATCGCCGAAGGGCTGACCCTCGACGACACGGCGCTCGCCGGGCTCCAGGCCGGCTTTCGCGGAGAGATCGTGGGCCGCGACGACGCGACCTACGACCAGCATCGGGCGGTCTGGAACGGCTCGATCGACCGGCGGCCGGCGCTGATCGCGCGCTGCGCGGGCGTGGCGGACGTGATCGCGTCGGTACGGTTCGGCCGCGAGCACGGGCTGCCGGTCGCCGTTCGGAGCGGCGGGCACAGCTTCCCGGGCCTGTCCGTCGCGGACGATGCGTTCGTCGTCGACCTCGGCCTGCTGAAGGGCGTGCGTGTCGACCCGGAGGCGCGCACCGCGCGCGTGCAGGCGGGCGTCCTGCTCGGCGAGCTCGACCGCGAGACGCAGGCGTTCGGCCTGGCGGCGCCGTCGGGGATCGTCACCCACACGGGCGTCGCGGGCCTGACGCTCGGCGGTGGGATCGGCTGGATCATGCGCAAGCACGGCCTGTCGGTCGACAAGCTGCGCCGGGTCGACGTCGTCACCGCAGACGGCGAGCTCGTGCAGGCGACCGCCGACGAGAACGCGGACCTCTTCTGGGGCCTCTGTGGCGGCGGCGGCAACTTCGGGATCGTCACCGAGTTCGAGTTCGACCTCGTGCCCCTCGGCCCGACCGTGCTGGCGGGCCCGATCATGTGGCCGATGGAGGACGCGCCGGAGGTGCTGCGCTTCTACCGCGACTGGGTCGCGGACGCGCCGGACGAGCTGATGACGATCGTGATCCACCGCAAGGCGCCGCCGCTTCCGTTCGTCCCCGAGGAGCTGCACGGCAAGCCGGTCGTGATGGTGGCGTGCTGCTGGGCGGGCGGCGTCGAGGACGGCGAGCGGGCGATCCGGCCGATGAAGGAGTTCGGCAAGCCGGTCGCGGACGTCTGCACGCCGAAGCCGTTCCTGACCCACCAGTCGATGTTCGACCCGAGCTTCGTGCCGGGCCGCTGGTACTACTTCAAGAGCTGCGACGTCCCGGCGCTGACGGACGAGATCATCGACATCACCGTCGAGCACTGCTCGCGGATCTCGTCGCCGCTGACGTCGTTCCCGATCTGGCAGATGGGCGGCGCCGTCGCGCGGGTGGGGGAGGACGAGACCGCGTTCAACGGCCGCGGAGCCGGCTTCACGTACAACATCGGCGCCTGCACCGCGACCACGGAGGGTTTCGACGAGGAACGTGACTGGGTGCGCAGCTTCTGGTCCGCGCTCGAGCCGCACTTCACGACGGTGTACGTGAACTTCCTGATGGACGAGGGTGAGGACCGGGTGAGGCAGGCCTACGGCGCGGAGAAGTACGAGCGGCTGAGGGCCCTGAAGCGGAAGTACGACCCCGACAACTTCTTCCGGATCAACCAGAACATCCCGCCGGCCTGAGCCTCCGGGCAACCGCGCGCCCCACGAGGCCCGCCAAGAGCACGCCGCTGCCGGCGACGACCGCGGTCCACGGCAGCGCCCCGACGAGCACGACGCAGCCGGCGAGCCCGGCGACGTTCAGGACGCGCGGCCACCGCCGCTCGGAGGCCCGCTGCGTGTACGCGGACGCATTAGCGATCGCGTAGTAAAGGAGGACGCCGAAGGAAGAGAAGCCGATCGCGTTCCGCAGATCGGTTGTCGCGACGAGCAGGACGACGGCGATGCTGACCGCCAGCTCGGCGTGGTCGGGTACCTGGTAGCGGGGGTGGACCGAGGCGAGCCACCGCGGGAGGTCGCGGTTCCGCGCCATCGCGAGCGTCGTCCGGCCGATGCCCGCGATCAACGCGAGGAGGGAGCCGAGGCTCGCGACCGCCGCGCCGATCCGCACGACCGGGAGCGCCCACGCGGCATCCGCCGCGCGAGCCGCTGTCGCAAGTGGACGTGAACTCGCAGCGAGCGCGGCCGGTCCGGCGCCCGACAGCGCGGCGAGGCCGACGACGAGGTACAGGCCGAGCGCGATCGCCAGGGTCATCGGAACCGCACGCGGGATCGTCCGCGACGGATCGCGCACCTCTTCTCCGAGCGTTGCAATGCGCGCGTAGCCCGCGAACGCGAAGAACAGCAGTCCCGCCGCTTGCAGCACGCCGTACGTGCCGACCGAGGAGAGGCCGATTCTCGTCGTGTCGGCACGTGGGCTCGTTGCGATCGCCAGCACGACCACGACGAGCGCGAGGATCGACACCGCGACGAGCAGGCGCGCCACGTCGACGGTGCGGGAGATGCCTCGATAGTTCGCGGCCGTGAGTGCAACGACCGCCGCGACACCGACCAGCCGGTCGGCCCACATCGGTCCCGCGACCGCATAGGACGCGAACGTCAGCGCCATCGCAGCGCACGAGGCCGTCTTGCCGATCACGAATCCCCAACCCGCGACGAAGCCCCACCAGTCGCCGAGGCGCTCCCGTCCGTAGACGTACGTGCCGCCGGAGGTCGGGTACTGCGCGGCGAGCTGCGCCGAGGCGACGGCGTTGCAGTACGCGACGCCGCCCGCGAGCGCCAGCCCGATCAGCAGGCCGCCGCCGGCCGCGCGCGCGGCCGGACCGAACGCGGAGAACACGCCGGCCCCGATCATCGAGCTGAGCCCGATGACGACGGCGTCGCCGGTCCCGAGCCGGCGCGCGAGCGAGGTGGTCGCCGTGGACGTCACATCGCGGCTGCGACGCGCTTGGCGGCCTCCACGAGCGCGTCGTCAGGCGCGTTGGGCAGGACGTCCTCCCAGACCGGGAGCATCATCCCCGACGCCTCGAGCATGCCGAGCGGCCGCGGCAGGAACCAGACGTGGAAGTGCGCCCCGCCGTCACCCCACCGATAGAGATGGACGCGCCCGACGTCGCCGAGCGACAGGATCGCGCGCTCGACGCGTGCGGCAACGCGACCGAAGTCGGCCGCCAGCTCCGCCGGCAGATCCGAGAACGAGTCGACGTGGACGCGGCTTGCGAGCCAGACAGAGCCGGGCAGGCTGCCGCCGACCGGCGGGTGCAGCGTCCAGTTCTCGTCCGACCAGACCGGGACGGTCGCCTGACCGGCGCAGATGCGGCAGGGCGGCCCGCCGGGCTCGCCGCGGCGCGGCGGCTCGGGGATCCGGCGTGGCCCCGGCTCGCGAACGACGAGCGGCTCGCAGTACGGAAGAGTGCTCACGTTCTCTCCTTTCGTGACTCGACGCCCTCGATGCCGTTCAGCACGAGGGCGACGACGCGATCTCTGGTCTCGTCGGCCGGCCAGCCGTGGCGGCCGCGCAGGTGCACGTAGGTCCACGCGACGGCGTTGAAGGCGAGGTCCGCGGCCGGAACGACGTCCTCGCCCGCGGCAAGCGACCCGTCCTGCGCGCCCTCACGCAGGAACTGGATGAGCGGGTGGAGGTAGTCGGGCGGGTCGTCCGGCGTCGCCTTCTGGTGGAAGGCCTCGTCCGTCGCGAGCATCAGCGGCAGATGCCGCTCGAGGAGCTCGCAAAGCGCCTCGAGCCCGCGAACGAACCGCTCGCGCCCCGTGCCGGCAGACGTGAGAACGGGATACATCGTCGAGCGGAAGTCCTCCGCCAGCTCTCCGACGAGCGCGGTGATGAGGACGTCGCGGGTGAGGCCCTGGCGCCAGAGCGTCGAGCGGGCGCGACCGGAGACCTCGGCGACCCGCTCGAGCGTCAGTCCGGTCCAGCCGCGCTCGCGAAGAACGTTGATCGTCGCCTGCCGTAGCTGGTCGTCGAGCGCCACTCGCACCGTGGCTGGAGTGCTCATGCAACATCAGTGTTGCATAAGTGAGCCGCTACTGCTTGGCGGGAAGCGAGCGCGCGTAGGAGACGCCGCGCTCGACCCACGACGAGAGCTCCTCACTCGCCACCTGGTCCGAGTCCAGCCGCAGCCAGCCGGGCATCTCCCGGCCGCGCATCTCGAGCAGCCGCGCACCCGAGGTAGCGACGAGCGTCTCCGACTCCTCCCGGTCGACGCGGACGAGCAGGCCGCCCTGCCCGCTTGCAGCGACCGCCATGTTGCCGCCGATCAGGAAGGCGAGCCCGCCGAACATCTTCTTCTCGGTGAGCGCGGGCTCGCCGGCGACGAACTCGCGAATCCGCTCGGCGAGTTCTTCGTCGTAGGCCATCGTCTTGCGATCGTACTCAGCGCGAGCCGGAGCGTCCTCCTGAGCTGGCGCAGCGAGCTGCTAGTGCTGGAATGGCTCCGGCGCGCGCCGCACCACGATCGTCACTGGCACGTGGGGGTGGCTCCGCTCCGTGAAGACAGTGATGACCTGTCGCTCTGCCCAGGCGCAGGTCGCGAGGTGCTCCAGGGCATGCTCGCGGACTC
>VAXK01000110.1:0-542 GCA_005885565.1 Actinomycetota bacterium
ATCCAGGCCGCGCCGACCGACGAGGAGATCTGGCGGTCGGTCGAGCTCGCGCGGCACCAGGATCGCCCGTATACGCTCGATTACGTCGAGCGGCTCTTCGAGGACTGGGTCGAGCTCCACGGGGACCGCGGCCGCGCCGACGACGCCGCCGTCGTGATCGGCATCGGGCGCTTCGACGGTCGCACCGTCGCTTTGATCGGCAACCAGAAGGGACGTGACATCCAGGAGCGCACGAAACGGAACTTCGGCATGGCGTACCCCGAGGGCTACCGCAAGGCGATGCGTCTGATGGAGCTCGCAGAGCGTCACGGTTTTCCGTTGCTCAGCCTGGTGGATATTCCCGGCGCGTATCCGGGCGTTGCGGCCGAACAGCACGGCCAGGGCGGCGCGATCGCCCGTTCGCAGGCGCTCCTGTCGAGGCTCGGCATCCCGGTCGTGACGTGCGTGATCGGCGAGGGCGGATCCGGCGGCGCGATCGCGACGGCGCTCGCGGATCGCGTGCTGATGCAGGAGAACGCCATCTACACCGTCATCTCGCCAGA
>VAXK01000110.1:609-9345 GCA_005885565.1 Actinomycetota bacterium
GCTGGGCGTGATCGACGGCATCGTTCCCGAGCCCGAAGGCGGCGCACACACGAATCCGGACGAGGCCGCACGGCTCCTGGGGGAATCGCTGCGGGAGGCGCTCGACGATCTGGAAAGCACCCCGGCGGACGAGCTCAAGCGCAGACGGCGAGCCAAATTCCGCTCCCTCGGCGTTTACGCCTGAGTCAACGCCCGATCTGTGGATTGTCGGGAGCTTCTCGTAGATTCCGGTAGGTTCACGGCCCGGTCGGGTTCCAGCTCTCCACAACATCCACAGCCTTTTCCCCCGATCCCGATACGACTTCGGGCCGGCAAACCGGCCCGAAGAGTCGACCCCCCCGCTGGGTGGAGAAGCTTTTCGAAGGACAATAGCCTTCCTTTCAAATAGTCCTTGCCGGGGTGCTCCGGGTTGAAACACCCCGCCGTCCGGGTACCCAGGAGCCATGCGGCCCATCTGGAGCGGCACCATCTCCTTCGGCCTCGTCAGCGTCCCGGTGCGGCTGTTCCCGGCGACGGCGTCCAAGGAGCTGCGTTTCCACTTCCTCCACAAGCAGGACCTGACGCCGATCGCCTACGAGAAGGTTCGCCGCGACGATCGCGAGCCTGTGGATCCCGAGGAGATCGTGCGGGGCTTCGAGATCGAGAAGGGCCGCTACGTCGAGCTCGGCGACGAGGACCTCGACCGGCTCGACATCGAGCTCACGCACTCGATCGACATCTGCGACTTCGTCTCGCTCGAGGAGATCGACCCGATCTACTACCGCAAGGCCTACTACCTCCTGCCGTCGCAGGGCGCGGAGAAGCCGTACCGGCTCCTCGTGCGGGCGCTCGCCGAGACCGGCAAGGTCGGGATCGCGAAGGTCGTGATCCGGAACAAGCAGCACCTCGCGTGCCTGCGGACCTACGACGACTACCTGCTCCTCGAGACCATGTACTACCCGGACGAGATCCGCAGCCCGGCACAGCTCGACGGCGACCTCGGCGCCGCGAGGGTGCAGAAGGTCGAGGTCGAGATGGCGAAGGCGCTCGCCGAGACCTCGGCGAGCCGTTCAAGCCCGAGAAGTACACCGACGCCTACCGCAAGGAGCTGCTCGAGCTCATCCGTGCGAAGGCGAAGGGCCGGAAGCTGCCCGAGCCGGAGACCGAGGAGGAGGGCGAGGTCGTCGACCTGATGACCGCGCTTCGCGAGTCGGTCGAGCGGACGAAGAAGCGGCGCGCCGCTCCACGGCGCGCTAAAAAGGCTTCGTGAGCCTCCGGGAGTACCGGCGCAAGCGCGACTCGAAGCAGACGCCGGAGCCGTTCTCGGCTAGGGCGCGGCCGAAGGGCGCGCCCATCTTCGTCGTCCAGCGGCACGACGCGAGGCGGCTCCACTACGACTTCCGCCTGGAGCGCGACGGCGCGCTCGCGAGCTGGGCGGTGCCGAAGGGCGTGCCGCTCGAGCCCGGCCAGCAGCACCTCGCCGTCCACGTCGAGGACCATCCGCTCGAGTACGCGAGCTTCGAGGGCGAGATCCCGAAAGGGAACTACGGCGCCGGCACGGTCGAGATCTGGGACAGCGGCACGTACGAGCTCGTGGACGAGAAGCGCGACGGCGGCCTCACGGTGCGGCTACACGGGAACCGCCTCGATGGAACGTGGGCGCTCGTCCCGGCGAATCTCGACGGCGACCCGAAGAACTGGCTCATCATCCGCAAGCGCGAGGACGGGACGTCGACCCCCGCCAAGCGCGCCGAGTACCGGCCCATGCTCGCCACCCTCGCCTCGGAGCTCCCGACGAGCGAGGGCTGGCTCTTCGAGGTCAAGTGGGACGGATTCCGAGCGATCGGCCGGGTCTCGGGCGGCGAGGCGACGCTCACGAGCCGGAACGGCAACGACCTCACGGGCCGCTTCGCCAACGTGGCGCGGGAGCTGCCGAAGGCGCTCCGGACCCCGGACGCGGTGGTGGACGGCGAGGTGTGCGCCCTCGACGAGCAGGGCCGGTCGAGCTTCTCGGCCATGCAGCAAGGGCAGCCGGGGACGCCGATCGTGTACTACGTCTTCGACGTGCTCGAGGTCGAGGGGGAGCCGCTCCTCGACCGGCCGCTCACCGACCGCCGCGCGCGGCTGGAGAAGCTCCTCGACCGCCGGAGCCGGACGATCCGGCTTTCGGAGACCTTCGACGACGGGGCGGCGCTGCTCGAGGCGGCGCGCGAGCAGGGGCTCGAGGGCGTGATCGCCAAGCGCGCCGACTCCCGCTACGCCGAGGGGAAGCGGACGCGCGACTGG
This sequence comes from Actinomycetota bacterium, assembly GCA_005885565.1. GTDB lineage: Bacteria > Actinomycetota > Thermoleophilia > Gaiellales > Gaiellaceae > AC-50. The sequence goes on from VAXK01000110.1 coordinate 2,875, forward strand.
CTCAAGATCAAGACGCACGGCCGGCAGGAGTTCATCGTCGCGGGCTACACGAAGGGCCAGGGCCGCCGCGCGGGCCGCTTCGGCTCGCTCGTCCTCGCCGTTCGCCGCGGCGACGAGCTCGTGTACGTCGGCAACTGCGGCACCGGCTTCACGGAGGAGGAGATCGACAGGCTGCTCGCGAAGCTGCGGCCCCTCGAGCGGCGGGACCCGCCGTTCCGCGAGGTGCCGAAGATGCCGAAGATCCGCAAGGGCGACGTCGTCTGGGTCGACCCCAAGCTCGTCTGCGAGGTCGAGTTCGCCCAGTGGACGCACGACGGCCACCTCCGCGCGCCGGTCTACCAGGGCCTCCGGGAGGACAAGGAGCCCGAGGAGGTCCACCGAGAGGAGCCGGAGCAGCTCACGGACGAGGTCCGGCGGGGGCGCCGCCTGCTCAAGCTCTCCAACCTGGACAAGCTCTTCTGGCCGGACGAGGGGATCACGAAGGGCGACCTCCTCGACTATTACCGCCGCGTCGCGCCCGTCCTCGTCCCGCACCTCCGCGACCGGCCGTTCACGATGCGCCGCTACCCCGACGGGGCGTACGGAAAGGCCTTCTTCCAGAAGGACGCTCCGACGCACATGCCCGACTGGATCCCGCGGGTGCCGCTCATGGTCTCGACGCGCGAGTCGCCGCGGCGGCGGAAGCGCATCCAGGCGCCGCTCGTGAACGACGAGCTCGCGCTGCTCTGGATGGCGAATATGGGCTGCATCGACATGAACACGTGGTACTCCCGGGTCGACAAGCCCGACCGGCCCGACTTCGTGCTCTTCGACCTCGACCCGTCACCGGACGTCGGCTTCGCCGAGACGATCGAGGTCGCGCTCTACGTGAAGCAGGCCCTGGACGCGCTCGGGCTCGTCTCGTTCCCCAAGACGTCGGGCTCGGAGGGCATCCACGTGCTCGTCCCGATCGAGCGGCGGCACACCTACGACGACACGCGCGAGTTCGCGGAGATCGTCGCCGGCGCGATCGCGCGCGCCCATCGCGGGCTCGCGACGACGGAGTGGTCGAAGTCGAAGCGGCGCGGCGTTCTCATCGACTCGAACCAGAACGGCGAGGGGAAGACGATCGCGTCGGCCTATTCCGTCCGGCCGAAGCCGGGCGCGCCGGTCTCGACGCCGCTCCGCTGGGACGAGGTGAACGACAAGCTGAACCCGTCGATCTACACGATGGAGGTCGTCCTGCAGCGCGTGGAGCAGCACGGCGACCTCTTCGAGGGCGTGCTGACGACGCGGCAGCGGCTCGCCGAGGCGCTGAAGACGCTTCGCTGATGCTCGGTGCCCTGGTCGCGGTGCGCGCGGCCTTCTACCCGCGGCCACGGCCGCCTCTGGGGCTCGGCGTTCGCTACACGCCTGGGCCGATGAGCTTCACGTAGCGGCCGATCGGCTCGAAGCCGAGCCTCAGGTACAGGTGCTGCGGCCAGTCCTGCGCGTCGGCGACGAGGAAGACGAAGTCCGCGCCGGCGCGGCGGGCCTCCTCGGCGGCATGCAGGACGACGGCGCTCGCATAGCCGCGGCCGCGGTGCTCCTCGAGCGTGCCCACGTCCTCGATCTGCGCGTTCGGAGGCTCGACGTACAGGTCCGCATAGGCCACCACCTCGCCGTCGACGACGATGCCGAGGAAGCGCGTATCCACCCGCGCGGCGATCAGGTGCTTCGCCTCGTGCAGCTGCTCCAGGACGTCCGGCCGCGCCCAGGGGAAGTCCTCGATCAGGCGCCTGCGTGCGGGCCGAAGGGCGTCGGCGTCCAGCTCGCGGACGAGGTCGACCGGCGCCTCCCGGGTCACGGTCCCGCGCTGGGCCATGAAGACGTGGCGGTCGAGTCGCCAGCCGAGCGCCTCGAAGCCGTCGAGGAGCGGCTCGGCGGCCTTTTCGTTGCGGAAGAAGATCATCGGGCGGCCGTGCGCACGGGCGTCGGCGGCGAGCTCCTCGGCCGTCGTGCCGGGCGGGACCGTCTCGACGATGAGGTAGTTGGAGTCGTAGCGCTTCGGGACGCGGTCGTCGTAGACGGCGGTGCCGAAGCGGGTCCGCTCCGTCCGCTCGCCTGCCATGTCCGCCCGAGCCAAGAACGCATACGCTCGGCCGAGGTCGTCAGACATCACCGAGTCGCTGAGGGTGGCCGAGCATCCCGAGCTCGGCGATGTCGCGGCGGAAGAAGAGCGAGGTCGTCCAGTCGGTGACGACGCGCAGCTTCCGCGACAGGAGTGGGAGCTGGTACAGGTGATACGTGCGGGTGACGAACCAGCCCGGGAAGCCGCGCACGCGGATGCCCAGCACGTCGGCGATCCCCTTGTAGCGGCCGAGCGTCGCCACCTGGCCGAGCATCCGGTAGCGGTACGGGCGCGGCTCGCCGCGGAGGTTCTTCGCGAGACGGCGTGCTTGGCGGAGCGCGTGCTGGCAGGTCGGCGGGTCGAACTCGCCCGGCGTCGCCTCGTTCGGGACGCGGGTGCCGTCGCCGAGCGCCCACACATGCGGCACGCCGTCGACGCGCAGCGTCCCGTCGACGAGCACGCGTCCGCGGTTGTCGATCGGGAGACCCAGCTCGCGCAGGTGCGGGTTGGCGCGCACGCCGGCCGTCCAGACGAGGGTGCTGGTCAGGATCCGGTCGCCGTCGGAGAGGAGGGCGTGGTGCGGCCCCACCTCCTCGAGGGTCGTGCCGACGCGGATGTCGACGCCGCGCCCGGCGAGCTGCTGAGCGGCGTAGTCCCCGAGCCGCCGCGGGATCTCGGGCAGGATCTTCGGCGCCGCGTCCACGAGCACCCAGTGCTGGCGCGTCTCGCGGAGCGACGGGTAGTAGCGGAGCGCGTCCCGGACGAGGTCGGAGAGCTCGGCGAGCGCCTCGACTCCCGCGTAGCCGGCGCCGACGAAGACGAAGGTGAGCTCGCGCTCGCGGTGCGTCTCGTTCGGCGCGGCGGCCGCCGCCTCCAGGCGACGCAGGACGTGGTTCCGGAGGTCGATCGCGTCGGCGAGCGACTTGAAGCCGCGGGCGTAGTCGGCAAGGCCGGGGATCGGGAGCGTCCGCGAGACGGCTCCGAGCGCGACGACGAGGTTCGTGTAGCGCAGGTTGACGAGGCCCTCGCCGGTCTCGACCTGCACGCGCTGCCGGCCCGCGTCGTGCGCCACCGCTCGACCGAGGACGAGGTCTGCGTGCGGGCACATCATCCGGAGCGGGACGACGACGTGCCGCGGCTCGAGCGTCCCCGAGGCGGCCTCCGGGAGCATCGGCGTGTAGAGCATGAAGTTCTCGAGGCTGACGATCGTCGCGCCGCGCTTTCCGAGCAGGCGCGCGACGTACGACCCCGCGAACCCGCCGCCGAGGACGAGCGTGCCGCCGCGCGCTTCCCGATCCGGCACTAGCTAAAGGTTTGCAGAGCGCCGTTGTAGGCGCGCGCGCCCGCCGCGCACGCATCGCGGGTCTTCGCATACATGAGCTCGCCGCAACCCGTGTCGCCGAAGCCGCCGTTCCGCACGACGTTGAGCGCCTCGCCGAGCCACGCGTAGCAGGCGTGCTGCGCCGCGTGGTCGATGCCGGCGCACCCCCTGATCAGACGCACCTGGTCGCGGAGCGGCTGCGCCGCGAGCGCGGGCACGCGGATGCCGCGGACGCAGGCCTCTGCGTCGGCGCCGCGCAACTGCTTGCAGACCGCGAGCTGCGTGAACGGGTCGGGTGAGACGATCACCGAGCCCCCCGTCACGCAGGCCTGCTGCTGGAGCCCGGAGAGGCCGTCGCAGAGGGCGACGAGCGCGGCCCCGCTCCTCGGCACGCGGTGCGGCGGCCGCTCGAGCCAGGCGCGGTACCAGCACGCGCGCACGAACCGGGAATGCTGGGCGCCGCAGAGCTTGCGCGGGGACGTGGTCGTGTCGGCCGGGCGCCGCGTCTGGTCGAGCCCGGCGACGGCGATCCAGTAGTCGTGGAAGGCACCCTGGGCGCAGTCGGCGGCGTCGGTGGGGCCGAGGGCCGAGCAGGCGGCGAGCGACGGCGTGACGAGCTCGCCGAAGAGCCGCATGTACGCGTGGCCGAGGCCGTGGACGCAGCTGTAGCGCTGGTAGCGCGTGGACGCCTTGCGGCACGCGGCCGCGGCGCCTTGCGGCCCCATGCGGACGATCTGCGGGCCGAGCTCCATGATCAGCCCGTGGCCGAAGCCGGCGGAGCAGCCGGGGTCGTTGGTCCTCGGCAGGTAGTCGCGGAGCCGCGCGAGCGTCAGGTGCACGAGGCGCGCGTAGCGGCGGCCGACCGGGTGCATCAGGATGTGGCAGTTGTTGTCGAGGAAGCCGCCGACGCTGTGGGCATAGCGGTCGATCCGCGGCAGCTCGCGCGCGGAGTCGTGCGTGTGGACGACGAGCCAGAGAGCCTGGTCGCTGAGACACGTCCGGTAGCGCGCCGGCCGACGGGCGAAGCTGTCGCAGAAGCGGAACGCCCTCGCCTCGCGGACGTAGCGGCCGTAGCCGAAGCTCGGTCCCTGGAAGCCGCCGCCGGCGAGCGCCGTCGTCGCGGCGAGACCGGCCGCCGCGACCGCCGCTGCGGCGACGAGCAGGCGTGCGCCGCGCGAGGCCCTCATCCTGCCGCCAGGCTACCCGGACCGCGATGCAGGTAGCGGTGATCGGGAGCGGCGTCGAGCACGAGGAGCGCGCCGAGGAGGTCGGGCGACTCCTGGCCGAGCGCGGCTGCACCGTCGTCTGCGGCGGCCGCGGCGAGGTCATGGCCGCGGCGGCGCGCGGCGCGAAGTCGGCCGGCGGGACGACGATCGGGATCCTCCCGGGCGAGACGCACGCCGGCGCGAGCGAGTGGATCGACCACGTGGTCGTGACGGGGATCGGCCACGCGCGCAACCTCGCCGTCGTCGCGAGCGGCGAGGCGGTGATCGCGGTCGGCGGTCGATGGGGGACGCTCGCCGAGATCGGGCTCGCGCGAACGCTCGACCGGCCCGTCGTGATCCTGGAGCCGGGCTGGGAGGTCGAAGGTGTCGAGCGCGCGGCGACCCCGGAGGAGGCGGTCGAGCGGGCGCTCTCGCTGGTGGGCTCGTGAACGTGCAGCCGCCCGGGACGCAGAAGCCGCGCCGGTTCGTGCCGCGGTTCCACTACGAGCTCCTCGTGTGCGGGATTCGCGGGCACGAGCTCCTGGGCGTGGACGCCGCCGAGCTGCGGCCGGAGGATGCGGTTTTCGCCCGCGAGGAGGACGGGCTGCGCTGGTACCGGTGCCTGCGCTGCGACAGCTGGCTTCCGCTCGCGCCCCCGGAGGCGCCGACGCGACGCTTCCCGCCGGCGCGTGAGGAGGTCGAGCTGCCGCTTCGGGGCAAGGCCCTTCGGGACAAGGTGGTGCTGCGGGTGATCGCGATCGACCGCGCGCTCCACTTCGTGCTGCTCGCGGCGCTGGCGGCTCTCTTGTTGGTCTTCGCGTCGCACGTGGCCGGTCTCCGGCGGCTGTTCAACCGGGTCGTCGCCGACTACGGCGGGCCGGGCCATGTCCCGAAGCACGGGCTCGCGCACGATCTGGAGCGGCTCGTCACGCTTCAGGCCGGAACGCTCCGGCTGGTCGCGCTCGTCGCCGCGGCCTACGCCGTGCTCGAGGGGCTCGAGGCGATCGGCCTCTGGTTCATGAGGCGGTGGGCGGAGTACCTGACGTTCCTGGCCACGACCGCGCTCCTCCCGCTCGAGGTCTTCGAGCTGACGAAGCGCGTGTCGCCGTTCAAGATCGTCGCGCTCGTGGTGAATCTCGCCATCGTCGGGTATCTCCTGTGGGCGAAGCGGCTCTTCGGCCTGCGGGGAGGCGCGGCGGCCGAGGAGGCCGCGCGTGCGCGCGACGTGGGCTGGGAGGCTCTCGAGCGGACGGCGCCGAGGCCGGAGGTCTCGTGATGGCGCTCGAGCTGCGAGACCGGTGCGAGCGCTGCGGCGCCGCGCTGGCTCCGGACGGCGAGGCGTACATCTGCAGCTACGAGTGCACGTTCTGTGCCGCATGTGTGGCGGAGTTCGCACACGTGTGCCCGAACTGCGGCGGCGAGCTCGTACGCCGTCCGAGGCGCAAAGCGCCCTGACGCGACGCGGACGCGTCCGCCCGGGACAGCAGGGGGTCTGACCCCTGCCATGGCCCGGCGGGCCATGGCAGGCAACGGCAGGGCTAGGACGAGGCGAGCATCCGCTGAAGGAGCGTCAGGGCGCCCGCCTTGTCCAGCGGCTCGTTGAGGTTCCCGCACTTCGGGGATTGGACGCACGAGGGGCAGCCGCGCTCGCACGGGCAGCCGTCGAGCATCGAGGCGGTGTCGCCGACCCAGCCCTCGAACGCGTCGAAGCCGCGCTCGGCGATCCCGACGCCGCCGGCGTGGCCGTCGTACACGAAGACCGTGGGACGCCCCGTCTGGAAGTGCAGGTTCGTCGAGAGACCGCCGATGTCCCACCGGTCGCACATCGCCCACAGCGGCAGGAGCGCGATCATCGC
>VAXK01000057.1 GCA_005885565.1 Actinomycetota bacterium
AGGTTGCCCGCGTAGGTGAGCGCGTCGAGCGAGACGACCTCGTACGGCGTCGCGCGCAGGAGGTGCCGGATGAAGTTCGACGAGATGAAGCCGGCACCGCCGGTGACGAGGACGCGCAAGCTGTTCGGCACGGGCGGAAGCCTAATCGGGCGCGGCGGCACGCCGCCGCGCCCACGTCGGCCGGCGAGCCTACGGGCTCACCGCGTAGATGTTCTGGTCGAGGCCGCCCTGCGAGAGGCAGGGGTCGCTGACGAGCGGCGACGAGTAGGACGGCGCGTTGATGTCGTTCGGCACGTACGTGCACGGCTGGTAGACGTCGAAGCCGTCCGCGTCGTCGTCGGCGCCGGTCTCGCGGGGATCCGTGCCGGGCACGAGGTCGCGGGAGTCCGTCCAGGCAGCCTTCACGGTGCCCCCGACGGCGGAGATGTAGAGGTAGTCGCCCCAGAAGCCGTCGCGCCGGGAGGCGTGCGTCTCCCAGCCGAAGTTGCTGCCGGCCGAGGAGACCTGGGTCTCGCTCCAGCTCACGCCGCCGTTCGTGGACTGGGCCACGTACGTGTTCACGACGTTGCCGGAGTTGGCACCGGACGCCGTGTTCCCCGGAGGACGGGCCGCCGAGTACGTGGGGTCGGCACGCGAGTCGTAGAACACGACGTTGATCGTGCCGCCGCTGGACGCGATGTCGGGGAACCACTGGTGTCCGGTCGCGACCGCGTCGATCGTCGCCGCGGGGGTCGGCCAGCTGACGCCGTCCGGCGAGTTGCGGACGAACACCTTCGACTGGCCGCCGCTCGCGGTCCTCGCCGCCCACACGACGTGCACGCCGGCCGCGTCGGCCGCGACGGCTGACGAGCTGAAGAAGCGCGAGAAGGTAAACCCGGTCGGGCACGCGAACGGCCCGTCGCCGCAGTCCGAGGCGCCGTTGCCGCTGAACTGGCTGGAGTCGAACTGCACGATCGAGGCCACGAGGACAGCTGGGCCGAACGACGCCCCGCCGTCCGTCGACTTCGCGAGCCAGATCCCGGCGCTCGGATTGGAGGTGGACGGATACTCGATGAACGACACGTACACTGCCCCGTCCGGGCCGACCGCGACGTCGGCGAAGGACGCGGTGCCGTGCGCCACAGGCGTCACGCGGATCGGCTGCGAGAACGTCAGCCCGTGGTCGGTGGAGCGGGAGAGCAGGACGGTGTTGTTCCCGGCCAGCCCGGTGTACTGCGACCACGCCACGTAGACGTTGCCGGAGTCGGGGCCGGTCGTCTGGTCGACGGCGAGGTTGATCTTGTCCTGGAAGAGCCCGCTGCCGGCGAAGTGGGCGGACGGCGTCCCCTTCTTCACCAGCACGGTTCGGTCGTAGGTTCCGCCATCGTCCGTGTACCGGGCGACGTAGACGCCGCCGTTGACCGGCTTGCCGCGGTTGAAGCAGATGAACGCGTAGAAGAGCCGGCCGTCGTTGTCGAAGGACTGGCTCGGATCGCCGGAGGCGCCGCACGAGCCGTGCGCCGGCGAAGCGAGCCCGCCGGCGGACGAGTCCGCCGGATAGCCGGGCACGAGGCTGTCCTGCCAGCTCGAGCCGCCGTCTGTGGAGCGGTAGTACCCGGCCCACACGTCGCCGTTCACCATCGCGGCGCAGTAGTCGTTCGCGCCGGCGACGACCACGGACGTGTCGTTCGGGTCGACGGCCACGGTCGGCTCGTTCTGCGAGCGCCTGCCCGTGCTGCAGGCGGCCATCGTCGCGTCGCTCGAGCCGTCGTAGCGCAGGTAGCTCGAGGCGGTGTCGTCCCGCGTCACGCGTGCGTTCGCGCCGACGCCGAGGGCCGGCCCGGTGAACGCCGTGGCGAGGACGAGGATCGAAGCAGCGAGGAACCAGCGAGGTCTCATGGTCAAAATCTCCCCCTTCCGCCCACGCGTTGGATGCGGCAGCTTAATCGAGCTCGCGCTCGATCGTGTACAGCGGCCTGCCCTCCACCTGCTTCTGGATTCGCCCGAGGTACTCCCCGACGAGGGCGAGGATGAAGCCCTGCACGCCGAGGACGAAGAGAACGGCGACGCCGCCGAAGAGCGGGCCGGGGAAGTTCGAGTTGTCGATCCAGTAGCCGATCCCGTAGCCGCCGAGCGCGAGCGCGAGCAGCGTGCAGACGACGCCGAGAGCGATCCCGATCCACTGGATCGGCTGCGGCCAGAAGCCGGCCAGCACGTGCAGCGCGAGCCGGGTCAGGCGGAGCGGCGAGTACCGCGAGCGCCCCTCGCGCGGCGCGTGCGAGACGTCCACCTCGACCACGCTCGCGCCGCCGGAGAGGACGAGCGCCTTCGTGAACTTCTGGCGCCCGATCGCGGGCAGCATCGGCTCGAACGCGCTCCGCCGGTAGGCGTTGAACGCGCAGCCGAAGTCGGAGATCGGGACACCGGTGAAGCGCCGCAGCATCCCGTTGATGAGCCGCGAGGGAAGCGTCCGGCCCCACGAGTCGCGCCGCGCGTTCCGCCGGCCGCTCGCGACGTCGCTGCCGCCCTCCACGGCGGCGACGAGGCTCGGGATGTCCTCGGGCGCGTTCTGGAGGTCGCCGTCCATCGTCACGACGACGTCACCGCGCGAGCGAGCGAGACCCGCGTGCATCGCGGGATGCTGGCCGAAGTTGCGCTTGAACCTGACCGCGCGGACGCGTCCGTCGCGCTCGTGGAGCCGCTCGAGGCGCGCAAACGTGCCGTCGCGCGACCCGTCGTCGACGAAGATCAGCTCGTACGGCCGCCCGAGCACGTCGAGCGCCGCGGTGGTCCGCTCGTAGACCTCGTCGACCGTCCCCTCCTCGTCGAAGACGGTCACGACGACCGAGAGGTCGGGGGGCGCTGCGTCCTCGGGAAGGCGCGCCGCGGACGGCGCTGGGCGCGTCTGGCTCATTTGCAGCGGAACTTAACCGAGACCGGCGCGATTGACACCGCCGAGCTGATGCGCGATGCTCGTAGCGAGGGGAGAGTGCAGGCGTGAGACATCCGAGGCTGCGGCGGCGGCGAATCGTGATGGTCGCGATCGTGACCGTCGTCGTCCTCGTGCCGCTCGTCGGGCTCGGCGGGCTCGGATACGCCTCCTCCACTGCCCTGAGCTCGGCCGGAGCCGACCAGTACTCCACCACGACGACGACGAGCACGACGACGCCGACTACGACGTCCACGAGCACGACGACGCCGACCACGACGTCAACGAGCACGACGACGCCGACTACGACGTCCACGAGCACGACGACGTCGACGAGCACCAGCACCAGCACGAGCACCTCGACCTCGACCTCGACCTCGAGCTCGACCTCGACGAGCACGACGACGCCGACGGTCACGAAGCCGGGCAAGGGGTGCGGCGACAAGAACCACCTGCACGAGCGGCGGTTCGAGTGCAACGTCGGGATCTCCGACGCCCAGGGCAAGGAGGGGAAGAGCGGCACGACCGCCTTCACCTTCGTCGTCTCGCTCTCGGCGAGCCCGCTCTCGCCGGTGACCGTCTCCTACGCGACGGCCGCGGGCACCGCGACGACGCCGTCCGACTTCCAGACCGTGAGCGGAACGTTGACCTTCCCCGTCGGCGTAAGTACCAAGACGATCACGGTCGCGGTCGTCGGGGACAGGGTGCGCGAGCGCAACGAGACGTTCTACGTGAACCTGTCGAACCCGAGCCCGAACGCGTACACCGGCGATGGGCAGGGCGTCGGCACGATCGTCGACGACGACTAGCGCGCTCTCCCGGGCGCGCATCCTCGCGATCGACTGGCCAGTGGCGGTTTTGGCGGCCGCGGTGGCCGCCGCGCTCGCCTTCGACGACGGGGGCTACTTCCCGCCGGCCTGGGGGTGGAGCGCCCTCGTGCTCTTCTGGGTCGCCGGGCTGGCGCTCTTCCTTCGCGACCGCTTCGCCTTCGGGCGGCTCGAGCTGGCGATGCTGGGATCGTTCGCGGGACTCGTCGCCTGGGCCGCGCTCTCCTCGGCGTGGTCGTCGAGCACCGAGCGCTCGATCCTCGAAGGGCAGCGCGATCTCGTCTACCTCGGCGGCCTGCTCGCGGTCCTCGTCGTCGCGCGAGGTAGGCCGGTCACGGAGCTCCTCGTCGCGGTGTGCGGCGCTGCGCTCCTCACGTCGGCCTTCGCGCTGACGGACTTCTTCTTCTCGGCTCGCGAGGCCGGCTCTCGCCTGTCCGAGCCGCTCGGCTATCCGAACGCGATCGGTCTCGTCGCGGCGATCGGCGCGCTCCTGGCCACCGCGTTCGCCGCGCACGCGCGCTCACAGCTCCGGAGAGCTCTCGCGGCGGCCTCCGTCGTGGTCTTCGTCCTCACGATCTTCTTCACGTACAGCCGCGGCACGTGGATCTCGGTGGCGGTCGGCCTGGCCGCAATGGTCGCGGTCGATCCCCGTCGCGTCGCGCTCCTGCGGACGGTGGCTGCGGTGGCGCCTGTCGTCGGGGTTGCGTTCTGGCTCGGTGCGCGGACGCACCAGGGTCACCTCCTCGCCCTGGCAACCGTGCTGCTCGCCGCAGCGGCTGCGCTCACGACGGTCGCCGAGCGGCGGGTCTCGCTCGGCCGGGGCGCCTCGATCGGCGCGGCCGCCGTCGTGGTCGCGCTCCTGCTCGTCGTTCGAGTCCGCTTCCACCCCTTCGTGCCGGGGGCGCTCGCCGCCTACCTCGCGTACCTCGTCCACGCGGCCGGCGACTGGGACTGGGAGATGCCGGCGGCGACCCTGCTCGGCCTCTTCTGCGCTGCGGCCCTCCTGCTCGCCGGGCGACCGGCCACGTCGCGATCTCTGCCGCGCGGCGCTCGCGCCGCAACGGTCGCCGGCGCCGCGGCGCTGGCCGTGGTCGGATTCGTCGGGCTGATCGGAAACGGCGCCCTCGACGCGAGCGCCCGCGCCGCGAGCTCGGAGCGATGGCGGCAGTCCGTTTCCGAGGCGCGGAAAGCCGTTCGCTGGCTGCCCTGGTCGGCCGAGGCCTGGCGGCGACTCGCGATCGCGCGCTACGGCTCTAGACCCACCGCCGGTCACCACGCCGCCTCGTTCAGCGGACGGGCGCCGCTCTGGCACCAGGCATGGGACGACTGGAAGGCGCATCGCGTCCTCGGCTCCGGGGCCGGGACCTTCGAGGAGTTCTGGGTCGCGCATCGCCGGACGTCCGCACACGCCCGCGACGCGCACAGCCTCTACCTCGAGACGCTGGCCGAGCTCGGGCCTGTCGGGCTCGGGTTGCTCGTGGCGGCGCTGGGCCTGCCACTCCTGCTCGTTGCCCGAGTCCGCTTCCACCCCTTCGTGCCGGGGGCGCTCGCCGCCTACCTCGCGTACCTCGTCCACGCGGCCGGCGACTGGGACTGGGAGATGCCGGCGGCGACCCTGCTCGGCCTCTTCTGCGCTGCGGCCCTCCTGCTCGCCGGGCGACCGGCCACGTCGCGATCTCTGCCGCGCGGCGCTCGCGCCGCAACGGTCGCCGGCGCCGCGGCGCTGGCCGTGGTCGGATTCGTCGGGCTGATCGGAAACGGCGCCCTCGACGCGAGCGCCCGCGCCGCGAGCTCGGAGCGATGGCGGCAGTCCGTTTCCGAGGCGCGGAAAGCCGTTCGCTGGCTGCCCTGGTCGGCCGAGGCCTGGCGGCGACTCGCGATCGCGCAGAGCAGCGAGGGGGACCTCGCGGCCGCGCGGGCGAGCCTGCGCAGATCGATCGCGAAGAGCCCAGACGAATGGCGCCCGTGGGTGAGCCTCATGCGGCTGAGCACCGGGCGCGCGCAGCGGCAGGCGCTCCGGCAGGCGGCGCGGCTGAACCCCCGCGACCCGGAAGTCGTCCAGTTTCTCCTCGCGCCCGGCTCGCTGACGCAACGCTGGAGCTACGACGACGCGTGGATCGGATGGCCGGTCGCACCGGTGCACCGCCAGCACTCGATCCGCGGCTCCTTCCTCGACCCGCGAGCCGGAACGCTGCGGCGGGGCGGGGAGGCCGCGTACCACTTCGGGATCGACATCACCGTCCGCGACGACCGGCCGGAGCCGGGAGCGCCGCCGGGCCGCACCCACCGGGTCTACGCCGTCGAGGGTGGGATCGCGATCCTGCCCCGGCGCGGGGCTTCGGGCCCGTGTGAGGATCGGAAGGTCTCGATCGGACACTTCGGCTACTGGCACGTCGACACGAGCGGCGTCGTCGCGAACGGCGAACAGATCCGGCCGGGACAGATGATCGGCTGGACGTGCAAGGGGCTGTGGCACGTCCACCTCGCCGAGTGGATGGAGCTGTACGGCCGCCGCGTGTACGTGAACCCGGTTCACCAAGGCATGAAGCTCGACCCGTACGTCGACCGCACGCCTCCCCGGATTCGCGCGATCGACTTCTCCCGCCCGGCGATGCCGAGGTGGACCGCGGGCGAACGTGTGACCTTTCCGCAGGCCGGCGTCCCGCTTCCGCGCACGAGCCTCTCGGGACGTGTCGACGTCCGCGCGTGGATCGACGACCCGTCACTCCGCCCGGGCCGGCTCGCCGTACCGGCGCCCCCGGAGCGGGTCGCGCTCGAGGTGGTGCGAGAGAGCGACGGACGGACCGTCTTCGCCCGGACGGTGTTCCGCAGCGACGTCTTCCTCGGCAGCTCGCTCGGGACGCAGGCCGTTCCGATCGGCTACCACTACGCCCCGGGCACGAAGGAGACGCTCCCGGCCGCCCGGTGCCTGCGGACGCGGCGCCCCGGCTGCGGCGGCACGTACTGGTTCCGCCTCTTCGCCCGGCCGACGGCAGCCTACTGGGACACCCGAAGGGTCGCGAACGGGAGCTACCGTCTTCGCGTCCGGGCCTGGGACGCGGCCGGCAACGAGGCGGCGCGCACGACGCGGATCACGATCCGAAACCCCCGCTAGCGCGGAAGCGTGAAGGCGACGCGGGCACCGCCCGAGCTGCGGTTCTCGGCCCACATCGAGCCGCCGTGGGCCTGGACGAGGCCCTTCGCGATGGCGAGCCCGAGACCGGCGCCTCCCGTCGAACGCGTCCGTGCCTCGTCGTCGCGCCAGAACCGCTCGAACATCCGCCGCGCCGCCGTCGGCGTCAGTCCCGCGCCCGTGTCCTCGACCGCGACGACGACGTGCTCGAGCTCGGGCTGGACGACGACCGACACCGCACCGTCGCTCGGCGTGTGCCGCACCGCATTGGTGAGCAGGTTCAGCAGGACGCGCTCGATCTTCTCCGGCGCCATCCGCACAGTGGGATCGGCGGGATCGACGTGCGCTGCGAGGCGAATGTTCCGCGCCCGCGCCTCCGCGTCGAGCGCGCGGAGGCAGCTCGAGACGAGCTCGCCGAGACGGGCGTCGTGCAGCTCGAGGGTGAGCACGCCCGCGTCGATCCGCGCGAGCTCGAAGAGATCGTCCACGAGCAGCGACAGCGTCTCCAGCTGCTCGCGGATCGCCGGCAGGTACTCGTCCTGCGAGGCGAGCCCGTCCTCGAGCGCCTCGACCATGGCACGCAGCGAGGCGAGCGGAGTCCGCAGGTCGTGGCTCGCCCAGGCGACGAGCTGGCGGCGCGCGTCGAAGAGCTGCTCGAGGCTCTCGGCCATCTCGTTGAAGGCCCCGCCCAGCTCCCGGAGCTCGCGTGGTCCGGACTCCGAGGCGCGGGCCGTCAGCTCGCCGCCGGCAAGCCGGGCGGAGGCTGCCCGAAGCCGCTCGAGGGGGCCGAGGATCCACCTCGCGAGGAGCAGCGCGCCGACCAGCGCCGAGAGCGCGGAGGCGAGTGACACGGCGAGGACCTTCGCGTCGTCGTGCATCCCGAACATGACCCAACCGGAGGCCAGCACGACGCCGAGCGGCAGGCACACCGCGAGCAACGCCAGGGCGGCCACCTGGAGCCGCAGCGTCGGCAAGAGCCGCACGGCTGCCGCCAAGGCGATCCCAACCACCAGCACGCCGAGCCCGAGGACGAGCGCGACGACGATCATGCGCGCAGCCGGTAGCCCACGCCCCAGACCGTCTCGATCAGCTCGGGACGCGACGCGTCGTCCTCGAGCTTCTCGCGCAACCGGCGGACGTGGACGGTGACGGTGCCCGTGTCGAGAGCCGAGGAGTAGCCCCAGACCCGCGCCATCAGCTGGTCGCGCGAGAAGACGCGGTTCGGGTTGGACGCGAGGAACCAGAGGAGCTCGAACTCGCGCGCCGTCAGCCGAAGAGCCTTGCCGTCACGCCGGGCCTCGCGCCGCGCGGCGTCGAGGACGAGCGAGCCGAGCGTGATCCGCTCGCGCGGCGGCGTGCTCGGCCGCGCCCGCCGTAGGACGGTCTTCACACGGCTCGCCAGCTCTCGCGGCGAGAACGGCTTCGTCACGTAGTCGTCCGCTCCGAGCTCGAGGCCGACGATCCGGTCGGCCTCGTCCCCCCGCGCGGTCAGCAGGATCACCGGGAGATCGGAGGTGGCGCGGATCCAGCGGCAGAGCGCCAGGCCGTCGGTCTCGCCCGGGAGCATGACGTCGAGCACGACGAGGCTTGGCGACTCGCCCTCGATCAGCCCGCGCGCCGTGTCTCCGCTGTCGGCGGTGAGGATGGTGTGGCCGTCGCGCTCGAGGTAGCGCGTGACCACGTCGCGGACGATCGGCTCGTCGTCGACCACCAAAACGGTCGTCATGTCCGCAGTCTGCCCACGTCCTGCTTACGAGATGGTTAATTCATCCGGTTTTCGGCGCTCGCGAAACATGCGGAGTTCCGAGAAACGTAATCGCGGTTGCCGCGCCCCCCGACTAGCTTCGACGGGAATCGACTCGAAGGGGGGATCTATGAGAAAGATCGCAATTCTCGTGTTCTTCTTCGCGGCACTGGCGTTCGCGCCGACGGCCTTCGCCGGCGGCAAGGCGCCGGTCGTGTTCGTCCAGACGAACGAGCTCAGCGGGAACAACGTCGTCGTCTACGACCGCGGCGCCGACGGCCGCCTCTCCCGCGCCGGCACGTACGCGACGGGCGGGAACGGGGGCGCCGCGCTGCCGGGCACGGAATCCGACCACCTGGCGTCACAAGGCTCGCTCGTCTACGACGCCGGCCATTCGCTCCTGCTCGCCGTGAACGCGGGCAGCGACTCGGTCGCGGCGTTCAAGGTGCAGGGCGATCGCCTCAAGCTGGAGGACGTCCTGCCCTCCGGTGGGCAGTTCCCGGCGTCGGTCGCCGTGCACGGCGACCTCGTGTACGTCCTGAACTCCGGCGGCGTCGGCATCGTGCAGGGCTTCCGGATCCAGGGCCACAAGGTGGTCGCGATCCCGGGCTCGGCGCGGGCGCTCGGCCTCGCGAACGGCAATCCGCCGTTCTTCCTGACCTCGCCCGGCCAGGTCGGCTTCACGCCGGACGGGCAGCAGCTGCTCGTCACGACGAAGGCGAGCACGAGCACGATCGACGTGTTCTCCGTGCAGCAGGACGGGCGGCTCTCCACGGCGCCGGTCGTGAACCCGTCCGCGGCGCCCGTCCCGTTCGCGTTCACGTTCACTCCGTCCGGCCGGCTCGCTGACGGCGAGGCCGGGGCGAGCGCCGTGACCACGTATGCGATCCAGGCCGACGGGACCCTCACCGATCCGAAGTCGCAGAGCGACGGACAGGTCGCCCTGTGCTGGATCACGCCCGCCCGCGGCTACTACTACGTCGCGAACACGGGCAGCAACACGCTGAGCGGCTACACCATCGCCGCCGACGGCCAGCCGTCACTCGTGGGGGCGACGGGGGTCGTCGCCACGACGGAGCCCGGCCCGATCGACCTCGCCGCCTCGAGCGAGGGCGACTTCCTCTACGGCGAGACGGGCCTGACGAGCACGGTCGACGAGTATCAGGTCGAGAGTGACGGAAGCCTCACGAAGCTCGGCACCGTCACCGGCCTGCCTCCTGGCGTCGAAGGCATCGCCGCCTCGTAGGAGGGCTAAGGCCCCGCCGGGAGCTCCTGGGCTCCCGGCGGGGCCGTCCCTCAGCAGCGGGGGGTCGAGAGCGGAGGCGCCTTGGCGTCGTCGCTCCGCCGGATGAAGACGACGAGTCCTTGCGCATTGCTCGCGACGTCCTCGACGACCGTCCCCGGCGGAGGCGAGGCGACGTCCGAGGCGAAGCCGACGACGCCGCCGTTCTGAGCTGGGTTCACGTATCGAGTCAGCCGCCAGAAGACGACCTCGCCGCGCTCTCGGAGGACGTTTGCGGCACGCTGGGCGTCCATGCCGACGAGGTGCGAACAGGCCAGGCGGCCACCGGCCGAAACCGGAGCACGATCGGGCGTCGCATGGCTTGTGAACGCTCCGCGGGCGAAGGCGCCGCCTCCGATCGCAAGCGCGGCGAGCGCGACTCCGCCGACCAAGACCGTTCGAAGCCGCGTGGCTCGGGACGACGCGGCGGGCGTCGGACCGACGGGCGTCAGCGTCCGCAGGGGCTCGAGGAACGCCTCGACGCGCCGCTCCTCGATGCTTGTGAGCTCTTCCATGCCGATCACCTCCGGAGGGATCTTTGGAGCGCGCCGTCGTCCGAGTCGAGGGCGGCCAGGAGTCGCTGTCGCGCGCGGGAGAGCCGCTGACGGACCGCGTCGGGCGAGCGGCGCGTCATCTCGGCGAGGTCGGTGGCCGAGAAGCCGTGGACGTAGCGGAGGGTGACGAGGATTCGATCCTCCGCGGGGAGGACTCTCGAGAGGAAGTCCCGAATCGTGACCGCCTCGACAGGATCGGGCGCATCCTCACGGCGTCGGATCAGCCGCTCGAGCGCCGCCCGCGCACGCCGGGTGGTACGAAGCGCGTGGAGCGCGCGATTTCGGGCGATGCCGAAGAGCCAGGCCTCCGGGTTGTGCACGTGGACGGAGCTCGGCTCGCTGCTCGAATGCGGCGAGGAGTGTGTCCTGGAGGATGTCTCTTCGGCGAGCGCGCGGTCGCGGATGATCTGGACGAGGAACTAGCCGAGCCGCTTCTCGGTCGCCGCGAGGAGAGGCTCGAGAGCGTGGCCGTAGCCTTCCTCCTGCACCGCCTCGACTCGACTCGTCGTCACAGCAGTACGTTGCCGCGCAGGCGCTTTTTGTGACATGAGCGCCGTGGCCGCCCCCGCGCTCACGTCATGTCACGAGCTCAGGACCACTTCTCCGAGGACGTCTTGTCGTTCATGACGCCCATGCTCGAACAGGTGCACGGGTAGATCGCACCGCCGAAGTTGTTGTTCTCGTAGTGCGGGTTGTGCGTGCAGCTGTCGTAACGTTGCGACGACGAGACTTCGTCGTTCCATCCCGAAGGCATAGACGACGCCGAGTAGCTGTTCGCCGCACAGCCTGCCGTGCCGGACACGTACACAGTCAAAGAAACCGATCTCGCCGGCAGCCCGCGAGGCGGCCGGCGAGATCAGTCTCGGTTTCGAGGCTAGGCCGCAGCCTCGAGCGCCGGTTCGAGCCGCTGCTCCTGAGTCCGCGGGCGCTTGCCGATCGCGAAGGCGGCGAGCGAGCCGAGCGCGACGACACCCGCGCCGATCCAGACGGCGGGGTTCATCCCGGCGACGAAGTGCTCGCCGGTCCCGTAGCCGCCGTAGGCGGAGAAGACGGCCGCGAGCACCGCGACGCCGAACACGCCGCCGAGCTCGCGGACGGCGTTGTTCGCGCCGGAGGCCTGGCCCTGCTCCTCCGGCCGCACCGCCGAGAGGACGACGTTCGCGACGGGAGCGAAGAAGAGCGCCATCCCGATCCCGGAGATCGAGAACGGGCCGACGAGCTCCCAGTACGGCGCCGTCGGAGTCGTGACGGCCGCGATCCAGGCCAGGCCGAGCGCCTGGAGCGCGAGTCCGACGCCGATGATCTTGTGCCCGCCGATGCGGTCGGAGAGCGCTCCCGCGACCGGCGCGACGAACATCGGCATGACCGTCCAGGGCAGGATGCGCACGCCGGAGGCGAGCGGCGAGTAGCCCTGCACGGTCTGGAAGAACTGCGCGAGCAGGAAGATCGCGCCGAACATCCCGAAGGACATGAAGAGCGACGCTGCATTCGCCAGGCTGAAGGTGCGGTTGCGGAAGAACCGCATCGGCAGCATCGGCTCCGGGGTCCGCATCTCCCAGGCGACGAACGCGGCGAGGACGGCGAGACCGGCCGCGAGCGAGCCGACGATCTGCGCGCTGCCCCAGCCGACCTCGTTGCCGCGGACGAGCCCCCACACGATCCCGAACAGGCCCGCGCTGGCGAGCACCAGGCCGGGCAGGTCGAGTCGCTGGGTGGGACCGTGGCTCTCGTCGAGCCGCATCAGCGCGAGCGGGATGAGCAGCAGCCCGAACGGCACGTTGAGCCAGAAGATCCAGTGCCACGAGATGCCGTTCACGACCGCGCCGCCGACGAGCGGGCCGAACGCGACCGCGAGGCCGCTGATCCCACCCCACGCGCCGAGCGCGAGCCCGCGCTTCTCCGCCGGAACCGCCGACGAGAGGATCGTCAGCGTCAACGGCATGACGATCGCGCCGCCGATGCCCTGCAGGGCACGCGCGACGTCGAGCGCCGCGATCGAGGGCGCGAGGGCCGCCGCCGCAGAGGCGGCGGTGAAGACGCCGAGCCCGATCGCGAAGAGGCGCCGGCGGCCGAGTCGGTCACCGAGCGCCGCGCCCGTCAGCAGGAGCACGGCGAACGTGAGCGTGTACGCGTTCACCGTCCACTCGAGCCCGCTCAGGCCGGCATGGAGATCGCGCCGGATCACGGGTAGCGCCGTCGTGACGACGAGGTTGTCGAGCGTCGTCATGAAGAGCGCCGTCGACGTGATCGCAAACGTCCAGAGCAGCTTGGGGTTCATCTCGCCTCCTCGTTCTTGCCCTCAGCCTCGCGTGCGTGCGGAAGCTCCGCCGTGCGGGGAGCCCGCGGCCGAGATGCGGATAATTGACCACTTAGGTAGTGAGTAGTCACTTACTAACATGGCAAAAAAGAGAGGCATCACGCGCCTTCCTTGCAGCCGTCGATGAGCCGGCGCGCCCACGGCTCCTCGGAGTCCTTCAGTCCCATCGCAGACATGACGTTGATGAGCATGCCCTGTGCGAAGAAGGCCGATACGCGCTCCGGCGGCAGGCCCGAGACGCGCTCGACGTAGGCGACGAGGTCGCCGAACCCGTCGCGGACCACCTGGCAGATCTCCGGATCGTCGCACGCCGAGTAGGCCTCGAGCTGGGCCTTCAGCCGCGTGCGATCGGCGATCAGATCAGTCACGTAGACGCTTCCCATGGCATCGAGCGCGTCCTCGCCGCGTTTGCCTTCGGCGGCGCGCTGGAACGTCTCGAGCGTCTCCCGCATGCAGCGCGCGATCGTCGCCTTGAAGAGCTCCTTCTTCGTCCCGAAGAGTCGGAAGACGTACGGCTGCGAGATGCCGGCCGCCTTCGCGATCGCCTCGGTGGAGGCGCCGTGCAGCCCGCGTGCGGCGAACTCGACCTGCGCGGCGTCGAGCACCGCCTCCCGGCGCTCGTCTGCGCTCTGCCTCACTGCGGTCGTCATGTCCCGGGTGATGTTAGCGAGTACTCACTAACTCGTCAAGCGAAAGCCGGGCCGCGTGAGCGGCCCGGATCCAGGGCTCGTCAGCAGACGCAGCCGGTGGTGATGCAGTTGCCCGAGATGGTTCCCGAGCACACGCAGCACGTCGTGTGCGCGCAGCTGTCGGTA
Source organism: Actinomycetota bacterium (assembly GCA_005885565.1). Lineage (GTDB taxonomy): Bacteria > Actinomycetota > Thermoleophilia > Gaiellales > Gaiellaceae > AC-50. Next base: position 13,581 of record VAXK01000057.1, read on the forward strand.
CAGGTGTAGGCGATGCACGGCGGTGGCCCGCAGTTCGGCATCCCGGCGCAGTCAGTGCGGCAAGAACTCTTGCAGCACGTCGCACCGCCCGCGAACGCCGACTGGGCGGGAATCAGCGAGACGCCGAGCCCGGCGAGTGCGAAACCCCCCATCCGCTTCAGGAAGGCGCGCCGACTCGCCGGCGCCGCCGACAGCCCACTCCCTCGATCGAGGTCCTCCATCCGACCCCCCTTCGCGTATCCCGGGCGACCGACTCGCCGCCCGTTGACAACAAGACCAATAGCTGTAGCAGAAAGGTCAGCGATCCGCAACAACGGCGAGCAGGACCTCACAGACGCGCTGCTGGTCGGACTCCGTGAGCTGCGTGTGGAACGGCAGCGCGAGCGCCCGCTCGTAGCAGCGATCGGCGCCGGGAAACGGCCTCTGGTCGCGGTAGGCGCCGAGGCGGTGGAGCGCATACGTGCCGATCTGGGCCTCGATGCCTTCCTCCCGCAGCGCCCGAAGCGCCTCGTCGCGGCGGTCGATCTGCACCACGTACGCCTGCCAGCCGTGCCGGTCGCCTTCCTCGGCGCTCGGGAGCTCGGCGACCGCGGAGAGTCGTTCCGAATAGGCGGCGGCGAGCCGCTCCCGGGCGCTGAGAAGCTCCTCGAGGCGCTCGAGCTGCGGAATCCCGACCGCGCAGAGGATGTCCGAGAGGCGGTAGTTGAGACCGGGACTCGCGATCTCGAAGTCGCCGCGGCGGTCGATGCCGTGGTCGCGCATCTCGCGGATCCGCTGGGCGAGGTCTGCGTCCGGGGTCGTCACGGCCCCGCCCTCGCCGGTCGTGACGATCTTGCGCGGGTGGAACGAGAGGCAGCCCAGGTGCCCGAGCCCGCCGC
>VAXK01000111.1 GCA_005885565.1 Actinomycetota bacterium
GTCGCGTACTGGGTCGGCGCGGCGCTCGCGTTGCTCTGGCTGCCGCTGCGGACGGGGATCGCGCCCTTCCACGCCTACGAGGCGCGCACGGATCTCCTCTTCAACACGTTCGCTCAGTGGGACGCGCAGTGGTTCGTGCACATCGCCGACCACGGCTACGACTCGAAGCAGGCGACGTCGTTCTTCCCGCTCTACCCGCTCCTCGTCCACGGCGTCTCGGTCGTCCTGCGGTCGACCGTCGTCGCCGGAGTGCTCGTCTCGCTCGTCGCCGCCGGCGTCGCCGCAGTCCTCGTCGTCGAGATCGCCCGCCCGCTCCTCGGGCCCGGCGGCGCCCGCGACACCCTGCTCCTCGTCGCGCTCTACCCGCTCGCGTTCGTCTTCACGGCCGTCCAGTCGGATGCGCTCTTCCTCGCGCTCTCGGCCGGCGCCTTCCTCGCCGCGCAGCGTGGGCGCGGCTGGATCGCCGGGATCTGCGGCGGCCTCGCCGTGGCGACGCGGCTCGTCGGCCTCGCGCTCGTGCCGGCGCTCCTGCTTCTGCTCTGGCGCCGCGGCACCGCGCGCCTGGCGCCGCTGCTCCTGCTTCCCGCCGCGCTCGGCGCCTACATGGCGTACCTCCACGAGCACGTCGGCGACGCCCTCGCCTTCCAGCACGCCCAGCAGGTGTTCTGGCTGCGGAGAACGCATGCGCTCGGCCCGCTCAGCGGCCTGTGGGAGTCGATCCAGAGCGGTCGCCGCGGCGCGGCCGAGCTCGTCCTCCACCTGCCGCGCGGCCAGGGCGCGCCGGCCGGCTACGTCGCGCGCGAGCAGGTCGCGACCTGGAACGCGATTCACCTCCTGCTCCTGCTCGCCGCGCTCGTCCTGACCTGGGTGGCGTGGAAGCGGCTCGGCGCGGCCTTCGGCCTCTACTCGCTCGCAACGCTTGCGCTCGTCCTGCTCTCGCCGCCGGCGTACTTCCCGCTCGCGAGCTTCGACCGCTACCTGCTCGCCGACTTCCCGATCTTCCTCGCGCTGGCCGGGGTCCTCCGCGACCACCCGCGCGCGCGGCAGATCGTCCTCTTCACGTTCGCGGCCATTGGCGCCGTGGCGGCCGTGGGGTACTCGCGGAAGGTCTGGATCGGCTAGAAGGATCGCCGCGGCGCGGCGCGAATCTTGGCGGTCCCGGTGGAGCACTCGATCCCGCAGCCGCTCGACCTCGCCCACCCGTGGCGGACGCGGGCGATCATCGCGGGCGCGGTCGCGGCGGTCGAGCTCCTCGTCCTGCTCGTCGCTGGGATCGTCCTCGTCGCGCCGGCGCTCGGCCGGCACGTGCGGCACGCGGCGACCGTGAAGGCGCTCGCGCCCACAGCGACGACGAAGCACGCGACGAAGCCCGAGCAGCCGACGCTCTCGCGCGGCGAGACCTCCGTGCTCGTCCTGAACGGCAACGGCAGGGCCGGAGCGGCGGCGGCCGCAGCGGAGCGGGTCCGCGGGCTCGGCTACATGATCGGCGGCGTCGGCAACGCGCCGCAAACGAGCTACGGCCGCACGGTGGTCATGTATCGGCCCGGGTTCCGGCCGGAGGCGGTGCGGCTCGCGCACGACGCGCGGATCGCGATCGTGACGCCGCTCGACGGCCTGCGCCGCTCACAGCTCCAGGGCGCGCACCTCGCCCTGATCCTGGGCACCCGTTAGCCGCACGGGGCCTTCCCCGTCTTCCCCGCCTCCTTGTTGACGAGCCTCCGTGCCTCGTCGAGCGGCCCGCCCTTCCGGCTCGTCGGGCCGAACGGGTCGAGCGTGTACGAGCGGTTCAGGTACTGGTAGGCGCGCAGCGGGAAGCAGTCCACCTTGAGCTCGAACTCGCCGAACTCGAACCACGCCTCCGCGTCCTTCGGCTTCAGGCGAACCGCCTTCCGGTAGAGCCGCTTCGCCTCAGGGATGTTCCCCGCCGAGCCCTCGATCCCGGCCCAGACGAGGAGCGGCTCGAGCGCGAGCGGGTCGTACGAGTGCGCCTCGTGGACGGCCGCGAGCGACGCGCTGAGCTTGCCGCGCTGGTAGTCCGTGAGGCTAGCTTCCAGCCGTTTCTCCGAGAACCACGGGCTGAGGAGCGACAGCGCCGCCGCGAGCGCGACGAGCACCGACCCGACCGCCCACAGCGAGCGCCGTGCCGCCGCGGGCTGCGCAGGTCGCCCCACCGAGAGCAGTACGCCGACCACGAAGAAGACAGGGCCGGTCACGGCCACGAAGTCCCAGTCGAAGTCGACGATCGACCACAAGAGGTAGGCGAGCGCTCCGAGCGCCAGCGCGAGCGCCGCCGGCCGGTCGTCGTCGTCGAGCCGCCGCAACGTCGCGCGCAGGCCGAGCGCAGCCGCTACCGCGGCGCCGCCGAAGAGCAGGAAGCCGACGATCCCGGTCTCGCCGAGGAACTGGAGCGGGACGTTGTGCGGCTCCGTCGTCACGTCGAGCGAGGTCGACCGGCGCGGCCGGTGGACGAGCACGAAGGAGCCGGCGCCGGTCCCGTCGAGCGGGTGGTCGAGGAACGAGCTCCACGACTCCTTCCACCACGCCCAGCGGTGGTTCGAGCTGAAGCTCGTCACGCGGCTGGGCTTCTCCGAGACGCTCGCCTGGCTCGTGAACTCGTGCGCGCGCGCGTCGAGCCACCCGCCGGGGCCGCCCGCCTTGATCGTCGAGCCGACGAAGAGGAGCGCGGCGAGCACGGCGACGCCGAGGAGCGAGATCCGCACGTACTCGCTGCGTTGCTTCGGCGTGAGCGGCGACTCCGCGTCGGCCCGCAGGAGCGAGGCGGCGGCGAAGACGACGATCGCCGCGCCGACGACGAAGACGACGCCGAAGATGGCGCCGTCGTGGACGCGGGTCGAGTACCGCTGCGCGTCGTGTGCGACCCCCGGTCTCGTCACCGCCCAGCCGGCGATCGCGCCGCCCGCCCCGGCCGCGAGCCCGCAGGCGACGAGGCTCTCGAGCCGCTCCGGCTGCAGCGCGAGCCACACCGCCACGACCGCGATCGCAACCAGCACACCCGCGCGCGAGTACGCGAGGAGGATCGAGACCACCGCCGCGTAGAGGAGGATGACGCCGCCGATCCGCACCGCGTTCCGGTACTCCCGGCGTGCCGCGAGCCAGAGCCCGAGCGCGACGGCCATGTCCGCGAGGAGCGCGAGCGCATTCCAGTAGCCGACCGGCGAGCGAAGCCGCGCGAGCCGACCGCCGTCCGGGAAGAGCGACGGGACGACCTTCCCGAGGAGGGCCCAGCCGAGAACGCCCGCGAGGAGGACGGCGAGCGCCGACGCGACGGCGCGCGGCGCCCGCGGGACGACGGTCCCGGCGAAGAGGCCAAGGCCGGCGAAGGCGAGGTAGACGAGCCCCCGATTCGTGTACGCCCAGGACCGGTCCGGGTCGAGCGACCACGAGATCGACGCGCCGTTCCAGAGCACGAAGAGGCCGGCGAAGACGAGGAACGCGAGGCCGGCGCGATCGAGCTCTGGCCACGGGAGCGCGCCGAGGAGCGCCGCGGCGACCGCGGCCGTCGCCGCCAAAACGGCGGCGGTCCCCAGCCACGCGATCGAGAGGTCGCGCGAGCCGCCGCCGAAGAAGAGCGTCCAGAAGAGGAGGGCCGCCACGCCGCCGGCGAGGGCGCCCGTCGTGATCGGGAACGGCCGGAGCCGCGGGGCCGCGACTTCCGCAGCCGCGCGCATGGGCGGTGAAGCTAGCACGCGCGTCCGAGGTCGAGTCGCGCCGGCCGCCCGCCACTTCACAAACGCCTTACAGCCCAATTACCCGCGGCTCACGGCGTGTGGCGAGACTGCGCCCAGCCCCGTGCAGGTCCCCGGGCACGGGAGCCGAACCGTTCTCTACCATCGCCCGTGCTGAAGCCGTTCCTCATCCTCACGACGCTGGCGGCAACGCTGGCTCTCACAGTTTCCGCCGCCCCGGCCTCGGCGAAGACGCCGTGCTGGAAGAACGTCATCGGCGACTGGTACGTCGACGGGCGGGTCGACGGCACCTATCCGATCCCCTGCTACGAGCAGGCGATCCAGAACCTCCCCGACGACGTCCGTTCCTACGCCGACGCCGCGAGCGAGATCCGGCGGGCGATGCTCGACCGGCTCCGCCACAAGGATCAGCCGACGAAGGGGAGCTCGGGAAAGCGAAGCGTCGCCCCGCTCACCTTCAGCAAGAACGGCGGTGAGCCGCCGAAGGGCCTCGTCTCGCGCCTGATCGACAAGATCGGCCCCTCGAACGCCGACTCGGTCCCGCTTCCGCTCCTCGTGCTCGCGGGGATCGCCTTCCTGCTCCTCGCCGCCGCCGGCGGCAGCTTCGTCGCGCGCCGTCTCCAGGCCCGCCGCGTGGTGCCTGCGCCCGCCCCCGCCGAGGGCCCGCGCGACCGCCCCTAGCTCCGTCCGAACCGCCCTCTAATTTGCCTGGTCCGCGCCTGCAGGTAGGGCGCCCCCGGATAACCTTCTCTGGAGGATAGGCATGGCGTCCGCGCGAGAGATTCAGACCCCCGAGACCGGCTCCGTCGAGCCCGGAAACGTCGTCGTCGACGAGGACGCGCGG
>VAXK01000112.1 GCA_005885565.1 Actinomycetota bacterium
CTGCATGGTCTCGCCGTCGAGGTCGCGCCCGTCGGTGAAGACGGCGAGCTGGTTGCCCTCGAGCGGCGTGTCGGTGAAGACGTCGGCGACGACGTAGCGCAGCGTCGGCACGACCTCAGGCTATCTATGCTCGGCCCGTGCGCCTGTACATCGTCCGCCATGCCGAGGCGGCGCCCGGATCGCCCGACGAGCTGCGCGCGCTCACGCCGCAAGGGCACGAGCAGGCGCGCGCGCTCGGCCAGAGGCTCCGCGAGGAAGACGTCCGGCCCGACGCGATCCTGACCAGCCCGTTGCTTCGCGCCCGGGAGACCGCTGAGGACCTCGAGCTCGGCGACAGCGAGCCGCACGAGCGCCTTGCGCCGGGGGCGACCGTCGACGACGTCCGAGCAGCCGTCGTCGGACGCGGCGAGACCGTGGTCGTCGTCGGTCACCAGCCGGACTGCGGCCGGGTCGTGGCCGCGCTTACCGGCGGGCCCGAGCCCGCCTTTCCGGCCGCCGGCGTCGTCTCCGTCGACCTGTGAGCGCGATCCGCGTCGAGGACCTCCGCAAGCGCTACGGCGACGACGAGGCGCTCCGCGGGATCAGCTTCGAGATCGAGGAGGGCGAGGTCTTCGGCCTGCTCGGGCCGAACGGCGCCGGCAAGACGACGACCGTCGAGATCCTCGAGGGCTATCGGAAGCGGGACGGCGGCAACGTCGAGGTGCTCGGTTTCGACCCGCAACGCGCGCAGCGCGAGTTCCGCGAGCGAATCGGCGTCGTCCTTCAGTCGGCGGAGCCGTGGCCGAATCTCACACCGCACGAGACGCTGTCCCTTTTCGCCGGCTACTACCCGAGGCCGCGGGACGTCGGCGAGGTGCTCGACCTCGTAGGTCTCGCCGACAAGCGCAACGTCCGTGTCAAGACGCTCTCCGGTGGGCAAAAGCGGAGGCTCGACCTCGGCGTCGCCCTTGTCGGCGACCCACAGCTCGTCTTCCTCGACGAGCCCACGACCGGCTTCGACCCCGCGGCGCGCCGCGCCGCCTGGGGAATGATCCGCTCGCTGCGCTCACTCGGCAAGACGGTCCTCCTCACGACCCACTACCTCGACGAGGCGCAGCAGCTCGCCGACCGGGTGGCCGTGCTCCGGGAGGGACAGATCGTCATCATGGGCGCTCCGTCGGCGCTCACGGGAGGCTCGCTCGACGCCGAGATCCGCTTCCGCCGGAACGGGGAGCAGGTCGTGCTGCGGACGGACGAGCCGACCCGTGTGCTGCACGAGCTGACCGCAGAGGCGCTGGCAGCCGGCGAAGAGCTCGAAGGCCTGGAGGTGCGGCGGCCGACGCTCGAGGACGTCTACCTGTCGCTCGTCCAGGAAGAGGAGCCGTGAGGATCTTCCTTCACCAGCTGCGCTTCGAGCAGCTCCTGTTTTGGCGGAGCCGCGAGGCGGCCTTCTTCATCTTCGGCTTCCCGCTCCTCCTCTTCGTGCTCCTCGGTTCCGTCTACAACGGGAAGATCGACGGCTATCCGGCGTCGAGCGTTCTCCTCGTCGGAATGATCGGATACGGCGCCGCGAACACAGCCTTCGCGGGTACTGCGATCATCCTCGTCAACCGGCGGGAGTACGGGATCCTGAAGCGGATCCGCTCGACGCCGCTTCCGGCCTGGGTCTACCTCGCGTGCACGCTCGTCTCCTCACTGCTCGTGTTCACGCTCGAGACTGTGTTGCTCTTCGCGGTAGGCCGGATCTTCTTCAGCGCCCAGCTGCCCGGCCACGTTGCGTCGCTCGCCGTCGCCGTCCTGATCGGAACGACGGTGTTCGCCGCGATCGGTCTCGCCGTCACGGCGCTGATCCGCTCGGCGGAGGGGTCGTCTGCGGTCGTCAACTTCATCCTGCTGCCGATGGCCTTCCTCTCGGGCTCGTTCGGCCCGACGCGGCGCTATCCCACGTTCCTGCGTGCGATCGGCGACGTGCTTCCGCTCAAGTACTTCATCGAGGTGGTGAAGGGGATCTATCTCGGCGGCCACGCGTTGTGGTCGCGTCCGGGAGCGCTCGGCGTGATGGCGGCCTGGACGGCCGGTGGAATCGTCGTCGCACGCCTTCGCTTCGGCTGGGAGCCGCGAGAGCGTTAGATCTATGGGCGGGGCGGGCAGGGGTCCTGCCATGGAACCCGAGCTTGCCTTCGTCACGCGCACGCACGACGTGCCCGGCCTCGAGATCCGCGTCAACTTCGGCGTCTTCGCGGGCCGCGACGCGACGCCCGCCGAGCTCGAAGAGCTCGCGCACGCCCTTGTGCCGGAGCTCGACGACGTCTCGGTGGTCTCCGAGCAGCGCCACGAGGTCGGCGAGGAGGTGGAGGCGTCGCTGCACCAGGTCCGGGTCGAGGTCGCGGACGATCATCTCCCGGCCGATCCGGACCAGCGGGAGGAGCTCTGCGACCGGCTCCTCGAGGCGGTCACAACGTGGGCCGAGGCCTGCATCGCCGACCGGCACGCCGAGGTCAGCGAGCTGTAGCGCCGCTCGAAAGTCCTCGCGCCGGGTGGCCGCTCGGGCCACGGCCCGGGGTCTGACCCCGCACATGACCAGCCGGGCCATGATTCTCTGTGACTTCGCGCGCGATTCGTAACAGGTCGTGGCTCTGGGAGCGGCCTCATAGTCATCTCGGACCTGGCACTTCAGGCCGTGTCCGGGGTCAGACCCCTGCCTGGCCCGAACAGACGACCTAGCGGCCGGCCGCTACGCCCGCGCGCGCGGCCTTCAGCGCGAAGCCCATCATCGCCCGCGGCAGCCGCTCGGCCTTCGCCAGCACCTCGTCGAGAGCGCGAACGAAGAGCTCCACGTCCTCCTCGGTCACGACGAGCGGCGGCAGGGCCTTCACCACGTTCATCCGGTGGCCGGCGACCTGGCTCAGGATCGCGTGCTCCGAGAAGAGCGGCACGACGACGAGCTGGGCGAACAACCCCGGCTGCGCGCGCTCGAGCAGCCGCCACGAGCGGCGGCGCGACTCCGGCTCGGCGAACTCGATCGCCCACATCAGGCCGAGGCCGCGCACCTCGCGGACGACCTCATAGCGCTCGACGAGCGGTCGCGTGAGGTCGAGCAACAGCTCCCCGAGCCGCGCCGACCGCTCCACCAGCTGCCCCTCGTCGAGCTCCCGCAGCGTCGCGAGCCCCGCCGCCATCCCGAGGTCGTTGGGCGCGAAGGTCGAGCCGTGGCTGACTGAGTGCTCCATCGAATCGAAGACCGCTTCGTGCACTTCGCGCCGCAGCAGGCACGCGCCGATCGGGACGTAGCCGCCGGAGAGCGACTTCGCGATCGTCACCAGATCCGGCTCGAGCCCCCAGTGCTCGGCGGCGAGGAACCGTCCCGTCCGGCCGAGGCCCGTCTGGACCTCGTCGAGGCAGAAGAGCGTCTCGTAGCGGCGGCACAGCTCCTGCGCCCCCTCGAGGTAGCCGGGCTCGGGGAGCACGACGCCCTTCCCCTGCACCGGCTCGAGGAGCACGAGCGCCACGTCCTCGCGCGCGAGCTCGGCCTCCAGCGCCTCGAGGTCGTTGAACGGCACCTGCGAGAAACCGGGAAGGAGCGGGCCGAAGCGGTCCGTGAACTCGGGATTGCCGTTCGCGGACAAGGCCCCGAGGGTCAGGCCGTGGAAGCCGTGCTCGGCGGAGACGACGCG
>VAXK01000113.1 GCA_005885565.1 Actinomycetota bacterium
ACCCACCGCCGGTCGAAGCCGATCGTCCGCAGCACACGCACGAACTGCGGGTTGATCGTCTTCGCATAGAGGTCGTACTCGCGACCGGCGCCGCTCGCGATCAGCTCCCGCACCACGCGATGAGCCTAGCGCGCCCCCACCGCTGCGAGCTTCCCGCCGCCGAGGACGCGCCACACGAGGAGACCCGCGACCGACCCCGCAGCGACGCCGTAGAGCAGCACGGCCCACACCTTTCCGCTGTCGGTTCCGGACGTGATCCCGTGGACGAGCGCGAGCGTCCAGACCGCGAAGTTCAGGT
>VAXK01000044.1 GCA_005885565.1 Actinomycetota bacterium
AGATCGTCAAGGGCGCGGCGAGCGGGAACGCCACCGTCTCGGCGGGGCTGCTCGACAAGGTGCGGGCCGTCCCCGACGTCCAGGCGGCGGCCGGCGGGATCCTCAACTTCGGCGGCTCGACCGACCTCGTCAAGCTGGTCGGCAAGAACGGCGCGACGATCGGCGGGAAGGGCGGCGCGCCGACGTTCGGCTTCGGCCTCGATCCGCGGTACCCGCAGTTCAACCCGATGAAGCTCGCGAGCGGGAAGTGGGCCGCCGGGCCGGGGCAGGTCGTGGTCGAGCAGGGAACGGCCTCCAAGCATGGCCTGCACGTGGGCAGCCGCGTCGGCGTGTCGGCCGACGGCCCGACGCGGCAGTACACGATCACCGGGATCGCGAAGCTCGGCACGGTGAGCACGATCGGGGCGGCGACGATCGCCGTCTTCGACATCCCGACGGCGCAGAAGCTCCTGCACAAGCCCGGCCAGCTCGACGTGATCTCGGTCGTCGGGAGGAAGGGCGTGAGCGACAAGACGCTCGCCCGTGAGCTCGCCCCCCTCGTGCCGTCGAACGCGCAGGTGGAGACCGGAGCGGATCAGGGGCACAAGGAGGCGAAGAACATCACGCAGGGCCTCAGCTTCATCAAGTACCTCCTGCTCTCGTTCGCGGGGATCGCCCTGTTCGTCGGCTCGTTCGTCATCTTCAACACGATTGCGATCACGGTCGCGCAGCGGGCGCGTGAGTTCGCGACGCTGCGGACGCTCGGCGCGTCGCGCCGGCAGGTGCTGCGCTCCGTGCTCGTGGAGGCGTTCGCGATCGGCCTCGCGGCGGCGGTGATCGGTCTCTTCCTCGGGCTCGCGATCGCCAAGGGCCTGAACGCGATCTTCGTTGCGCTCGGCGCCGACCTGCCGCAGACGGGGACCGTCTTCGCGACTCGGACGGTGGTCGTCTCGCTGCTCGCGGGCGTGCTCGTGACGGTGCTCGCGGGCATCTTCCCGGCGCTCCAGGCGACGCGGGTGCCGCCGATCGCCGCGGTGCGGGAGGGAGCGGTGCTCCCGCGGTCACGGTTCTCGCGCTGGTCGACGTGGATCGCGGTCGCGCTCGTCCTGCTCGCGCTCGCGCTGCTCGCCGACGGGCTGTTCCTCGCGAGCGGGATCGCAGGCGTGCTGCTTCCGCTCGGGGTGGGGACGCTGCTCCTCTTCATCGGCGTCGCGCTCGTGTCGGGACGGCTCGTGAAGCCGCTGGCCGCAGTGGTCGGCTCTCCCGCGCGGCGTGCCGGCGGGACGCCCGGCCGGCTGGCGAGCGAGAACTCGACTCGCAACCCGGGCCGGACGGCGAACACTGCCGCCGCGCTGATGATCGGCCTCGCGCTGATCACCTTCGTGGCGACGCTCGGCAAGGGCCTGAAGGCCTCGGACGTCTCGACGCTGAAGGATCAGGTCCGCTCCGACTACGTCATGACCGCCGGGAACGGCTTCGACCCGTTCCCGTCCGAGGCGGGCGACGCGGTCGCTGCGGCTCCGGGCGTCGTGCTCGCGGCGAGCGCCCGCACCGAGAAGGCGCGCATCTTCGGCTCGACCGTCGACGTGGCGGGGATCGGCCCGGCCTTCGCGCGTGTGTATCACTTCAAGTGGAAGAAGGGGCCGCACGAGGCGCCGCAGGCGAACGGCGCGCTCGTCACGAAGAGCTTCGCCGACAAGAACCACCTCGCCGTCGGCGACCTCTTCACGGCGCGGCCGCCGTCGGGGCGGAGGCTGACCTTCGGCGTCCAGGCCGTCTTCGACCCCGGTCAGATGGACCCGCTCTTCGGCGGGATCATGATCTCGCGCAACGCCTTCGACAGCGGCTTCCCGCGGCCGAAGAACCTCTTCACGTTCGTGAACGTCCGCGGCGGCGCGAGCGACTCGACGACGGCGGCGCTGAAGCAGGCGCTCGGCGGGTTCCCGGACGTGAAGCTCCGGACGCGCGACGCCTGGGTGGCGAACCGGGCGCACGGCGTCGACCAGCTGCTCCAGTTCCTGTACGTGCTGCTGGCGCTGTCCGTGATCGTGAGCCTGTTCGGGATGGTGAACACGCTCGTGCTCTCGGTGTTCGAGCGGACGCGCGAGCTCGGGATGCTGCGGGCGATCGGGATGACGCGCCGGCAGGTGCGGCGGATGATCCGGCACGAGAGCGTGATCACGGCGCTGATCGGCGCGGGGCTTGGGCTGCCGCTCGGGCTGTTCCTGGCCGCGCTCGTGACGCAGGGGCTCTCGAGCCAGGGCGTCGGCTTCCACGTCCCGGTGCTGACGCTCGTGATCTTCGCGTTCGTCGCGATCGTCGCGGGGGTCGTGGCGGCGGTCGTGCCGGCGCGGCGGGCGGCGCGGCTCAACGTCCTCCACGCGTTGCAGTACGAGTAGTCACGCCTGGCCTTCGGGCGCCCCGTCGTAGGATCGCGGCGATGGGGCGCCTCGAAGGCAAGCGCGTCGTCGTCACGGGCGGGACGAGCGGGATCGGCGCGGCGACGTCGCGGCGGTTCGTCGCGGAGGGGGCGCGGGTCGTGTCGATTGCGTTGGCGGCGGAGGAGCCGGTGGAGGGGCTCGTGGCGGCGCTGGAGGCGGACGTCTCGGATCCGGAGGCGGTCGCCGGGGCCTTTGCGCGCGTCGACGCGCTCCTGGGTGGGCTCGACGTGCTCGTCTCGAACGCCGGGATCAGCATCCGGCGGCGGTTCCTGGAGAGCTCGCCCGAAGAGTGGCGGCGGGTACTCGCGGTCAACCTCGAGGGGATGCTCGCGTGCGCGCGGGAGGCGGCGCGGCGGATGGTCGGCGGAACGGGCGGCGTTATCCTCATGACGGCGTCGACGAATGCGCTCGTCGGGCATCCGCTCTACGCGGACTACAACGCGTCGAAGGCGGGGGTCGTCGCGCTGACGCGGACGCTCGCGCTGGAGCTCGCGCCGGCGGTGCGCGTCAACTGCGTGTGCCCGGGCTACGTGCTCACGCCGATGCAGGAGGCCGAGTACACGCCCGAGATGCTGCGCGCGGTCGACGAGCGGATCCCGCTCGGCCGGCACGCGCGGCCGGAGGAGGTCGCGGCGCTCTTCGCGTTCCTGGCTTCCGACGAGGCGTCGTACCTGACGGGCGCGGTGATCCCCATCGACGGCGGCGAGACCGCCGGCGGCCTCGCAAGCCGGGTCGGTTCCGACCATGCCTAGCCGGGCCGGTTCCGGGGACGCGCTGCGCGGCTTCCGCTCCACTTCAGCGTCCGCGGCGGCCGTGTCCGGGGTCAGACCCCTACCTCGCGGCGCCGGCCACGTCCGAATGGGCCAATAGCGCCGGTGCGAGCCGTCGTAGAGCCACGGAGCCCGGATGGCTGAGGCGCGGGACCGTCCCGCCGGGGCACGGCCGGGGTCTGACCCCGGCCGTGCCGCCGCCAGCCACGGCCGGAATGGAGCCGTAGGGGCGCCGCTGACCGGGACTCATCCACATGCGACGACGGCCGTTCGGGCCGCGCCCGCAACGGACATCGCGCCGCCCGTCACGCCGAACCTCGTCCGGACCCAGGAGGTGGCAAGTGCGCGCGGCGCAGGCGCCCGTGCGGTCGAGACGCTCGTCTTCCGCGGCCTCTCGACGCCGCTCGCGCTCGCGCTCGTCGTGCTCCAGAGCCGCTTCCTGCACCCGGACGGCCGCGGCGCGTTCGTGCTCGCCGTACTGACCGTGACCATCTTCTCGCGCCTCCTGGGCCAGCTCGGCGTCGCGGTCACGAGCCGGCAGCGGCAGACGCCGGACCTGCGCGGGCTCGTTCTGCGCGCCTTCGGGATCGCCGTCGTCGCCGGCATCGCCGGAACCGCGGCGATCGCGCTCTGGGGCGGCCTCACCGCGGGCCTCGGCTTCCGCCTTGCAGCGCTGGCCGGCCTCGCGCTCGTCCCGAACGTGATCTGGCAGACGGTCTCCGGCGTCCTCCTCGGCCTCGGCCGGATCCGCCTCTGGAACGTGCTCCAGCTCCTGCCGACGGTCGTCACCCTCGTCGGCATGCTGATCCTCGTCGTCGCCCTCCACGGCGGCGTCGCCGCCGCGCTCACGGCCTGGGTGGCCGGGAACGCGCTCACGGCGCTCGTCGCGCTGGCCGAGACCCGCTCCCTCTGGCTCCCGCCGGACGTGCCTCCGCTGGACGACCCGCTGACGCTGGCGATCGCGCGCCTCGCCATCTTGATGGGAGCCGTGCAGGTCGTGAACCTCTTCAGCTACCGGGCCGAGCTCTTCATCCTCAACCACTACCAGGGTCGCTCCGGGGTGGGCGTCTACTCGATCGCGATGCAGTCGGTGGAGTCGATCTGGCTCGTCGCCGGCGCGCTCGCGACCTCGATCACCGCCCCCGCGCTCGCCTGCGACGATCGCGATGCCGCGCGGCTCGTCGGCCGCACCGCCCTGAAGGGCCTCCTGCTGACGATCGCCGTCGCGGTGCCCGTCGCCGCCGCGGCGCCGTTCGTCATCCCGCTCGTCTTCGGCGACGACTACAAGAAGGCCGCGACCTCACTCGCGCTCCTGCTCCCCGGCGTGATCCTCTACGCGCCGGTCAGCATCCTCGTCGTCTACCTCTCGGTGCGCCGCGGCCGGCCCGGGCTCAGCCTCGCGGTCGCCGTGGCCGGGATGGTGCTGACCGCGGCCGCCGCGTTCGTCCTCGTCCCGCGCCTCGGCGGCTCGGGCGCCGCGGTGGCGAGCTCGATCGGCTACGCCGGCGGCGCCGTCCTCACCTGGTGGTTCTTCGCGCGCCTCGCCCGCGCGCGGCTGGCTCAGCTCGCCTGACCGAGCAAACCCAGGAAGATCTCGACGACCTCCGGGTCGAACTGCGAGCCCGCGCCTTCCCGGAGCCGCCGCACCGCCTCCTCGGCCGGCAGCGCCTTCCGGTACGGCCGCTCGGTCGTCATCGCGTGGAAGGCGTCGCAGACGAAGATGATCCGCGACTCGAGCGGGATCGCGTCGCCGGCCAGCGCGTCCGGGTAGCCGGCGCCGTCCCACCGCTCGTGGCAGTGGCGGACGATCGGCCGCACCTCGGCGAGCTCGTCGATCGGCGAGAGGATCCGCTCGCCCCACTCGGGGTGCTTCTCGATCTCGTCGCGCTCCTCGGGGCTCAGCGGGCCGCGCTTGCGGAGGATGCTCGTCGCGACGCCGATCTTGCCGATGTCGTGGAAGAGCGCGCCGAGCTCGAGCTGCTCCATCCGCTCGGCCGGAAGCTCCAGCTCGGAGGCAACCCGAAGCGCGAGCTCCTTGATCTCGCGCGCGTGCGTCGACGTGTAGCGGTCGTTCGCCTCGGCGGCGTTCGCGAGCGCCTCCACCGTCGAGAACATCGTCTGCCGGAGCCGCGTGAAGCTCCTCGCGTTCGCGAGCGCGAGCTTCGCCTGGTGCGACAGGCCGGACAGGAGACGCAGCTTCTGCGCCGAGAAGCCCTCCTCGCCGTCGGGCGCGTTCACGACGAGGCAGCCCCAGCGCTCCTCGACCCGGAACGGGGCGAACGCGAACGCCGAGCTCGTGAGGTCGGCGGGCACGCCGTCGAGGGCCGAGAGCTCCTCCGCGCTCAGCACGAGCACCTCGCCGGCGAGCAGCTTCTCCGTCACCGAGGCGCCGACCCGCACCGCGCGCACACGGTTCTCGACCTCGGCCTCGTAGCCGTGGAAGGCAAGGGCGCGGAGCTCCGACTGCGGGGCCTCCTGGAGCCAGATCGACGCGCGCGGCGCGTCGAGGATCGCGGCGGCGCGCCGGACCACGAGGTCGAGCACGTCGTCGAGCTCGTCCGCGGTCGCGACCTCGCGGCTGAAGGCGAGGAGCGCGTTCGCGACCTCGAGCTGCTCCTTCGCATTGGCGGCCTCGCGTCGCGCCGTCTCGTACAGGCGCGCGTTCTCGACCGCGACCGAGGCGTGGCCCGCCAGCACCTCGAGCACGCGCACGTCGTCGTCGGGGAACTGGTCGGCGCCGAGCTTCGACACGACGACCACGCCGGTCACGTGCGCGCCGTAGTGGAGCGGCACGGCCAGGAGGGACTCGTCCACGACGTCGGTGCCGGGGACGACCTCCGCGTACTCGCACTCGCGCGCGTTCCGGACGAGGATCGTCCGGCCGTTCTTCGCCGCCGTGCCCGTCACGCCGAAGCCGAGTCGGCAGGAGAGGTTCTCGAGCCCGCGGCGGCAGTCCTCGCAGCCGTCGCCGCGGAAGCCGATCGGGCGCAGCTCCTCGCCGTCGAGGACGTAGACGCGGCAGTTGTGGTAGTCGATCAGCTTCCGGAGCTCGTCGGTCACGGCGGAGCCGATCTCGCTCAGCTCGTTCAGGCGGTTGAGCTGGCCGCCGAGGCGCTGGAGCATCTTGAGGTGGGCGATCGAGCGCAGGTCACGCTCCGCGACGCCGTCGCCCTCCGGCCGCTCGACGTCGTCGTCGCTGAAGACGAGGCTGCCGCGGCCGCCGCGCGCCTTGACCGTCATCATCGCGGCCTCGGCGGAGGCGATCAGCTCGCGCGGGTTCATGCCGTGCTCGGGCGCCGAGGCGAGGCCGGCCGAGATCGAGAGCGGCCCCACGGGCGTGAAAGGCTCCCGCGCGAGCCGCTTGTGGATGCGGTCGAGCGCCTGGAGCGCGGCCGCCGAGTCGCAGCTCGGCATGACGACGCCGAACTCCTCGCCGCCGACGCGGCAGACGACGTCCGAGAGGCGGAGCTCGGCCCGGAGGAGGTCGGCGAAGGTGACGAGCACCTCGTCGCCCGTGCCGTGGCCGTGGACGTCGTTCACGCGCTTGAACTCGTCCAGGTCGAGCATCGCGACCGCGAGCGGCTCGCCGGAGCGGTTCGTCCGCACGAGCTCGGCCCGGAGCCGGTCGTGGAAGTAGCGGTGGTTGAAGAGGCCGGTCAACGAATCGGACTGCGCTTGGAGCTCGAGCTGCGTGCGCGTGCGCGCGTTGTCGAGCGCGAGCGCGACCGCGTCGCCGAAGCGCTGCGCGAGCTCGAACTCCTCGTCGGTGAAGGAGGCCGTCTCGCCGAGGCGGTAGATGTTCAGCGCGCCCTTCACTCGCGCGCGCGCGACAAGTGGGATGCAGACGAGCGCCTCGGGCTCGTCTGCGGGCGTGCCGGGGACCGTCTTGCGGCGCGGATCGCAGTGCGCCTCGTTCGTCAGCACCGGCCGGCGGTTCAGCGCCGCCCACCCGGTGATCCCCTCGCCGTAGGAGATGCGCGAGCCGAGGATCTGCTCGGCCCAGCGGTCGCGCGCGTAGACGGCGACGAGCTCGCGCGCCGGCTCCTCCGCCTCGTAGACGGTCAGCGTGTCGTAGGGGACGAGCTCGGCCAGGGTGGTCGCGACCTGCTCGAGCAGCGTGTCCAGCTCCTGCTCGGCGAGGAGCTGGTGGAAGACGTCGGCGAGGCGCTTGTACGACTCGACCCCGCCCGGGCTCGGCGCCGGAGGCGGGACAGGCCGGATGTGGCCGAGCTGCCGTGCGGGAGAGGTCATTGCCGCCTCGGAGTCATCGCTTCGTGCGGGCCGGCACAAGATCCCCGTATCGGGGGTTGAGCCTGTGCGTAACCGCGGTGGCCGTTCGGTGCAGGACGACCGTCCCGGCCGGCCAGGCAGGGGTCTGACCCCGGACCCGGCCCGAGGCGCGCGGTCCGAACTGACGGTGAGGCCGCTCGTAGAGCCGCGACCTGTCACAAATCGCGCGCGAATTCACAGAGAAACATGGCTCGGCGGGCCACGGCTGGGGTCAGACCCCCTGCCCTAGCCCCTTGCGGCGTGTCCGGTTCAGGCGGACTCGGGGAGCGTCACGCCGAGCGAGTCGAGCTTCGTCCGCGCGATCTCGCGGTCGAGCTCCTCCGGGAACGGCTGCACGCCGGGCGGCAGCTCGACGGAGGCGAGGAGATGCGCCGCCAGGGCTTGAACCGAGAAGGACAGGTCCATGATCTCGACCGGGTGGCCGTCGCCGCCGGCGATGTTCACGAGCCGGCCCTGGACGAGGAGGTAGACGTGCCGGCCGCCGCCCAGGTCGTGCCGCGTGACCCCAGGCCGAACCTCCTCGCCGGGCCCGAGCGCTTCGACGTCGATCTCGCGGTCGTCGTGCCCCGCGTTCGCTAGAACGGCCCCGTCCTTCAGCAGCGCCAGCGCCTCGCGGCCGACCGCCGCCACGCCGCCGGTGGCGGTGACGACGACGTCGGCGTCCGCGAACCCCTCCGGCCCCGCCACCCGGTGCCCGTCCATGTACGCCTCGAGCGCCTTCACGGGATCGATCTCGACCACCGTCACGCGCGCGCCGTTCCCCGCCGCATAGCGCGCGACGCCGCGGCCGACCCACCCGTAGCCGACGACGCAGAGCTCCTTGCCCGCCGCGAGCAGGTTGGTAAGCCGGAGGATCGCCTCGATCGTCGTCTGGCCCGTGCCGTAGCGGTTGTCGTACAGGTGCTTGCACGACGCGTCGTTCGCGGCGATGGCCGGAAAGGGCAACCGCCCGGCCGCCTCGAGCGCCCGCAGACGCGCCACCCCGGTCGTCGTCTCCTCCGTCACGCCGCGCAGCCGCTCGACCAGAGCCGGCCGCGACGAGACGATCCGCCCCGTCAGCTCCGCGCCGTCGTCGACGACGATGTCCGGCTCGGCGTCGGCCGCCGCCAGCAGGTCGGCGACGAACTCGTCCGGAGAGGCCCCGTGCGTCGCGTGCACCTCGATCCCGCGCGCGACGAGCGCCGCCGCGACGGCGTCCTGCGTCGTGCCGGGATTGGATCCGGCGGCGACGACCTCGGCGCCCGCCTCCGCGAGGAGCGACGCGAGGTGGGCCGTCTTGGCCTCCAGGTGGACGACGACGGCGACGCGCTTCCCGCGCAACGCCCCGTCGGCGAGCCGTGCCCGCGCCAGGCCGTTCAGCACGGGCGAGTGCCGCGCGACCCAGGCGATCCGCTGCTCGCCGGCCGGCGCGAGAGACGGATCCGCGATCCGCGAGCGCGAGGCGTCGACGGTCATCGCGCGTGAGCCTATTCGCGCTCGAGCCGCCGCCGGTACAGGACGTGCGGCAGCCCGGCCCACTCGATGTCGCGCTCGTACGTGAAGCCCACCTTCTCCATCACGCGCCGCGACGCGAGGTTGTACGGCAACGTGAACGCGACGATCTCCGCCAACCCGAGGCGGTCCCGCGCGACGCCGACGAGCGCCGAGGCCATCTCGGTCGCGATCCCGTGCCCCCACCAGGCCGCGGCGACGCGGTAGCCGAGCTCCACCTCCTGCCGCCCCTCGATCTCCGCGCGCCGAAGGGCGGCGCCGCCCACGGTCTCGCCCGTCTCGCGCGCGTGGAACACCCACGGCCCGAAGCCGTTCCGCTCCCAGTGCTCGAGCCCGCTCCAGAGCAGCTCCCACGACTCGTTCTCGGAGCGCACGCCGCCGAGCGTCGCCATCACGTCCGGGTCGCTATCCATCGCCCGCTGGTAGTCGAGGTGCTCCTCCCGCAGCCGCTCGCCCACGAGCCGCGCCGTCTCGAGCCGGTCGAGCTCCGTCACGCGCCATAGGATCGCCGAACGTGATCGACCCGCTCGAGCGCTGGCGCGCACTGGGCCTTCCGGACAAGCCCGACTATGCCGGGCTCCTGACCTATGCGGGCATGCCCTACACGCAGGATCCGGCAGAGCTTCGCGGCGTCGACGTCGCGATCGTCGGCGCCCCTTTCGACGACCTCGTCTCCGACCGGCCGGGCGCGAGGTTCGCGCCGCGCGCGATCCGCGCCGCGAGCTGCCCGCCCGGCCCGCACCTCGAGGCGAAGGTCGACGCGCTCGCCGAGCTCACCGTCGTCGATTTCGGCGACGCGCCGGTCGTTCCGGCCGCGCCCGAGGCCTCGCGGCGCGCGATCGAGCAGACGGTGCGCCAGGTCGTGGACGCGGGCGCGGTCCCGATCGTCCTCGGCGGCGACCACTCGATCGCCGAACCCGACATCCGCGCGTGCGCGGGCCGACATGGCCCGCTCGGCCTCGTCCATTTCGACACCCACACGGACACGGGGACGGAGGTCTTCGGCGTCGAGCCGTCACACGGCACGCCCATGTGGGCCCTCGTCGAGGCGGGACACGTCGAGCCGAGCCGGTACGTCCAGATCGGGCTGCGCGGCTACTGGCCCGGCCCGGCCGAGTTCGCGTGGCAGGCGGAGCGGGGGATCACGAGCTTGTTCATGCACGACGTGCGCGAGCTCGGGATCGACGAGGTCGTGCGTCGCGCGCTCGAGGTCGTCGGCCCGGGACCGGCCTATCTCTCGGTGGACGTGGACGTCCTGGACCCGGCCTTCGCGCCCGGCACCGGCACGCCCGAGCCCGGCGGGATGACGAGCGCCGACCTGCTCCGAGCGTGCCGGCGCGTGGCGGAGTCGCTCGAGCTCGTGGGCGCCGAGGTGGTCGAGGTGATCCCTACGGCCGTGGGCTCGGCGGACGTGACCGCGCTCGTCGCCGACCGCGTCGTGCGCGAGATCCTGACCGGAATCGCGGTCTGTCGCGCTCGTAACTGATGTGGCTATTCCGCGATCGATCCGGTCGGACCTGTTGAAAACCGTGCAGACCTTGGCTAGGCTCCGAGTCAATTCGGCTCTGTTGCGGTGCCGGTAAGGGGAAGGGGTTCGGTGGTTCGAGGTCGTGCCACAACCGACGGACGTCTGCGGCGCGCACTGTGCGTGGCGGCAGCGACGATCGGCCTGGCTGCAATCGTGGCGCCCGCGGCGTTCGCCGACGACAAGATCTACGCGTGCGTGAACAACAGCTCCGGCGAGGTCAAGATCGTCAGCGCGAGCACCATCTGCAGCGCCAACTGGACGAAGATCTCGTGGAACAAGAACGGCCCCACCGGAGCTCGTGGCCCGACCGGTGCGAGGGGACCGACCGGGGCGAAGGGCGACAAGGGTGACAAGGGCGACAAGGGCAACCGCGGCCCGACCGGCCCCACCGGTCCGCGCGGTGCGACCGGCCCTCGCGGCGCGACCGGCCCGAAGGGCGCAACGGGCGCGCGCGGTGCCACGGGTCCTAAGGGTGCGACTGGAGCCAAGGGCGCGACTGGAGCGAAGGGCGCGACGGGCGCTCGCGGTGCGACCGGCCCGACCGGCGCACGCGGGCCGACAGGAGCACGGGGACCGACCGGTGCGCGCGGCGCGACCGGTCCGACCGGTGCTCGCGGCGCAACAGGCACGACCGGCGCCAAGGGTGCGACCGGTGCTCGC
>VAXK01000058.1 GCA_005885565.1 Actinomycetota bacterium
GAGTCGCTCACGCGGCTCGTGCGCGCCCGCGCTCGCGGCTCGGCGACGCTCGTCCACCCCGACCTGCGCGGCCTCCCGGCGGACGCGGGGGCGAACGGCTCGCCGTTCCCCGACCGTCTGCGCCGCCACCAGCAGCTCATCCTCACGCGGCGCGGGATGCCCGAGCTCCTCCGCTACGAGGACCGGAACTCGATGGCGCATTCGCTCGAGGCGCGCGTGCCGTTCCTCGACTACCGGCTCGTCGAGCTCTGCTTCTCGCTCCCGGGCGGCGAGCTCGTCGGCGGCGGGCGGACGAAGGCCGTGCTGCGGCGTGCGCTCGCCGACCTTCTCCCGCCCAGCGTGCGCGAGCGCCGCGACAAGCTCGGTTTCGTCACGCCGGAGCGGCAGTGGCTGCGCGGCCGGCTCGGGGAGCTCGCCGCGGACGTCTTCGCGTCGCGGTCCTTCGCCGAGCGCGGCTTCGTGGACGCGCCCGCCGCGCGGCGCCGGCTCGACCGGCACCGTCGCGGCGAGCTGGAGGCCGGAATGGAGCTCTGGCGCGCGCTCAACCTCGAGCTGTGGGCCCGCGCATCGCTCGACGGGTGAAGGTCCTCTACCTCACGACCAACTACCCGGCGGCCGAGTCGCCCGTCGACGGGGTCTTCGTCCGCGAGCACGCGCGCGCCGCGGCCGCGGCCGGCGCGGAGGTCCGGGTCGTCCACCTCCAGCGGACCCCCGGCCGCAAAGGCCTCTACGAGCTCGTTCCCGAGGAGGACGACCCCCCGCTCGTCCGCGTCCGCTACCGGCGCTTCGGCCGTCCGCTCAGCTATGCCGCGTTCCTCGCCGGTGCGCGGGCAGCGGCCGGCGACCCCGACGTCGTCCATGCGACCTCGCACCTCTCGGCGCTCGCGGCGCTGACCCTCCGGAAGCCGGTCGTCTACAGCGAGCACTGGAGCGTCTTCCTGCCCGAGAACCCGGCGCGGCTCTCGCCGCCCATGGCCCGCGCGGCGCGCTTCGCGCTCGAGCGCGCCGACCTCGTCCTGCCGCCGAGCGAGGCGATGCGCGCCGCGCTCGCAGCTCACGCGTCGCGGGCGCGCCTCCGGATCGTCCCGAACGTCGTCGACGACGAGCTCTTCCGGCCGACGCCGCACGAGCCGTCGGGACGGCTGATCAGCGCGGGCCTGATGGGGGAGAACGGCGCGAAGGGCTACGACCTGCTCCTCCGCGCGCTCGCCCTGCTCGACGGCGGCAGCCCCGTGCTCGAGATCGTGGGCGACGGCCCACGGCGTGCCGAGTACGAGGCGCTCGCCCGCGAGCTCGGCGTCGAGGAGCGCGTCCGCTTCGCGGGGCTGCGCCCGAAGCCCGACCTCGCCGAGCGCATGCGGAGCTCGGACCTCTTCGTGCTCGCGAGCCGGTTCGAGAACAACCCGTGCGTCGTGCTGGAGGCGATGGCGAGCGGCCTGCCGGTCGTCGCCACCCGCGTGGGCGGCTTGCGGGAGCTCGTCGACGAGCGGAGCGGGCTCCTCGCCGAGCCGGGCGATCCCGAGAGCCTCGCGGCGCGGATCGGGGAGGCCCTCGACCGGCTCGAGGGCTTCGACCGCGAGGAGATCGTGCGGCGAGCGCGCGAGCGGTACGGGCGCGAGGCGGTGGGGCGGCTCCTACTGCGAGCGTACGAGGACGCGCAGCGCAAGGCCGAGCCGCCGCCGCCGCACGGCCTCGCGTAGGAGCGCACGCGCCTCGAGCGGGTCGGGGTCGCGGCCGACGGCGCCGAGGAGCGCGGGGTCGCGCCACAGCTCGTCACGTAGCCGCTCACGGCTCTCGACGCGCTCGTCCACGCGGCTGCGCGTCACCGCGCCGGAGTGCTCCCGGTAGCGGTAGAGGACGCCCGGCACCGCGCCGAGCTTCCAGTCGCGGGCGATCCGCCGCCAGAGGTCGTAGTCCTCGTTCGCTCCGTAGTCCGCCCGGTAGCCGCCCGCCTGCCGGACGGCGGCGGCCCGCACGACCACGGCGCCGTGCGTGAAGGGGTTGCGGAGCAGGAGCCGGCGGCGGAGAGCGGCGTCGTCGTCCGGCACCGTCACGCGGCGACCCGGCCGTCCGGCCTCGTCGATCGACTCCACGCCGGGCACGACGAGGGCGACGTGCGACCGCTGGTCGAGGAAGGCGACCTGCCGCTCGAGGCGCCGCGGAAGCGAGACGTCGTCAGCGTCCATCCGCGCGAGGTACGGCGCCCGCGCCTCCCCGATCCCGCGCTCGAGCGCCGCGACGAGGCCGGCGGGCTCCTGCCGGAGCACGCGCAGCCGCTCGTCTCCCACCGACGCGAGGATCTCCGGCGTCTCGTCGGTCGAGCCGTCGTCGACGACGAGGAGCTCGAAGTCGGCGAGCGTCTGCGCGAGCACGCTGTCGAGCGCCTCGCGCAGGAAGCGCGCCCCGTCGCGCACCGGCAGGAGCACGCTGACGCGCGGGGCGCTCACGCCGCGTCGGCGAGGAGATGGGGCGCCCAGAACTCGGGGTCGTGGGCGCGCCACTTGTGGCAGCCGAACGGCAGCCGCCGCCCGTTCTGCTCGAAGCAGAACCGCGGCTCGGTCTCGAACGCGAACGCCACCGCCGTCTCGGCCGGCGGGATCCTGAAGCCGGGCGCGAGCCGCGGCGCCTCCAGCGACCAGAACTTGTCCTCGTAGACGTAGCGGTCGCTGAGAAGCTGCCTCGAACGCCGAGGCTCACTCACGATCCGGCGGGCGAGCTCGCCCGCGTGCCGGCCGGCCACGACGGCGCGGGTCCGGAGGCGTCGCCACGCTTCGGCCACGGGTACGAAGGCCTCCACGCGGCGAAGCGACAGGCCGCCGTTCCCGACGCCCGCGAAGAAGGGACGGCCGTCCGCGGAGCGCCGCACCCACGGCGCGCCGACGTAGTCGTACGGCTCGCCGCACCAGCGCGGGAGGTCGTCGGAGAAGACCGCCGAGTCGAGCTGGTGCACGAGAACGAACTCGTACTGCTCGAAGCGGCGGTAGAACCCGGCGCTCAGCATCAGCCGCGAGTAGTCCCGGTGCGTGCGGAAGTGCCGGTCGTCGAGGCCGACACGGACGAGGTCGAGGAGCTCCAGGTCGAGGCTCTCCGGGCAGACCGCGAAGCCGTCGTAGCCGCCGAGGTGCGTCCGGAGGTGCCGCAGCGCGATCGCCTCGTCCGGGCCGAGCCGCTCGCGGAAGACGGGAACGACGACCGCGACGGAGGCGGTCACGGCGCGATCACCTCGTACGGCTCCTGCTCGGTGACCACGTTCGTCTTGAGCATGTTCCCGGCCTCGTCGAGCGGCAGCTCGAAGCCGCGCGGCACGACGAACTCCTCGAACGGGGGCGCAGGCTCGTACGAGGCGAAGCGACCGAGCTCGTGCTCGTCCCAGATCCGGTAGTAGAACGGCGGCTCGGGCGGCGGCGCGTAGCGGCCGTAGCGGCGGTCCCCGAAGCGGATCCGCGCCTTGGTCCCCCGCGGGTCGGTGACGACGTCGGCAACCGCGGGGTAACGCATCAAGAACGCCTCGAGGCGCAGGCTTGAGCGCCGGTAGCGCTCGATCATCTCGTCCTCGCCGCCCAGGCCCGAGTCCTGGAGCGTCGCGTGACGGGTGCTCGTCCGCCACGGGCCGAGCCGGCGGCGGATCTCCGTGCGGACGAACGTGACGATCCCGGCCCCGCCGATCGGCTCGCGCACGTCGCCGTAGCCGACGAACTCCGCGCCCGACGAGGTGTTGAGACGCCGCGGCGGGCGGCGCACGAGCGGAAGCGCCCGCCCGCGCACCCGCAGCTGCCGCGGCGCGAAGTGCCGCGCGAGCGTCGGGCGGCGCTGGGCGTCGAACTGGACGTGCCCGACCTCGGGATGATCGCGGACAAGCTCGACCATGTCGGCCAGCCACTCGCCGCGGCGCACGAACTGGACGTCCTCCGGCAGCATCATCAGGTACTCGCCCTCTGCCCGCTCGACGATCTCGTTCATCGCCTCGACCTGCGTGCAGTCGCGAAAGATCTTCTCGCCGACGAAGTCGAGGCTCTCGACGTAGGTACGCAGGCCCGGCTCGACCGAGTTCCCGTCGACGAGGATCCACTGCACCCGCGGGTAGCGGACGCACTCGCGCGCCGACTCCATCAGCGTGCGTAGGTAGTGCAGCCGGTTGTAGCTGACGACGCCGACCGTGACGAGCGGCGTGCTCATCGGACGAGCTCCTCGAAGACGACGCGGTGCCGCTCGAGCCACGGGCCGACGTCGAAGCGCAAGGCTCGGCTCCGAGCGGTGGCCGCGAGCGCGTCGAGCCGCTCGGTGCACGCGAGCACCGCCGCCGCGAGCGCCTCCGCGGCCGGCGGGTGGTCGCGCTCCCAGTCGAGCGGCGCCTCGACGCCGATCCCGGCGTCCCCGACGAGCTCCGGCGTCCCGCCGCTCGCCGAGTGCACCACCGGCAGGCCGCACGCCAGCGCCTCCAGCACGGCCGTCGGGCACGGGTCGTTGTACTTCGTGTGCAGCAGGACGTCGGCTCGGCGGTAGAGCGCCGGCGCTTCGGCCTGGCTGTACGGCCCGAGGAGCTCGACGCGGTCTTCGAGACCGGCGAGTAGGCCCGGCAGCTCGCGCCGCACGGCCCGTGGGTCCGGGTCCCACGACAGCCGCCCCGCGACGAGCAGGCGAGCGTCCGGAAGCAGGCGGAGGGTCTCGAGCGCGGCCGCGAGACGGTAGCGCTGGTACTGGTTGCCGCCGAGGAGGAGCGTGAGCGGGCGCTCGGGGCGCTCGGCCGGCGTGAAGAGATCGGTGTCGACGGGGTTCGGCAGCACCTCGGCCGCGCCGCGAAGTGGGCCGAGGAAGCGGTCGGAGCTCAGCCGGCAGAAGTCGCTCTGGAAGAAGACGTGGTCGGCGGCGTGCAGGCCCTCGGCGAGCGGCTCGTTCGTCCGCTCCCAGCCCGGCCCGTGCCACCCCGGGTACGCGACGCCGTCCTGGTTCCAGGCGACGGCCGCCCCCCGCTCCCGGGCGAGGCGGATCAGGTCGCTCGAGTCGGCCGGCCGCGTGCTGCTCCCGAGGTAGAGCACGTTGAACGCGGACGGCTCGTTCGGGAAGAGCCGCTCCAGATGCTGGAACTTCACCATGCCGCCGTGCGCGACGTCCTCCGGTCCGGGAATGCGATCGTGGCCGTAGAAGACGGCGACGCCGTCGGTCGACGGGCGCGTCCGGGCGATTCGCCGGTGCCGTCGGATGCGCGTGAGGGTGCTCCTCACGCGAGCCCCAGCGTCTCGAGGTAGCGGTCGGCGACGTCCGCCAGGCTCGGGACGCGGATCGCCGCGCGGCGCTCGTCGAGCTCCTCGACGAGCCGGTCGAGGAGCTCCGGTAGCTCCTCACGGCCGTCGAAGCCGAGCCCGGCCTCGCCGACGAGCTCGGGGTGCCCGCCGCTCCGCGCGTAGAGCGTCGGCAGCCCGCAGGCAAGCGCCTCGAGCAGCGCGTTCGAGCACGGGTCGTTGAGGCTCGCCGTCACGTAGAGGTCCTGTCGGCGCAGCACCTCGGCGAGCTCGTTGGAGGCGAGGGGCGGAAGCGCGTGCTCCGCCTCGACGGCCACCGACGCGCGGCCGACGAAGGTCAGCTCGTACCGCCGCCGGTCGAGCGTGCGCGCGAGCCAGGCATACGTCTCGCCGCCCTTGCGCGGATTGTCGGACCAGCTCGTCGCGACGACCCGCACGCGGCGGCCCGCGAGCGGCTCGCGCTCCGCCGGCGGGTGGAAGATCGCCGGGTCGACCGCGTTCGGGATCACGACCGGGTCGCGCAGCTCGAGGCCGAGGTCGCGGTGCGCCTCGAGGCTGTAGCGCGACTGGAGAATGGTGGCGTCCGCGAGCCGGTCGTTGATCTCGACGATCCGCCGGTCGGCGCCGTCGTCGGCGCCGCGGTAGAGCTCGATCGGCCCGTCCACTCGATGGACGACGCGTCCCGCCGGCCGCTGCCGCAGGTCGACGAGATACGAGTGCAGGAGGACCGACCGAGCGCGTCGCGGGACGGGCCCGTCCGTCACGCGCAAGCCGCGGCGGCGGAGCTCGTCGCGCAGCGCGAGCAGGAACTGGTTCGAGCCGCCGTACGGCGGGTCCCGCAGCTCGTGCGCGATGGCGACGTCTGGAGCACGCAACCTCATGCGACCTCGAGCAGGAAGTCGCCGTACCGGTGGGCGACGACGGGCGTGGAGTAGCGCTCCTCGACCGTTCGGCGGGCACGTGCGCCGAGCTCCGCGCGCTCGGCCGGGTCGCGCAGCCGCTCGAACGCCGCGGTCCACTCCTCCGCGGAGTCGGCCACGATCCCGCCACCGTGGGCGCCGATCGCCTCGACGTACGACTGCTGCGGGCTCGCCACCGCAGGCAGGCCGACCGCCATCCCGAGGGTGATCTTCCACTCGCTGTGGCCGAGCTCGTAGCCGTTGACGAGGCGCTTCGGCGAGACGATCGCGTCGCAGCGCCGCAGCGCCCGCGCGTACCCGCGTAGGCTGAACGCCTCGTACGAGCAGCGGGCCACCGCCGAGAGCGCATCGAGCTCCCGGGGCGGTGAATCCGAGACGACGAGGAGCTCCGCGTCCCCCAGAGCGGCGAGCGGCTCGGCGAGCAGCTCGAGCGGCTTCGTCTTGTGCGAGCGGCCGGACCAGACGAGCCGCAGCCGGCGCTCCTCGTGGGCTCGGCGCGGCCTGAAGACGGAGGTGTCGACGTTGTCCGGAATCCACTCGGCCCGCTCGTTGTAGCGGCGCACGATCCCGAGGAGGTAGCTCGAGTCGGCCACGACGGCGTCCGACCCGCGCGTCATCGCCTCCGCGTCACGCTGCTGCTCCGGTGTCGGCTGCGTGCCGGGGAGGTCGTAGTCGCCCCAGATCTCGTAGTAGTTCACGTTCGCGTCGAAGACGACCGTGGCTCCGCGCGTGCGCGCCCGCTCGGCCTCGGCCTGCGCGCGCTCGTCCATCGCCTTCACGAAGACGACGACGTCGTAGCGGCGATCGGGTCGGTACAGCTCGTTGACGAGGCGCGTGTTCCGGTTCAGCCAGCGGGCGACGTTCGCGATCCGCATCGCGACGCTCGTCTCGAGGCCGCGAAAGGTCGCGCGCTCGGCGGTGAGCGTGGCGGACGTCAGCCAGCCGATCCGAAGCGACGGCCCGTGACGGCGAAGCCGCGGGCTCAATCGCCCTGGGGGCGGGCGAGGAGCGGCTCCTCGGCGCCGACCGCCTCGCTCGTCCAGCGCAGCAGCGGCCGGACGGGGCCGCGAATCTTGCCGGGGAACTCACCGCGGGCGGTCGGCCCGCCCTCGCGCTCGACGACCTGGAACGTCAGCGCAGACTCGACCTCCGCGTGCCGCCACGGCTTCCGGCCTAGGAGTCCCGACTTCACCGAGACGGTCACGTGCAGCGTCCCCTCGTTCAGCAGGTGCTCCGGGATCCACGCCGTCGCGACGTAGCGGCCCGGATCCCGTGCCTCGCTCCAGACGGGATTCGTGTCGAGCGCGCTGAAGAGCAGCGTCCCGCCCTCGTCGACGACGTCGATCCACGGGAAGACCGCCTCGCGCCGCAGGAGGTCGAACGCGATCTCGATTCCGACCGGCTCCGAGACGTCGACGACCTCCGACGTCGTCCCGGCACCGTCCACGACCCGCGCCGAGCGCAGCCGTGCCCAGTCGTCGCCCGGCGCGTCCGTCGGGTCGGGCCAGACCCGCCGCGCCGAATCCCCGAGGTCGCCGTGCAGGTACCGGCCGATGACGTGGTCGGTCGGCCCGTCCTCGATCAGCCGCCCACGGTCGAGCAGGAGCAGGCGCGGACAGAGCCTCGCGATCGTGGGCATCGAGTGCGAGACGAAGAGGACCGTCCGACCGGACTGGCCGTAGCTCTCCATCTTGCCGAGACAGCGCTTCTGGAACTCGACGTCCCCGACCGCGAGCACCTCGTCGACGATCAGGATCTCCGGCTCGAGGTGCGCGGCGACCGAGAAGGCGAGCCGGACGAACATCCCGCTCGAGTAGCGCTTGACGGGCGTGTCGAGGAACTGCTCGATGCCGGCGAAGTCGACGATCTCGTCGAACTTGCGCGTGATCTCGGTCCGCCGCATGCCGAGGATCGCGCCGTTCAGGAAGACGTTCTCGCGTCCGGTCAGCTCCGGATGGAAGCCGGTGCCGACCTCGAGGAGGCTGCCCACGCGACCCGTGACGTCCGCATGGCCCCGGGTCGGCTCGGTGATCCGGGAGAGGATTCGGAGCAGCGTCGTCTTGCCGGCGCCGTTCCGGCCGATGATCCCGAGCACCTCGCCCTCGCGCACCTGGAAAGAGACGTCGTCGAGCGCCCAGATGCGCTCGCGGGGCGTCCGTCCGGTGCGCAGCGTTCGCAGGCCGTGCACGAGGTGGTCGCGCAGCGTGTCGATCGCGGAGTGCATCTGCCCGATCCGGTACTGCTTCGAGAGGCCGACGACGTCGATGGCGAGGCTCGTCATCGTCCCCTCAGATCAGGTCGGCGAAGTAGCGCTCGACACGACGGAAGTACCAGATCCCGCTCAGCATCACCCCGAGCGCGATGCCGAAGCTGACGGCGTAGACGTGGTAGTGCGGAAGGCCGCGCCCCAGCACGGCCCAGCGGAAGCCGTCGATCACCCCGGCCATCGGGTTCAGCGCGATCAGCTCCTGCGTCCGCGGCTTCAGCGCGGTGACGCCGTAGACGATCGGCGTCACGAAGAACCAGATCTGCGTCAGGTACGGAACGATGAACGGCACGTCCCGGTAGCGGACGTTCAGCGCCGAGAGCCAGAGGCCGACGCCGAACGCGGTCAGGAGCGCCATGCCGAGGAACGCCGGGATCACGACCAGGTGCCAGTGCGGCGCCCGCCCGTAGTACAGGAACATGCCGACGAGCACCGTGAACGCGAGCAGGAAGTCGATCACCGGCGCGACGACGGCCGCGAGCGGGATGATCAGCCGCGGGAAGAAGACCTTCGTGATCAGGTTCTGGTTCCCGACGATGCTCGCGCTGCTCGCCGAGAGACAGGAGGTGAAGTAGGTCCACGGGAGCATTGCGGTGAAGACGAAGAGGGGGTACGGCACGTGGTACTCCGACTTCACGTGCAGCGCTTGGTTGAACAGCAGCGTGAAGACGACCATCTGGCTAAACGGCACGAGGATCGCCCAGGCAGCCCCGAGCGCGGTCTGCTTGTACTTGACCTTCACGTCGCGCCAGACGAGGAAGAACATGAGCTCGTGGTAGGCCCAGAGCTCGCGCAGGTCGTGGAGCGTGAGCGGCAGCCGGCGCCCCGTGCGCTGGATCCGGATCGTGCGGTGGGGAGCCGGGGCCTCGATCGCGGTCATCGGTCAGGCCTTCGGACGACGTGGTTGCCGAGCACGAGCACGTCCATCGTCGTCTTCTGGAAGGTCTCCACGGCGTGCTCGGGCGTCATCACGATCGGCTCGTTCTCATTGAACGACGTGTTCAGGACGACGGGCACGCCCGTCAGCTTGCCGAACTCGCCGATCAGGCGGTGGTAGCGCGGGTTGACGCGCTCCTCGACGGTCTGGAGCCGACCGGTGTCGTCGACGTGGTTCACGGCCGGGATCTCGGCCCGCTTCTCGGGGCGCGTCTTGTACACGAGCACCATGAACGGCGAGCCGTAGTCCTGCTCGAACCACTCTCCCGTGGCCTCGGCCAGGATCGAGGGCGCGAAGGGCCGGAAGGGCTCGCGGTGCTTGATCCGCGCGTTGAGGACGTCCTTCATGTCGGGCCGCCGCGGGTCGACGACGATCGAGCGGTTGCCGAGCGCACGGGGGCCGAACTCCATCCGGCCTTGGAACCAGCCGACCACGTCGCCGGCTGCGATTCGCTCGGCGACTGTCGGGAAGAGCGCGTCGTCCTCGAGGCGCTCCGACCCGAGCCCGGCCGAGGCGAGCGCGGCCGCGCATTCGTCGTCCGAGTACCCCGGTCCCGTGTACGCGTGCTCCATCACGAAGCTCCTCGGGCGGCCGAGCTCGAGGTTCCACACCCAGTACGCCGAGCCGACGGCGGTGCCCGAGTCGCCCGCCGCGGGTTGGACGTAGACGCCGTCGAACGGCGTCTCGGGCCGGATGCGTCCGTTCGCGACCGCGTTCAGCGCGACGCCCCCGGCGAGGCAGATGTCCGGGACGTGCGTCCGCTCCCATAGCTCGGAGACGAGGTGGAGGTAGGCCTCCTCGAGCATCGCCTGGAGCGCGGCGGCGACGTCCTCCTGCCGTTCCGTCAGCTCGCCGCGCGGCTCGCGGGCGGGGCCGAACGCCTCCACCAGCCGGTCCGAGTAGATGCGCCCGATCGACGGCGTCTGCTCGTCCCACGTCATGTCCACGCCTTCCTTGTCGTGCGTGAAGTAGTCGAGCCCGAGCTCGAACGCCGAGCCGTTCAAGCGGACGAGGTCGCGCATCCGGTCGAGGTGCCGCTCGGGGTCGCCGTAGGGGGCGAGGCCCATCACCTTCCCCTCGTCGCCGTACTTCGGGAAGCCGAGCCACTGCGTGAGGGCGGTGTAGAAGATGCCGAGCGAGTGGGGGAAGAGGACGCGGTCGAGGACCTCGAACCGGTTCCCGCGCCCGACGGCGAGCATCGTCGAGGCGAAGTCGCCGAAGCCGTCGACCGAGAGCACCGCAGCCTCCTCGAATGGCGAGACGAAGAACGCGCTCGCCACGTGGGCCTGGTGGTGCTCGACGTTGTGCACCGCTGCACGGACCTCGTCCGGCCCGACGCCGACCG
This sequence comes from Actinomycetota bacterium, assembly GCA_005885565.1. Classification (GTDB taxonomy): domain Bacteria; phylum Actinomycetota; class Thermoleophilia; order Gaiellales; family Gaiellaceae; genus AC-50. Next base: position 10,709 of record VAXK01000058.1, read on the forward strand.
CCGAGGCGAGCGCCGCGCGCACGTCGCGGACCTTCGCCGCGTTCTCGAGGCGGGCCTTCAGGTAGCGGGCGCTCGCACCGTGGCGGATCGTGCGCAGGAGCTTCCGGCCGAGGTTCGCCTTCGGGTCGCGCGAGACGGCGACGTGGTCGAGGTCGCCGACGGTCAGCCCGGCGTCGGCGAGGCACCACGCCGCCGCCAGCTCAGGGAAGCCGGCGCAATGCTTGACGCGGTTGAAGCGCTCCTCCTCGGCCGCCGCCACGAGCCCGCCGTCGATGAGGAGTGCTGCCGCCGCGTCGCCGTGATAGGCGTTCAAACCGAGAATCGCGGTCACGCGGGCCGTATTGTGTCAGTCGCGTGTGGACGAACTGTTAGGACGCCCGGCTCCGGCGAGCCGGCGGACGCGCTCGGTCGCCTCGATCACGGCGGCCCGGATGCGCCCCACTCGGGGAACCTCGTAGCCCAGCGCGCGCCCGCCGCGCGACGTCCGCGCATGGACGAGCGCGAGCGTCCGGCGGTCGAGGTCGCGGCTCCCGTCGTCGAGCGACCGGTCGTGGATCTCCCCGACGACGCGCCGGTCGAGCCACGCGGAGTTCGCGCGCATCGGGACGCCCGCGAGCGTCGGGCGGAGCAGCGAGTCCGACCAGTCGACGCCGACGAAGTCCGCCACGCGCCGCAGCTCCCTCTCGGCCGCGGCGACGACGTCCTCGTACCGGACGACGAGGTAGACGTCGCGTCCGTACGTTCGCGGGGCCTCCTCGGCCTGCACCAGCGCCCTCGCCACGCCGTCGACCGTCTCGTCGACGTCGGTCCTCCAGCCGTGCCGGGCGAAGCGACGGATCGCGGCGACGGTCGCCCGCGGGTCGCGGACGACCTGGACGAAGCGCGCGGCCGGGAACCAGCCGCGGATCCGGTCGACCTGGAAGACGTGGAGCGGCGTCTTCTCGACCCAGGCACGCGCTCCCGCGGCGTTCTCCCCGAAGGTCGCGACGAGCGCCGTGAGCAGGTCCCTCTCGGGATGCGCGGCGGCGAGGGCCAGCAGCCGAGCGGTAAAGGCGAGGTACGGATCCTCGTCGCCGCCCGGACTTCCCAGGAGCCAGAAGGGCTCCTGACCGCTCGGGTTCACGAGGTAGCGAATCCAGCGCCCGTGGAGCTGCGCGAGCGTCGGCTCGGGGTCGGTGAACCACCGCGTCTCGCCCGGGACGACGACAAGCTGCGGGTGCCCGTCGAGCAGGCCGAGGAGGAGCGTCGTCCCGGTCTTGGGATACCCGACGACGAAGACCGGCCTCGCGAGCAGCTCCTCGTCGAGCGCCGGCGCGGCCGCCGGGTCGGTCGCCGCGAGGTCGCGCAGGCGCGCGGCGGCCTCGCCGAGCGCCGCGTCGAGCTGCGACCAGGTCGGCTCCTCGCGCCGGGGAAACCCCTTCGCCCGACGACGGAGCAGGGTGTCGATGCGCCCGTAGAGCTCGGTCAGCCCTTCGCGGGAGGCCGTCCCGCTGCCGGGTCGGTTCATCGCGGCGATGATAGGCCGCGACGGCGCGTATGGTTCAGCCGTGACCGCTCCGGTCGTCGTCGGCCTCGTCTTGGTGCGCGACGAGAACGTCTTCGTCGAGCGGACGGTTCGGAACGTGGCCGGTTTCTGCGATCGCCTCTTTCTCGCCGACCATTCCTCGCGCGACGGAACCGCCGAGATCCTCGCGAGGCTCGCCGACGAGCTCCCGCACGCGAGCTTCCACTCGGTTCCGCATCCCGGAACCCCTCATCGGCTCGTCGAGGGCTACGCCGGCGAGCGCGCCTGGGTGTTCGGGGTGGACGGCGACGAGATCTACGACCCACTCGGTCTGGCCGGCTTCCGCGAGCGCCTCGTCGGCGGAGAGTTCGACGACTGGTTCAGCCTGCGAAGCGCGCAGCTCCATTGCCGCAGGCTCGACGTCTCCTCCGGTCGCGCTCGAGGGTGGCTCGCGCCGCCGGCGCGGACGACGACGAAGCTCTACAACTTCGGCGCTCTCGAGGCGTGGGACGGGCCGGTGCCGGATCGGCTCCACGGCGGCCGAGTCGTCTTTCGCGACGATCCGCCGCGCGACGGGCGACTCGTCGTCGACGAGGGATCGTGGGAGACGTCGCCGTTCCGATGCCTCCACACCTGCTTCTTGCGCCGCAGCACACGACAGCCTCGGCGCGAGGTCGCGCGCCACGACTACGGGGAACGGGGCGAGGGCGGTCGGCGCGTCCAGGTCGTCAAGCGAGCGCGACGACTGGTACGGCGTCCGGAGAGATCGCGGCGGAAGCTGACGCGGTACACGCGAGGCGAGGAGGTCGAGGTCGACGTCGCCGCCTTCTTCGCAGATGCCGACGCGGATCGATTGGCGCCGTCGCTCGTGAACGTCTGGACGTGACGCCGGCCGAGGCGGCGTCCGGCGGCAGACGGTGCACCTTCTTCACGGTGGCGGACTCCCGCTACTGGCCCGGCGCGGTCGCGCTCGTGAACTCGCTCCGGCTCGTCGGCCACGACGAGACCGTGGTCGTCCTCGACGCCGGCTTCACGCCGAAGCAGCGCGCGATCCTCGAGC
>VAXK01000059.1 GCA_005885565.1 Actinomycetota bacterium
GTCGCCTACGTCGGCATGTTCACGCGCTACATCGTCGAGCTCGACTCCGGGGGCGAGCTCAGCGTCGTCGAGCAGAACCTCGAGACCTCCTCGCAGGAGGCGCTCGAGTCCAAAGGGAGGCGGGTGCGCCTGGAGTGGCGGCCCGAGCACACCTTCGAAATCGAACCGGGAGGCGCAGGATGAGGAGGATTCGTAGGGTGCACGTCCTCGGCGCGGCCGTCGCGGCGGCGCTGTGCGTGCCCGCGTCGGGAGTCAGCTCGGGCAGCGCGAGCGGGATCCCGACCGCGATCGGCAAGGGCGAGGGCCGGCTGAACCTGATCGAGTGGCCGGCGTACTCCGACCCGAGCTTCGCGAAGAAGTTCGAGCAGCAGTCGGGCTGCAAGATCCACCGCAAGGACGCCGGCTCGTCGAGCGAGATGGTCGCGCTGATGCACACCGGCGGCGGCGGCGGCGGCGGGCAGTACGACCTCGTCTCGGCCTCGGGCGACGCGAGCCTGCGCCTGATCGTCGGCGGCGACGTGAAGGCGGTGAACGTCAGCCTGATCCCGAGCTGGAAGCAGTTCATCTCCATCTTCAAGTCGCCGGCGCACAACACGGTGAAGGGCGTGCACTACGGCGTCTCGGTGCAGTGGGGCCCGAACACGCTCATGTTCAACACGAAGAAGGTGAAGCCGGCGCCGACGGGCTGGTCCGCGCTCTACGACAAGAAGTTCAAGGGCAAGGTCACCGTCCCGAACAACCCGATCCAGATCGCCGACGGCGCGCTCTACCTGATGGAGACGAAGCCGTCCCTCGGGATCAAGGACCCGTACGAGCTGACGCGCTCGCAGCTCGACGCGGTCGTGTCGCTCCTGAAGAAGCAGAAGCCGCTGGTCAAGAAGTACTGGAACAGCGCGACGGACGAGATCAACCTCTTCAAGGGCGGCGATGCGATCATCGGCGCGTCGTGGCCGTACCAGACCCTGACGCTCCAGGCCGCGCACCAGCCGGTGAAGGAGATCATCCCGAGCTACGGAGCCACGGGCTGGGCCGACACGTGGATGCTGGCGAAGAAGGCGCCGCACCCGAACTGCGCCTACCTGTGGATGAAGTACGTGACGACACCGCAGGTCGAGGCCAAGCAGGCGCTCGTCTTCGGCGAGACGCCGGTGAACCCGAAGGCCTGCTCCTACATGAACAAGATGCAGAAGGGGAGCTGCGCCAAGTACCACCTGAACCAGCCGCTGTCCTTCTACAAGAAGATCCGCTTCTGGAAGACCCCGATCCCGGACTGCGGGAACGGGCAGAAGAGCTGCATGGACAACAACGCCTGGCAGCGAGCCTGGACGCAGATAACCGGGTAGCGGCTTGGCGGTAGACGTCGCAAGGGCGGGCTCCTCGCTGAGGGGAGCCCGCCTCCGTCTCTCCGCGATCTTTTGGCGGCGCCCGTGGACGAAGGCGGCGTCGCTTCTCGCGCCGCCGCTCGCGGCGTTCCTCCTCGTCTACGCGGGGTCGCTCGGCGTTCTCTTCGTCTCGGCGTTCTGGACCGTCGACTCGTTCACCGGGAAGGTCCAGCACGTCTGGAGCCTCGACAACTTCCGGGTCGTCTTCTCGACCGCCGACCCGACGTACCTGCGCATCGCGGGCCGCACCGCCGGCATCGCCGCGGCCGTAACCGTGACCGACGCGATCCTCGCCTTCCCGCTCGGCTACTACATGGCGCGGCTCGCGCGGCCGCGCACCCGCGCCACCCTGTTCGTGCTCGTGCTCCTGCCGCTCTGGTCGAGCTACCTGGTCCGGATCTACGCGTGGCGGCTGATCCTCTCCGCAGACGGCGTGCTGAACTGGGCGCTCGGCGGGATCGGCCTCCCCCACGCCCACCTCGCGTTCACGAACTGGGCAATGTGGATCGTCTTCTCGTACGTCTGGCTGCCCTTCATGGTGCTTCCGGTGTACGCCGCGCTCGAGCGGATTCCCGACAGCTACCTCGAGGCCTCCGGCGACCTCGGCGCGGGCGGGTGGCGCACCTTCCGGAGCGTCGTCCTGCCGCTCGCGCTCCCGGGCGTCGTCGCCGGCTCGATCTTCACGTTCTCGCTCACCCTCGGCGACTACGTCACGCCGCTCCTCGTCGGCGGCGCGGGCTCGAGCTTCATCGGCAACGTCGTCTACGAGAACATCGGCCTGAACGCGAACGTGCCCTTCGCCGCCGCGCTCGCGATCGTGCCGGTGCTGATCATGGCGGTCTACCTCGGCCTGGCCCGGCGGCTCGGAGCCTTCCAGGCGCTGTGACGACGCGCGCGGCCCGCATCGGCCTCGTGGTCTGGACGATCCTCGTCGTCTTGTTCCTCTGGCTCCCGCTCGTCCTGATCGGCGTCTACGCGTTCAACAAGTCGAACATCCAGAGCTGGCCCTTCCCGGGCTGGACGACGCACTGGTTCTCGGTCGCCTGGCACAACTCCGACGTCCGCTCGTCGCTCTGGCTCTCGGTGAAGGTCGGGCTGCTCGCGACCGGGTTCGCGCTCGTGCTCGGCTCGATGGCCGCGTTCGCGATCCACCGCTTCCGCTTCTTCGGCCGCGAGTCGGTCTCGTTCCTCCTCCTGCTCCCGATCGCCCTCCCCGGGATCATCACCGGGATGGCGCTGAACTCGTTCTACGTCTTCGCGAAGGTGCCGTTCTCGATCTGGACGATCGTGATCGGCCACGCGACCTTCTGCGTCGTCGTCGTCTACAACAACGTCCTCGCGCGGCTGCGGCGGACGTCGAGCTCGCTCGTCGAGGCCTCGATGGACCTCGGCGCGGACGGCTGGCAGACCTTCCGCTTCGTCGTCTGGCCCGTCCTCTCGACCGCGCTCGTCGCCGGCGGCCTGCTCGCGTTCGCGCTCTCGTTCGACGAGATCATCGTCACGACGTTCACCGCCGGCGCGCAGACGACGCTTCCCATCTTCATCCTCGACAACCTGCGCCAGGGGCAGCAGTTCCCGATCGTGAACGTCGTGGCGCTCGTCGTCATCGTCCTCACGTTCGTCCCCGTCGTGATCTCGCAGCGCCTGACGCGAGAGGCCGGCTTGATCCGGCGGGCCGTCGCCCCGGCCGCCGCTGCGGCTCAACTCGCAGAGACCGGGGTGTAGGCTCGGACCGGGCGAAAAGGAGGGAGACAGCATGAGCGTGACCGTGTCGCACCACAAGAACTTCGTCGGCGGCGAATGGGTCGACTCGCTCGACGGCGGGACGATGGAGGTCGTCAACCCCGCCACCGGCGAGACGATCGCCGAGGTGCCGCGCTCCACCGAGCAGGACGTCGGCCGGGCCGTCGAGGCCGCGAAGAAGGCGCTCCCCGAGTGGCTGGAGACGACGCCGGCCGAGCGGCAGGAGCTGCTTTTGAAGCTCGCCGACCTGCTCGACGAGAACGCGGAGGAGCTCGCGAAGCTCGAGTCGACGAACGTCGGCAAGCCGCTCTCCTACGCGCGCGACGAGATGCCGGTGTGCTCCGACAACATCCGCTTCTTCGCCGGCGCGGCACGCGTGCTCGAGGGCAAGTCGGCGGGCGAGTACATGCGCGGCTACACGTCGTTCATGCGCCGCGAGCCGATCGGGGTCGTCGCCGGGATCGCTCCCTGGAACTACCCGCTGATGATGGCGGTCTGGAAGCTCGCGCCCGCTCTCGCGGCCGGGAACGTCCAGGTGCTGAAGCCCTCCGAGCAGACGCCGCTCACGATCCTCCGCTTCGTCGAGCTCGCCGCCGAGATTCTCCCCGCCGGCGTCCTGAACGTCGTCACCGGCGACGGCGTCCCCGCCGGCGAGGCGCTCGTGAAGCATCCCGACGTGCGCCTCGTGTCGCTGACCGGCGACGTCGAGACGGGCAAGATCATCGCCCGCACCGCCTCCGACACGCTGAAGCGCGTCCACCTCGAGCTCGGCGGCAAGGCGCCCGTGGTGGTCTTCGACGACGCCGACCCCGCCGCCGTCGCGGAGGGGATCAAGATCGCGGGCTACTGGAACTCGGGCCAGGACTGCACCGCCGCCTCGCGCGTCGTCGCCGGGCCGAAGGTGTACGGCCGGCTGCTCGAGGAGCTCGTTCCCGCCGTCGAGTCGCTCCACGTGGGCGATCCCGCCGAGGGCGACGAGATCGAGGTGGGCCCCGTGATCTCGAAGGACCAGCAGGACCGCGTGCTCGGCTTCCTCGAGCGGGCCTCCGGCGCGAAGGTCCTCACCGGCGGCGACTCGAACGGCGACCGCGGGTTCTTCGTCAAGCCGACGGTGGTCACGGAGGTCGGCCAGGACGACGAGATCGTCCAGCGCGAGGTCTTCGGCCCGGTCGTGACCGTGCAGCGCTTCGCCGACGACGACCAGGCGATCGCGTGGGCGAACGACGTCCGGTACGGCCTCGCCGCGTCGGTGTGGACCCGCGACGTCGGCCGCGCCCTGAACGCCGCGCGCAAGCTCCAGTTTGGGACGGTCTGGATCAACGACCACATCCCGCTGGTCTCGGAGATGCCGCACGGCGGCTTCAAGCAGTCGGGCTACGGCAAGGACCTGTCGGCGTACTCGCTCGAGGACTACACGCAGATCAAGCACGTGATGGCGAAGATCGACTGAGCGCGCTCGCGGCACTCGTCTCCGCGGCCGCGCTGGCGGCGGGCTCACCCGCGCCGGCTCCCTATGCCGGCCTCGGAACCTGGATCGACGTCTACGACGCGCACGCGTGGGCGGCACCGGACGCGACCGCCGCCGCGATCCGGGCGCGTGGCGTGCGGACGCTCTACCTCCAGACCTCGAACTCGAACCGAGGTGCCGACCTCGTCCGGCCCGCCGGCCTCGGACAGCTCGTCGACGCGGCGCATGCACGCGGCCTGCGCGTCGTCGGCTGGTACCTGCCGACGCTCGCCCGGCCGGCCCGCGACCTCCGGCGCGCGCTCGCTGCGATCCGCTTCCGTACCCAGACGGGCGGAGGCTTCGACTCCTTCGCCCTCGACATCGAGTCGAGCGCGGTCCGCTCGCCGGCGCTCCGGAACGCTCGGCTCCTCGACCTCTCGCGCCTTCTGCGCGCCGCGGTCGGGCCCTCCTATGCTCTCGGCGCGATCATCCCCTCGCCGCGCGGCATGCAGCTGCTGCCGCACTACTGGCCGGGCTTCCCGTACAGCGACCTCTACCGCGTCTACGACGTCTTCCTGCCGATGGCCTACTTCAGCTACCGCGCCCGTGGCACGGCGCCGGTCGCACGATACGTCGAGCGGAGCGTGAAGATCATCCGGGCTCGCACCGGCGACCCGGACGTCGCGATCCACGTCATCGGCGGCATCTCGCAGCGGACCGGAGCGGCCGAGGCGCGCGGCTTCATGCGCGCCGTGCACGGCTGCCGCACGCTCGGCTTCAGCCTCTACGACTTCGCCGGCACGAGCACGGCGGCGTGGCAGACGCTGACCGCCCCGGCAGCGCCGGACGACTCGGCCGACTGCTCCTAGCAGCCCTAGCCGTGCCGCCGAGTCGCGGAATGCCCATCCGACCGGCTCGACGGGTCGTCGGTCTTCGGGACGGTCTTGAACGCGGCGCCGAGCAGCATGTCCCGTGCGAGCCGTTCGCTGAAGCCGGCGACGAACGACAGGACGACGTAGCGAAGCGGCGGTAGAGCTCCTCGGCGCGACCGGCGTACAGGCTCCCTCCGGCCTCGAGCTCCTCCTGCCGCTTGAAGTGCGCCCAGGTCAGCTCCGGGAACGAGATCGGCGTCGGGCGCGCGCGGCGAAGGAACCGCGGCAGACGGTGCTCCCGTTCTGCGGGCGCCGCGCCCGCGATTGCACCGGCCTCGTCCAACGCTCCTCCGGCGGCTGGAGGCTTACGACGATCCCGGCGTAAGCCGCCGCCGGCCGATTGACAAGGGACGCTCTAGGTCCTGTAGGTGGCGTAGAGCGAGAGCCGCAGCCTCCCCGGCGTGCCTGCGCCGAACGGGTCGCTCGCCCCCGCGGCATAGGAGTTCGCGTTCGACCGCGAGCTGTTGCTCAACCCCGACCAGCGCAAGAGGATCACGCCGGGGGTGGCGCCCGTGATGTAGCCCATCCAGATCGTGCCCGCCTGCACGGCGAAGGTGCTCGGCAACGGGAAGTCGAACCACTTGCCGACGGTGCCCGAGCTGATCGTGACCTCGTTCGATACGGCGATCCGCCGGCCCGGCTCGCCGCCCGCGTCGGCGTAGACGACGGCTCGGATCTTCTGCGAGCCGATCGCCTGCCCGAGGCCGTTGACGAACCCGGTGAGCCGCAGCACCGTGCCCGCCCTCGCCGTGTACTTCGAGACCACCTTGGCGTCGGCGGCCGCGGCCGTCGTCGAGAGGCCCTTCGTGGTGTAGCCGAAGGTTCCGGTCACGACCTTCGTCCACGAGGCGCGGTAGGTGGTCCCGGCCGCCGGCGCGACGACGGTGTGGGTGACGGCGCCGCCGTCCGACCAGGCCGCGAAGTTGTACGTCGAGCCGGCGACGACCTGCGGCGTCGGTGCGCTGATCGTGTTCGTCGAGCCGACGATGACCGTCCTCACGAACGGCGCGTTGAGGAGCTCGCTGTTCAGGGACAGCTGCGTGCCGCCGACCGTGGAGGCGAGCGTGAGGCCGACCGTCTGGGGGTCGAGCCTGAGGCTCTTCGTCGCCGAGAGCCCGCTCGAGTCGGTCGCGGTCAGCTGGAGCTCGAGCCAGGACGGGTAGCCGTGGTCGGGCGCGCCGATCGTCGCGCTCGCGACGCCGTGGAAGGTCTGGATCAGGTGCGTGTGGCAGTTCGTCGACGAGAAGCAGTGATGGAGGATGAGCGTCCAGTCGAGCCGGGAGGGCGCGAGGGTGCCGTCCTCCGCGTCGGTGGCGCTGCCGGAGAAGGAGATCCCCTGCCCGACGTGCCAGTGGAGCGACGACGAGGGCGACGCGATCGTCGGCTTCGGGGGCGTGTTCCCCGGGGTGATGGTGATCGGCGCGGAGATCGACGAGTCGCCGTGGCTGTCCGTCACCTTCAGCCGGGCCGTGACCGTTCCGGCCGCCGAGTACGTGTGGGTGGGCTTGGCCGCGGTCGAGTCGTCGTACGCGCCGTCGCCGTCCAGGTCCCACGCGTAGGTGATCGGGTCGCCGTCGGGGTCGCTCGACGCGCTGCCGTCGAAGCTCACCGTGAGCGGGGTCGGGCCGGTCGTCGGGCTCGCCGTCGCAACCGCGTTCGGCGGCCGGTTGCCCGAGCCCGCGTACTGGATCCGCCGGACCTGCCCGCCTTCGAAGTAGACGTAGTAGAGGTCGCCGCCGGGGCCGATCTCGAGGTCGACGGGGCTCGCCGCGCCGCCGACGAAGAGCGAGACCTGGTGCGGGTCCGGCAAGCCGTTCGACCCGGCTCGCATCACCCAGATGCAGCCGCGCGTGTGGTCGTCGAAGAAGAGCGCGCCGGCGTAGCTCGACGGGTACGACCCGCCGGTGTAGAAGGCGAGCCCGGTCGCCGAAGAGCCGCCGGTCGGGCAGCCGTCTCCGGAGACGACGCTCGCGCCGTGGTTGTACGTGAAGAACGGCGGCGTCGCCGTCCCGGCCGAGTACAGGCTGTTGCACATGCTCAGCCCCGCGCTCTGGTAGCCCGGCTGCGGGCTGTTCCCCTCGTAACAGGGCCAGCCGAAGTTCATCGGGCCGGAGGTGGGGCTCGGGTCGTGGTCGATCTCCTCCCACGTGTTCCAGCCGACGTCGGTGACCCAGAGGTCGGTCGTGGCCGGACGGAGCGTGAACCGGAATGGATTGCGGAAGCCGTACGCGACGATCCGGCGCGCGTTCGCATCGGAGCTCGACGCGAGCGGGTTCCCCGGGAAGGCGGCGCCCGTGTTCGGGTCGACCCGCAGGATCGAGCCGCTGAGGACCACCGGCTGGCCCGCGGGCCGCCGCACGCTCTGCGCGCGCAGCGCGCCGCCCTCGGCGGTCGGCGACGACAGCCGCGTGCCGGTCGAACCCGGAGGATCGCCGCACGGATTGGCGACGGTGGGGCTTCCGGAGCTGCCGCCGAGCTGGCCATAGTCGACGGTGTGGAAGGCGCCGCCCTCGCCGCCGGAGACGTACAGCGCGCCGTCGGGGCCGAAGCGAAGGTCGCCGATCGAGTGGCTCGGGAACTGCTGGCACCAGCCCTGGAGGAGCACCTGCTCGTTCGTGCCGGTGTCGCCGGAGGCGGTGAGCCGGACGAGGCGCCCCTGCACGACGCAGCCGTCGGTGTTCGGCCCCGGGGGCGTCGCGCACGCGTCGTTCCAGGTCGGCGCGGTGCCGCCGGGCGGCGCGTCGTAGGCGTAGAGCGCGTAGACGTACGGCCTCGACGGGAAGCTCGGGTCGAGCGCGAGCCCGAGCAGGCCCCGGTCCCAGTAGTCGTCGACCTCGGTCCGCAGATCGGCGAAGACGGTCGGCGTCGGGTCCGACATGCTGTCGAAGACCTTGATGAGGCCGCTCTTCTCGGCCACGAACACGCGCCCGTCCGACGAGAACCGCACGGCCGTCGGCAGCGTGAGGCCGCTGAACACGGTCGTCTCCTGGAAGCCGCTCGGCAGGGTCGACGCGCCTGCCGTTCGCGCACCTCCGAGCGTCGCCGCCGCGACCGCGACCAGCGCCCCCAGGCGCAATAGGTTGTGCCGCCCTCCCACGAGTTCCCTCCCCGCCCCGGAACACTGGTTGTAGCGCACGCGTGGGCGTTCTACAAGCGGGAACCCGCCGCGCCGGAGGGGTTAGCCCGATTCGATGTACTCGGTCAGGAGCTTGATCTGGAAGCTCTGCTCCTTGGACTTGAACTTCACCAGGTCGCCGATCGAGACGATGCCGACGAGCTCGCGGCCGTCGGTGAAGACCGGGACGTGGCGGACCCTCCGCTCCGTCATCACCGCCATGCACTCCTCGACGCTCGTCTCGGGCGTGACGTAGACGAGCGGCGAGGTCATGATCTCGCGCACCAGCGTCTCCTCCTCGGTGCGCCCCTCGAGCGTGACGCGTCGCAGGTAGTCGCGCTCGGTGACGATCCCGGCGACGTTGCCGCGGTCGGTCACGAGAAGCGCGCCGACGTTCGAGTCGACCATCCGCTTGATCGCGTCGAAGACGGTCGCGTCCGCGTCGATCCGGAGCACCTCGCTTCCCTTCTCCTCCAGGACCTTCGCGACGTCGCTCACGGCCTCGTAGCCTGACGCAGATCGCTCCCGGCGGCAAACCCTCGCCAACTCTTCCCGGTTTTCGTACGTCTTGAAAGAGGGAAAACCCGTTTTGTAAAAATACGCACGAACACCGTGCGAAAGGAGGGGGAATGAGACGACCGTCTCATTGGTGGCTTCGCCTGGGGGTGGTCCTCGCGAGCGTCGGTCTCGTCGTCGGGCTCACCGCGGGCGCGACGATGGCCAAGACCGGCGCGGCCGGCGGCCCTGCGGTGCAGCAGAAGACGACGATCACCTTCGCTCACTGGAACGCGACGGGCGCCGAGCTCGCCGCCGTGAAGGCGACGGTCAAGGCCTTCGAGAAGGCCAACCCGTCGATCGCGGTCAACGACATCAGCCTCGACCCGTACCCGGAGGGGATGCTCGCGCGGTTCGCGGCGCGCAAGCCGCCGGACATCTTCTACGTCGACTCGAACGTCTTCCCGGACTGGGTCTCGCAGGGCGTCCTCGAGCCGATCGGCGACGACCTGGCGAAGGCGCACTTCAGCACGAAGAAGTTCTATCCGCGCCTGCTCAGCGCCTTCCGCTACAAGGGCAAGCTGTACGGCCTGCCGAAGGACTGGTCCCCGCTCGCGATGGAGGTCAACACGACGGCCCTCGCAAAGGCGAAGGTGAAGGTGCCGAAGACGTGGGCGCAGCTCACCGCAGCGGGCAAGGCGCTCAAGGCCGCCGGCCAGCCGCCGATGTGCCTGGGCGTCGACCTGGCCCGCATCCTCGCCTTCATGTACGAGAACAAGGGCGCCTTCCTGAACTCGTCCAAGACGAAGGCGGTCGTCAACTCGAAGGCGAACCTCGGCGCGGTGACGACCTACATCGGCTGGCTCAAGAGCGGAATCGCGCAGACGCCGGCGCAGCTCGGCGTCAGCTGGTGCGGTGAGGGCCTCGGCAAGGAGAAGGCCTCGATCATCTTCGAGGGCAACTGGATCACCGACTACATGAACACGTCGTTCCCGAGCGTGACCTGGAAGACGTACCCGATGGTCCGCAACAAGGCGCGCGGGAACCTCGGCTTCACGGTCTCGTACTCGATCTCCAAGGACTCGAAGCACAAGGCCCAGGCCGTCCAGATGCTGAAGTACCTGACCGGCCCGGCCGGGATGAAGATCTGGGTGAAGACGTCGGGCTTCCTCCCGTCCCGCAGCGACGTCAAGCCGCCGTCGGGTCGGGCGATCTTCCTGAAGGAGGCGCCGATCACCCATCCGTGGCAGTTCGCGCCCGGCTTCTCGAAGGTCTACGACACGGCAAACAACGAGCTCCAGTCCGCCTACGAGGGCAAGGAGTCGATCTCGGCCGCTCTGAAGAACATCCAGGCGGCCGCGACCGACGCCCTCAACCGCGGCCACTAGCGACCGACTAGACTCTCCGCGCGCTCCCTCGGGGGCGCGCGGAGAGTCGTTTCCCTCCACGGGGGCAGTCGCAGTGGCCGTAGCGACAGAGGCGAGACGAGTCGGTCCGAGACGGCTCCAGACGGCCGGCAGCGCCAAGCTGCGCGAGGCGCTCGTCGGCTACGCGTTCGTGGCCGTCCCGATGGCGTTCTTCGTCCTCTTCTTCCTCTTCCCGATCGGCTACGCGATCTACATCAGCTTCTACGACTGGGGCATCCTCGGGAAGATCGGCTACGTCGGCTTCAGGAACTACCACGACCTCTGGCACGACCACCGCTTCTGGCGGTGGCCGCCGCACTTCCACGACGGGACGGCGATCACGAACACCTTCTACTACACCGCCGTCGTCGTCCCGTGCCAGATGGCCCTCGGGCTCAGCCTCGCGCTGATCGTGAACGCGCGCATCCGCGGCAAGGCGTTCTTCCGCGCCGCGTACTACTTCCCGTCGCTGACCTCGTCGGCCGCGAGCGCGGCGATCGCGATCTACATCCTCAACTCGGGCGGCCTGCTGAACGCCTTCCTCGGCAGGATCGTCGGCCACCCCGTGCACACGCCCTGGTTCGGCCAGTCCTCGACGGCGCTCGAGTCGATCATGGGCCTGAACGTCTGGCTGACCTCGGGGACGGTCATGCTCTTCTACCTCGCGACGCTCCAGTCGATCCCGACCGACGTCTACGAGGCGGCCGCGATCGACGGGACGAGCCGCTGGCGCACCTTCCGCAAGATCACCTTCCCGCTGCTTCGGCCGGGGCACTTCTTCGTCGCCGTGATCTCGATCATCGGCTGCCTGAAGATCTTCGACCAGGCCTTCATCGTGGGCGGCGGCAAGGGCTCGCCCGCCTACTCGACCGAGACGGCGGTGCTCTACCTGTACCAGACCGCGATCTTCGACGCCCAGTGGGGCTACGCGGCGGCGGTCGGCGTCGTCCTCTTCCTGATCATCTTCGCCTTCACCCTCCTCCAGCGGCTGCTCTTCGGCCGCGCGGAGATCGGCTACTGATGACCTCCGACCGCGAGGCTGCCCCCCACATCGCGCCGATCGAGCAGCTCGCCCACGGCGAGGAGCCCGCCGCCGGGACGCCGCTCGCGCCGGTGACTCTCGGACGGACGAGGGGCCAGATCGCCGGCCGGGTCGTCCTCTACCTCATCCTCCTCGCGATCGCGGTCTTCTACCTCCTGCCCTTCTTCTGGACGATCTCGACCTCGTTCAAGACGCTGCCGGAGAGCGTCAAGGGCTTCGTCCTCATCCCCCATCACCCGACGCTCCAGGGCTATCGCGAGGCGTTCACGACCGGGCCCTTCGACCGCTACTTCCTGAACAGCGCCATCTTCGCAGTGACGGTGACGCTCTCGAACCTCTTCCTCTGCACCCTCGGCGGCTACGCCTTCGCGCGGCTCCGCTTCCCGCTCCGCGAGCCGCTCTTCCTGCTCGTCCTGGCGACGCTGATGATCCCCGACCAGATGCGGCTCGTCCCGGTCTTCAAGCTCCTCGCCGACTTCCCGTTCTTCCACTGGAACCTGATCGCCACCTACCAGGGCTACATCCTCATCCACCTGCTCTACGCCACGAACCTCTTCCTCATGCGCCAGTACTTCCTGACCATCCCGCGCGACTACGAGGAGGCCGCGAAGCTCGACTCGGCGGGCTTCTTCAAGACGTACTGGAAGGTGATGCTGCCGCTCGCGGGACCGGCGATCGCCGCGATCACGATCCTGAGCTTCCAGGGGACGTGGAACGACTTCTACTGGCAGCTGATCCTGCTCCAGGACGACACGAAGTTCACCCTCAACGTCGGCATCGCGCGCTTCGCCACCTCGGGCGCCTTCAAGACCGAGTGGCCCGCGCTGATGGCCGTGAGCACGATCGCGATTGCGCCGGTGGCGCTCATCTACGTCTTCTTCCAGCGCTACTTCATCGCCGGCGTGACGACGGCGGGGGTGAAGGGATGACGACGGCGCACGCGCTCGAGGTCGTTCGTCCTGCCGGCCTGCCCCCCGGATTGGCCCTTCGGGCTGCGCTCCGCGACCTGTATGCGCACTCGTGGCGCTTCTTCCTGCTCGACGCGGCGCTCTCCGTCTGCCTCGTGCCGCTCGCGGTGGCGGGCTTCTGGGCGCCGCCGGCCTGGCTCCTCCTCCTCGCCGGCGGGCCGCTCGCGGCGGCGCTCGCCCACTGCGCCGTGGTCACGGCGACGACCGGGGAGCTCCGCCTGGGCGAGGCGCTCACCGGCCTGCGCCTACATTGGCGGCGCGGCCTCTTCCTCGGCGCGGTCTTCGCGGGCGGAACGGGGCTCGGCGGGTACGCGGTCGCGTTCTACGGCGGCCGAGGCGTGCTCGTCCTGGCCGTGCTCGCCGTCTACCTGCTCCTCGCCCTGCTCGTCGTCCAGCTCGTGCTCTGGCCGCTCGCCGTCGGCGGCCCCGACCGGCCGCTCCGCCGCGTGCTCGAGGACGCGCTGCGGACGGTGCTCGCGCGCCCGCTCCAGGCGCTCGCGCTCACGCTCGCGCTCGTGCTCGTCAACCTGCTCGGCCTCGCCCTGGCGGTCGTCCCCTTCCTGACGCTGACGATCGCGTACTCGTTCCTCGCGGCCGCGCACTTCGCGCTCCCAGTGGAGGCGACCGACTGATGGCGAGCGTGAGCTACGACCACGTGACGAAGCGCTTCGACGGCACCGCCGCCGTCCAGGACTTCACCGTCCAGGTGGCGGACGGCGAGTTCCTCGTCCTCGTGGGCCCGTCCGGCTGCGGCAAGAGCACGGCCCTCCGCATGCTCGCGGGGCTCGAGGAGGTGACCGAGGGCCGCATCCTGATCGGCGACCGGGCGGTGAACAACCTGGCGCCGGGGGCGCGAGACGTGGCCATGGTCTTCCAGTCGTACGCGCTCTATCCGCACATGACGGTCTACGACAACCTCGCCTTCGGCCTGCGGAACAAGCGGATGCCGAAGGAGGAGGTCGACCGGCGAGTGCGTCGAGCCGCCGAGATCCTCGACCTCGGCAAGCTCCTGAAGCGCAAGCCGAAGCAGCTCTCGGGCGGGCAGCGGCAGCGTGTCGCGCTCGGCCGCGCGATCGTGCGCGAGCCGGCCGCGTTCCTCATGGACGAGCCGCTGTCGAACCTCGACGCCCAGCTCCGCGTCGCGACGCGCGCCGAGATCCTCAAGCTCCAGCGGAGCCTCGGCACGACGACGATCTACGTCACCCACGACCAGGTCGAGGCGATGACGATGGGCGACCGGATCGCCGTCATGCGCGACGGCCTCCTCCAGCAGATCGGCACCCCGGAGGAGCTGTACACGAACCCGCAGAACGTCTTCGTCGCCGGCTTCATCGGCTCGCCGGCGATGAACCTCGTGCCGTCCGACGTCGTCGACGCGGGCGGCGGGCGGATCGCCGGCTTCCGGCCGGA
>VAXK01000045.1 GCA_005885565.1 Actinomycetota bacterium
TAGTCCTCCTCGCCGTCGAGGTCGCGACGCGCTGGCCGCGCGCGGTGCTCGTCGGAGTCGCCGCCTACGCGGCCGCCGGAGGCCTCGCGCTGGCGCACGACGTGCAGACCTCACCGCTCCTCCGGCCGAGCATCCGCTCCGTCGAGCGGGTGGCAGCCACCGTGGAGATTCGTACACACCCGGGAGAAACGGTCCTGGTCGGTTGGCCCGGGTACCTCTTCGGCACGCACGCGGAGGCCGTGTCCGGCTACACGAACCAGTTCGCCCCGGTCGCCGCTGCGAAGGTCGCGCCGCGGGAAGCGGAGCGGGTGCACGTCCTCTCCGAGCCAGCGATCGAGAGGCTGATCGAGCGGCGCGTCCCCCGGCTCGTGGTCGAGCGGAACTGGGTCACGAGCCCGCCCTTCGCCGACTGGGACGCGGCGCTCCGACGTGGCCGTTACCGCCTCGTCGCCGCGGTCGAGACGGCGCGGATCTACGAGCGGTGAGGCTTTCGGCGATCGTCCCCGCGACCGACGCTCCGGCGACGCTCGAGCGCTGCCTCGCTGCGATCGCGACCGCCGACGATCCGCCGGAGGAAGTGGTCGTCGTGGACGCGGCCGACCGGCCGGGCCCTGCCGCCGCCCGGAACGAGGGCGCGCGCCGGGCGACGGGCGACGTGCTCGTCTTCGTCGACGCCGACGTCGAGCCGCACCGCGACGCCTTCACGCGCCTGCGCGCCGCCTTCACCGCCGACCCGGGCCTCGACGCACTCTTCGGCTCCTACGACGACGACCCGGCCGACCCGGCGCTCGTCTCGCGCTTCCGCAACCTCCTCCACCACCACGTCCACCAGGAGGGCGCCGGGCCCGCGGAGACGTTCTGGGCCGGTCTCGGCGCGATCCGCCGCACGTCGTTCCTCGCCGTCGGCGGCTTCGACGCCGAGCGCTACCCGGCCGCCGCGGTCGAGGACGTCGAGCTCGGTCTGCGGCTCACGGCGAGCGGCGCGCGGATCGCCCTCGACCCGCTCCTCCAGGGTCGCCACCTGAAGGCCTGGACGCTCGCGACGATGGTGCGGACCGACTTCGCGCGACGCGGGCTTCCTTGGGCTGAGCTCCTGCTCGAGCGCAGAGGCGGCTCGGCCGCGCTCAACCTCGGCCGAAGGCACCGGCTGAGCGCGCTCGCCTCCCTCGGGCTCGTCGGCGGCATCCTGGCCCGCCGGCCGCGACTCGCGGCCGCGAGCGCGGGGGCGCTGCTCGTGCTCAACCGTCGCTTCTACGCGGTGCTCGTGCGGCGCGAGGGGCCGATGCGTGGCGCCGCCGGGCTCGGCCTGCACGCCGTCCACCATCTCACCGGAGCGGCGGCGGCTGTGACGGCGCTCGCACGGCTCGGTAGGTCAGACCGAGGACGAGGATCGACGCGAGCACGCTGACGGCGGCCGCGCCGACGATCCCGCCGAAGGGAACCGCGAAGAGGTCGCCGCCGACGAGTGCGAGCGCGCCGACGACGTTGTTTCGCATCAGCGTCGTCTGCCGGCCCGCCGCGATCAGCGCGCTGCCGAGCGGGCTGCTCAGGGCCATGATCGGTATGCGCCACGCGAGCACGACGAGTGCGGCCACGGCTCCGCGATAAGCGTCGCCGACGACGAGCGGGACAGCGACGACGGCGGCCGAGCTCAGCAAAGCGGCCAGCGGGGCGCAGACCGCAAACGACGTGCGCAGCGAGCGCCGCAGCAGCTGTCGTGCCTCGTCCGGGCCCGCCGAGCTGAAGGACGAGAGGAACGCGATCGAGAACAGGCCGAGCGCGCCGGTGCAGAAGAGGACGGGCTTCGACGCCGCGGTGTAGAGGCCGACCTTGCGCGGCCCGAGGAAGAGCTCGATGGCGACGATGTCGAACGAATAGAAGGCTGCGCGCGCGAAGGCGTTCACGAGCAGCGGCAGGCTCTGCCGGAGCGTCGCGATCCACGCGGTCACGTCCACCCGCGGCCGGGCGAGGCCGAAGTGGCGCGCGACGGCGGCGCCGATCACGACGGCGTAGGCCAGCTCGGCGGCGAGCTCGAGGAACGGGACGCGGTGCAGGTCGGGCGAGCCGTGGACGAACGCGAGGATCCCGAGCGCGAGGACGGCGCGCGCGACGACGTTCCCCGCCGCCACCGCCTTCGCGGAGCGCACGCCCAGCACCATCCAGCGCAGGTTGAGCGCGAGGGCCGGAAGGACGACGGCGAAGAGGACGACCGTGTCCCGCACGCGGCCCGAGTGCGCGAAGACCTCGACGGCCGCGACGAAGATCCCGCCGACGAGGATCGAGAGCACGAGCCGGAGGCCGAGCACGCGGTCGGCGAGCTCCCGGTAGCGGTGCGGCTCGCGGGCGATGTCGCGGACGCTGAGGAGCTCGGTCCCGGAGTCGACGACGAGCCCGAACCAGCCGACGAGCGAGAGCGCGAAGCTGACGATGCCGAAGTCGGACGGCCCGAGGCGGCGCGCGAGCAGGAGCACGCCGGCGAGGCCGAAGAGCCGCGCCGCGACCTCGCCCGAGAAGAGCGTGGCGAAGCTGCGGACGAGGAGGCGCCAGCTCCCGACCTCCTCGGCCGGAGGCGCAGTCGTCTCGGCGGCGACGTCGCTCAGCTAAGGCACCGCGCGGCTAGGCGACGAGCTCGACGTCTAACAAGCCTTCGACGATCGCTCCCTCCTCGTGGTACTCGGCGTCGGTGTTCACCGACCAGACGTCGTGGCCGCCGCCGTCCAGGAGGTCGAGGGTCGCGAGGATCGCGGTCCACATCGAGTGGTCCTGGTTGTTGTAGCGGTGGAGGCCGTTGCGACCGCAGGTGCGGAGGTTCGTGAAGCCGCGGAGGTACTCGCGCACGACGGGGAGCGCCTCCTGGTAGTTCGCGTCGTACATCGGGTATGCGCGCGGGACGCGCACCTTCACGCCGTCCACGACCCGTGCCGGGTCGATCAGCCCGATGCGGCCGAGCTCGCGCTTCGCCAGCTCGACCGCCTCCGCGTCGGGGAGCTCCCAGATCTCGTCGCCCTCGAAGCAGAAGTACTCGACGCCGAGGCAGGTCGTCCCGGGCCGCACCATGCTCTCGCTCCAGGCGCCGAAGTTCTGGACGCGGCCGGCGCGCGTGTCCGGGTCGTGGAGGTAGATCCAGTTGTCCGGGAACGGCGTCTCGTCGTCGATGATCAGCGCGACGAGGCAGAGGTCGCGGTACCGCAGCCTTGCCGCGGCCGCCACCACCCGAGGCGGCGGCAACGGGTCGAGACTGAGCACGAGGTCGACCAGCGGGATGCTCGAGAGGACGGCCTCGACCGGGAGCTCGGTCGCGTCGCCGTTCGTCGCCACGACGATGCTCTCCACGCGGCCGGCGCCGTCGTGCTTGATCGACGTGCAGCGGTGGTTGAGCCGCACCGGGACCCCGCTCTCCTCGATCCGGCGGCGGAACGCCTCCCACATCTGGCCCGGGCCCAGGCGCGGGTAGCGGAACTCCTCGAGGAGCGTCGTCACGTGCGCGTGGCGCAGACCGAGCATGGTCAGGATCGCCTTGGAGAGCGAGAAGTTCTTGATCCGCTGCGCCGCCCACTCGGCCTTCACCTCGCTGCCGGGGATGCCCCACACCTTCTCCGTGTACGAACGGAAGAAGGCGTCGTAGAGCCGCCTGCCGAAGTGCATCGTCACCCAGTCCTCGAAGCTCGTCGGCGGGGGCTTCGGCCGCATCCGCCTCCAGAGGTAGGAGAGCGCGCACAGCATCGACTCGACGACCCCGAGCCGCGCGACGACGTCCTTCGCCACGAGCGGGTAGGCGAGGAACTTGCCCTGGTAGTAGATCCGCGAGAGCCGCGGCCGGGTCAGGAGCTCGTCGCCGAGCATCTCCTCCCACAGGCGCTCGATCGGCTTGAGCTTCGTGAAGAAGCGGTGGCCGCCTAGGTCGAAGCGGTAGCCCTGGAACTCGACCGTCTTCGCGATCCCGCCCACGACGCCGTCGGCCTCGAAGACCTCGGCGGGCCGGCCGCGCAACGCCAGCGTGTAGGCCGCAGTCAGTCCGGCGGGACCGGCACCCAGCACCGCAGTCCCGACGCCCTCCCCTGTTACGCCCCCGTCCACGCAGGCGAATCGTATTCAACGGTCAGGCGAGATCCTCCGCCAGCCGCGCCGGCTCGCCCTCGGCCTTCTTGACGACGAAGTAGCGCTCGTGGCGCTCCACGATCCGCTCGACGTCGGGGATCTCGTGGCCCGGCCTGACGGCGAAGCGGGTCGGCTCGGTGCGGAGCTCCCGGTACTCGTCCACGGTGAGGTCGATCTGCTCGATGCACTCGAGCGTGCCGCACTCGCAGAGGATGCTCATCGTCCCGGTGATCGTCCCGAAGGCCTCGTTCACGCCCTCGATCTGGTCGTTCACCTTTCGGAAGAGGTCCTCGTTCCGGCCGATTCGCTCCGTCCGCTCGTCCACCTGCGGTCGATGCTACTCCGCCCGTCGCCGAGGGAGTACCTTCGTCTCGTCATTTCCTGAGGAAGGAGGCCTGTCATGGCGGTGAAGCTGCTTCGGTGCTCGAACCTGTGGGTGAAGGTGGGCGGTCACCCCTGCTGGAGGGTCCAGAAGGCCCTCGACGAGCAGGGCATCGAGTACGAGGTCGTGCCCCTGCCGTACCGCCGGGGCAAGCGCGACCGGGTGGAGCAGGTGAGCGGCCAGCAAAGCTACCCGGTGATCCAGTTCGACGACGGGAGCGTCTACCGCGAGGAGTCGAAGGACATGGCC
>VAXK01000046.1 GCA_005885565.1 Actinomycetota bacterium
GGAAGATCGCGAGCTCGCGCGCGCACGCGATCTGGCCAGCGAGCCAGCGCGCGAACACCGTCCGGTCGGTCGCGAACACGGACTCCCCGTTGCGCCACAGGCTCGAGTGGATGTGGCACGAGTTGCCGATCCACGTGTGGTCGGGCTTCGCCATGAACGTGATCGAGCAGCCGTTCAGGTGCGCGATCTCCTTGGCGCCGTTCTTGTAGATCGCGTGGTTGTCGGCCATCGTCAACGCGTCGGCGAAGCGGAAGTTGATCTCCTGCTGGCCCGGCCACGCCTCGCCCTTCGAGCTCTCGACGCGGATGCTGGCCGCGTGCATGCCGTTGCGAAGCTGGCGCAGGAGCGGCTCGTCATAGCTCGTCGCGAGGACGTGGTAGTCGAGGATGTACGGCACCGACGGCGTCAGGTCGCGGTAGTGCTTCGCGTGCGCCTCGGCGTAGGTCTCCTTGAGCAGGAAGAACTCGAGCTCCGAGCCGACCATCGGCGTGTAGCCGAGCGCCTCGGCCCGCTCGACCTGGCGGCGCAGGACCTGGCGCGGCGAGGGCGCGACCGGCGAGCCGTCGAGCCAGTTCACGTCGCAGAGGACGAGTGCCGTCGCCTCGAGCCACGGGACCCGCCGAAGCGTCGCGAGATCCGGGGCGAGGGAGAAGTCGCCGTAGCCGCGCTCCCAGCTCGCGATCTCGTAGCCGGGCACGGGATCCATCTCCATCTCGAGGGCGAGCAGGTAGTTGCACCCCTCGACGCCGTGCTCGGCGCTGTCCTCGAGGAAGTGCTCGGCATGCACGCGCTTGCCGAGCAGCCGGCCCTGCATGTCGGTGAACGCGACGACGACCGTGTCGACCGCGCCGCGCTCGACGTCCGCCCGCAGCTCCTCGAGGGTCAGCACCGGGCAATCCTCTCCGAAACCGCCGGTCTTGACATCTCCTCGGCGCGCGGGAGTAAATGCGCCAACCTCAAGGAGGGCGGATGAGCACCACTGCGGAGCGTCCCGACTACCTCGACGACCGGAGCCAGCTGCACCGGCTGGGCTACGCCCAGGAGCTCTTCCGGTCGATGGGCGGATTCTCGAACTTCGCCATCTCGTTCACGATCATCTCGATCCTCGCCGGCTGCCTGACGTCGTACGCGATCGCGTTCAACCAGGGCGGGCCCGTGGCGATCACGTGGGGCTGGCTGATCGTCGGCTTGTTCTGCACGGTCGTCGCGCTCGCGCTGGGCGAGATCGCCTCGACCTACCCGACGGCCGGCGGCCTCTACTACTGGGCTTCGAAGCTGGGCAGCCCGAGCTGGGGGTGGTTCACCGGGTGGTTCAACCTCGTGGGCCAGATCGCCGTCACCGCCTCGATCGGCTACGGGTGCGCGTTCTTCTCGACGGCGCTCCTCAACCTGCTCTGGGGCTATCCGAACTCCTTCGGTTGGATCTTCTTCCTCTACGGGGTGATCATGCTCGGCGCCGGCCTGATCAACATGTTCAAGGTCCCGATCACGGCGGCGCTCAACAGCGTCTCCGCCTGGTGGCACATGGTCGGCGTGCTCGTGATCGTCGGCATCCTGATCGTCGTCCCGGATCACCACCGCTCGGTCGGCTACGTCTTCGGCCAGACGATCAACAACAGCGGCTTCGGCGGCTCGAGCTGGACGCACGGCGTCTTCATCTACGTCTTCCTGACCGGCCTGCTAATGGCCCAGTACACGATCACGGGCTACGACGCCTCGGCCCACATGAGCGAGGAGACGCGGCAGGCCTCGATCGGCGCTGCCTGGGGAATCGTCATGTCGGTCGTCGTCTCCGTGATCTTCGGCTTCCTGCTCCTCGTCGCCGTGACCTTCGTCGTCCCGGACGACAAGGGCGCGGCCGGCGCCGGGCTCTTCGTCGTGCAGTACATCTGGCAGACGTCGATGGGGAGGAAGTGGGCCGAGTTCCTCCTCTTCATCGCGGCGATCGCGCAGTGCTTCTGCACCATCGCCTCCGTCACGTCCGCCTCGCGGATGATGTTCGCGTTCTCGCGCGACCGGGCCGTGCCCGGCCACCAGTTCTGGCGGCGAGTCTCCAAGGCCGACCGCGTACCGATCTTCACCGTCTGGGCGATCTGCGTGCTCGCCTTCTTGCTCGAGATCCCGACGCTCTTCTGGGGCTACACGGGCTACGTCGTCTCCACGTCGGTGGCGGTGATCGGGCTCTACATCGCCTTCGTCCTGCCGATCATCCTCAGGCTGCGCGCCGGCGAGCGCTTCGAGCGCGGCGCCTGGCACCTCGGGAAGCACTACCGCTGGATCGACATGCTCGCGATCGGGTGGATCTTCTTCATCTCGATCGTCTTCCTGCTGCCGTTCGCCTACGTCGGGATCCCCTGGAACAAGGGGTTCGACTGGAACTTCCTTAACTACACGCCCATCACCGTCGGCGGGGCGCTGCTCCTCTTCGGCGGCTGGTGGCTGATCTCGGCGAACGGCTGGTTCAAGGGGCCGGTGCGCCAGGGGACGGACGAGGAGCTCGAGCGGATCGAGGCGCAGTACGGAGGGGCTCCGGCGCGGTCGGCCGCGCCTGCCGTGGAATAGAAGTCGGCGCTCGTTAACGTAGCGTCGTGCTCGCCGGTCTCGCCCACCTGGTCCACCGCCACCGCCGCGCGGTCGTCGGCTTCTGGCTCGTCCTGACGCTCTTCGGCGGCTTCGCCGCGAAGCAGGTCTCGAAGCGCTGGTTCGAGTCGTTCTCGATTCCCGGCTACGCCGCCTACGAGACGAACCAGAAGGCGCTCCACACCTTCGGCAGCGGCGAGCAGGCGCCGCTCGTCGCCGTCTTCCACTCGGCGGGCGACGTCACGAAGGAGCGGGGGATCGCGACGGCGATCCGGAAGGCGCAGGGCGCGAATCCCGGCTCGCGGGTCAGCTCGTACTTCTCGACCGGGAGCCCGGCATACGTCTCGCGCGACCGGCACACGACCTTCGCCGAGATCTACCCGGCCGGCACGCCCGGGTTCAACTCATC
Source organism: Actinomycetota bacterium (assembly GCA_005885565.1). Taxonomy (GTDB): domain Bacteria; phylum Actinomycetota; class Thermoleophilia; order Gaiellales; family Gaiellaceae; genus AC-50. The sequence goes on from VAXK01000046.1 coordinate 2,990, forward strand.
GAACCACGAGGACGAGACGCGCGCGGCGCTGCGCTCGGCCGTGCCGACCGGCGTGACCGTCAACCTGACCGGCCGGGACGCGCTCGAGAGCGCCTCGAGCGGCGGCGGCAACGGCCCGAGCGTGGTCACCGAGGCATTCGTCGGCGGCCTCGGCGCGCTCGTCATCCTGCTCTTCGTCTTCGGGACCATCCCGGCCGTCGCGATGCCGCTCGCCGTCGCCGTGGCGTCGATCCTCAACACGTTCACGCTCGTCTGGGGGCTCACGTACCTGACGAACGTGTCCATCATCGTCCAGTTCCTGATCGCGCTCGTCGGGCTCGGGGTGGCGCTCGACTACGCGCTCCTGATGATCTTCCGCTTCCGCGAGGAGCTCGCCCACGGCGAGGACGTCGAGACCGCGCTCGTCGAGACGATGCGGCACGCGGGCCGCTCGGTGATCGTCTCCGGCTCGACCGTCGCCGTCGGCCTCCTGAGCATGGTCTTCCTGCCGCTGCCGTTCATCCGCTCGATCGGGATCGGCGGCATGCTCATCCCGGCCGTGTCCGTCCTGGCGGCGATCACGCTGCTCCCGGCGCTGCTGTCCCTGCTCGGGCACCGGATCAACCGCCTGCGCGTGATGCCGAAGCGGATCGTCGAGACGCCCGATCCCGAGCACGGCTTCTGGGGGCGCTGGGCGAACCTCGTCACTCGACGTCCCATTCCCGTCGCGGCCGTCGGCGCGGTGATCGTCGGCGTCCTCCTCTTCTACGGCCTCCAGCTCAACCCGAGCGAGGCGCAGGCGAAGGACTTCCCCGGGAAGGGCGACGCGATCGTGGGCCGGCAAGCACTCACCGACGCGGGGATCTCGGCCGGCGTGATGAAGCCGTTCGTCGTCCTCGTCCGGGGCGGGAACCCGCAGGTGGTGGCGGCACGGCTCCGGTCCGTCGAAGGCGTCACCGGCGCGGTCGCTCCGCCCGCGTGGCGGCGGGGCTCGTACGCGCTCGTCGAGGCCTTCCCGTCGACGGACGGAGCGGCGAAGAGCGTGCGCTCGACGATCTCGCGCGTGAAGCAGGCGCTGCCGCAGAACGCGACCCTCGGCGGCGTCGCGGCCGAGGACCGCGACTTCGTCCACGCCGTCTACGGCAACTTCCCGTACGTCCTCGGCTTCGTCGTCCTGCTGACGTTCCTGCTCCTGACGCGCGCGTTCCGCTCGCTGCTCCTGCCGCTCAAGGCGGTGATCCTGAACCTCGTCTCGCTCGGCGCCGCCTTCGGGATCATCGTCTTCGTCTTCCAGCTCGGCCACGGCAGCAACGCCATCTGGGGCGTGAACGCGACGCAGTCGATCATCCCCTGGATCCCGCTGATGATCTTCGCGTTCCTGTTCGGCCTCTCGATGGACTACGAGGTCTTCATGCTGACCCGCATGCGCGAGGCCTACGACGAGACGCGCGACACGCGGCGCGCGATCTCCTACGGCCTGGCGCGCACGGGCAAGCTCGTGACGAGCGCCGCGCTCATCCTCATGTTCGCCTTCTTCGTCCTCTCGTCGAGCCCGGGCGTCGACATCAAGCAGTTCGGGATCGGCCTCGCGGCCGGGATCATCTTCGACGCGACGATCATCCGCGCCCTGCTCGTGCCGGCGCTCATGCGGCTGCTCGGCGACCTGAACTGGTGGTTCCCGGAGCGGGTGGCGCGGCTCTTCAGGGTCGCGCCGGCGGCGGGCAGCGCCTAGTAGTCCTCTTCGGGCTCGAGC
>VAXK01000060.1:0-15666 GCA_005885565.1 Actinomycetota bacterium
TACCGAAAGGAGCGGGGCACCGGTAGACAGGCTGTCGAAGTCACACCATTCTTCAAGCGCACGGACGTGTACAAGGGCTTCGAGGCGTTCTGGCCAACGGCATCGAACGCAACACTCAGGACACCCTTCGACAGAGCAGCAGATCGCTTCCGCGAACTCCTCAAAGAGCCGACTTAGCACCCCACGGGCTCGGGGCGGGCGGGGGCAATGCGGAGGCGTGCATGGAGTTCTTAACCCCGCGACGTCAGGGAGGCGGGTTGGCCCTCGGCGACCGCCACTGGCGCGAGAACTGGCGCGCGTCGGACGCTTCGTCCGGTTTCTCCCTGCTCAGGGCGACTTCCGCTCCGGTCTCCAAAACCGGGGGTTGCAGGTTCGAGTCCTGCCGCCCCTGTACCGCCATCTCGAGCGAGCTCGACGATCAGGATCTGGTGCTACGAGCGCAGAGAAGCACGCACGTAGAGGGACTGGAGATCGTCGCCCCGCTCCGGAAACTCGGGGAATCGGGCGAGCAGGTCGGCTTCCGAGATCCGGCGGACGTCGTCGAAGCCGCTCGAGGTGAGCGCCCACTCGAGGAGCTCGAAATCGAACAGATTCTCGTGCTGCCCGAATTGATGGAACAGGTCGTTGATCATGTGTGAGGTCGGCACCTCCCCGAGGGAATATCCGGGGAAGCGCGTCTGCCGATCCTCCAGCAGATCCACCATTCGATGATCGAGGTACGACCTGCAGACCTTCTCGATGTCGGGGCAGCTGAGCCAGATTTCTCCTCCTGGCCGAATGACCCGTCCGAGCTCCGAGAGGAGTGGTAGAAGCTCCGTGCGCAGCTCGAGGTGTTCGATCACGTGCTGGCTCACGACACAAGCGACGCTGTTCGTCCGCCACGGGAGCCTGCCGGATGCGAGGTCGACGTCGTAATCGCTACCGCTCACGTCGACGTTCAACCAACCGGCCACTCTCCGTGAGCCGGCACCGAGGTGAACCCTCGGACGGCGTGGAACGACGTCCCGGTCTTTGCGCGTCTTCAGGCGCGTCCGCAGTCTGTGGAGATCGGACCGCATCGCCCAGAGAGTGGAGTCGGAGAAGACGAAGTGGGCCAACGAGGCCAGAGGCTTTCGCCCCAATCGTCGCACTAGCCCGCCGCGAGCAGCGTTCGCAGGACGTGCTCCTCCTGCATCAGCCATCCGAGGTGACCCGCGCCGGGGATGATCTCGAACGAATCGACCCGCAGCTGCGACGCCATCCGCTCCACGGCCTTGATCGGGACGTTGCGGTCGGCTTCTCCGTACCACATGTGCACCGGAACGGTGACCTCGCCGAGGTCGAAGCCCCAGGGCATGCTCAGCGCGTAGGAGTCGTCGAACCAGCCGACGGGACCGTTGACGAACGCCTCTCGCAGCGACTCCACGAGCACCTCGCGGACGTCGGGGCGCGAGAGCATCTCGCGGTCGACGGGCGGTGCGTCGGCCATCGCTGCGTCCAGCATCGCGCCTGGATCCGAGGCCGCCTGGGCAGCCGGCTCGGCGAGAAAGGCCTCGAGGCTCTCGCGGCCCTCCTCGCGGGCGCGGCGAAGACCTTCGCGGTTGATCGCGATCAGGTCGTCGGGGTCCACGAAGTCGGCGGGCGCCGCTCCGACCGCGAGCCCGAGCGCGCGCACACGCTCGGGAGCCCGCGCGCCGAGGGCCAGCGCGTGCGGGCCGCCCCCGCTCACGCCGAGGACGCTGAACCGAGCCCAACCAACCGCGTCGGCGACCGCGACTGCGTCGTCGGCGACGGAGAGGATCGTACGGTCGCGCTGGGCGCTCGAGCCGCCGTAGCCGGGGCGGTCGAAGCTCACCACGTGGGCACGCAGCCTCCCGTAGAGGTTACGGTCAGAGCTGCGGCTGAGCCGCGATCCCGGGGTTCCGTGCAGCAGCAAGAGCGGCCGCCCCGCCGGGTCGCCCCAGGACGCGAAGGACACGACTCGGCCATCGGGCCGCTCGACGGTTCCGGTCTCCATCACACGGATCCTGCCATCGGGGACTGCGGAGGTGGAAGCAGGCGGTCGATGAAGGAGCATGCGTCGCCTGGTCGCGGCCACAGCTCTGTTCGCGCTCGCTTCTCTTGTCGCGTCCGCGGCTCCCGCTCCGAGCGCGCCGCGCTGCACCGTCACGGGCACCGCGGGCCGAGACGTCCTCGTCGGCACGGCCGGGCGCGACGTGCTCTGCGGCCTCGGAGGGAACGACCTGCTCGACGGCGGGCTCGGGAACGACGTCCTCGTCGGCGGCCCCGGGAACGACAGCCTCGAAGGCGGCGCGGGAAGCGACACTTTGTTGGGTGGCACGGGAAACGACCTCCTTCGCGCCTGGGACGGAACGCGCGACCGCGTCGACGGCGGCCCCGGTCACGATCGTGCCTGGGTCGACCCTAGCCTCGATCGCGTCACCCGCGTGGAACGGTACGGATAGTCGCAAGCGGCATGATGCGAACGTGGCGAGGTCTCCGAAACCGGACGACCACGCCCTCGCCGCGAGAGTGTCGGCCGAGGCTGCGGACCTCCTGCTCTCGATCCGACGAGACGCCGCGGATCCCGACTCGCTCCGCGCGACCGGCGACCGCCTCTCGCACGAGCTGATCACACGCCGGCTTGCCGACGAGCGCCCCGGTGAGGCGGTGCTCTCCGAGGAAGGAGCGCGCTCGGCGGAAGGCGGCGGCCGCACCTGGGTCGTCGATCCCCTCGACGGCACGCGGGAGTTCGGCGAGCCGGGGCGCGAGGACTGGGCCGTTCACGTCGCGCTCGTCGTCGACCAACGGGCCGCCGCCGGCGCCGTTGCCCTCCCTGCGCGCGGCGTCGTCCTCTCGACCGGCACGCCGCCGACGCTCCCACCGCCGGAGAGCCGACGACCGCGCATCGTCGTCAGCCGCACCCGGCCGCCGCTATTCGCGGAGGCCTTCGCCGAGGCGATCGGCGGCGAGCTCGTCCCGCTCGGCTCCGCCGGCGCGAAGACCGCGGCCGTCGTCACCGGCGAGGCCGACCTGTTCGTCCACGCTGGAGGCCAGTACGCCTGGGACACGGCCGCGCCGGCCGCGGTCGCGCTCGCGGCGGGCGCGCACGTCTCGCGGCTCGACGGCTCGCCGGTTCGCTTCGACTGCGCAGATCCCTGGACGCCCGACATCCTCGTCTGCCGGCCCGAGCTGCGCGATGCCGCACTCGCCGCCCTCGCCGTGTTAGCGTCGCCGCCGGGCGGTCCAGCGACCGGGAGGTAGGCATGAACGGGAACGGCGGTGAGCTCGCGAGCTTCCTCCAGAAGCTGAGCGAGGACACGGAGCTCCAGCAGGCGTACACGAGCGACCCGGAGGGGACGCTGCGGCAGGCGGGCCTGCCGGACGAGACGATCCAGATCGTCCTCAGCCGCGACCTCGAGCGGATCAAGGGCGTGCTCGAGAAGGAGCTCCCGGGGCTCGTCTACATGATGTTCATGGTCATCTTCAAGCCGAAGACCTGACTGCGGCGCTCGGCTCGCTCACCGTCGTCGGCACCGGGATCGCGCTGCGGGAGCAGGTGACGCCCGAGGCGGCGGCGGCGATCGAGCGGGCGGACGACGTCCTCTACCTCGTCACGCAGCCGCTGACGGCGCACTGGATCGAGCGGACGAACCCGCGCAGCCGCTCGCTCGACGGCCTCTACGCACCGGGGAAGCCGCGGCACGAGACGTACGCCGAGATGGTGGACGAGCTGCTCGCCCCGGTGCGGGCCGGCCGGGACGTCTGCGCCGCCTTCTATGGGCACCCGGGCGTCTTCGTCCACCCCGGGCACGAAGCCGTCCGCCGCGCGCGGGCCGAGGGCCACCGTGCCCGCATGCTCCCCGCCGTCTCGGCGCTCGACTGCCTCGTCGCCGACCTCGGGATCGACCCCGCGGTGACGGGGCTCCAGAGCTACGAGGCCACTGACTTCGTCGTCCATCGCCGCCCGCCGGACCCCGCAGCGACGCTCGTCCTGTGGCAGATCGGCGTCGTCGGCGAGCTCGGATACGCGACCGAGCCGCGCCGCGAGAACCTCGCGCTCCTCGTCGAGTGCCTCGTCGAGACGTACCCGCGCGACCACGAGGCGATCGTGTACGAGGCCTCGCCGTATCCGCTCGTCGCCGACCCGGTCGTCCTGCGGCTGCCGCTCGAGGACCTCCCCGAGGCTCGTGTGCCCCTGCTCGCGACGCTCGTCGTGCCGCCGGCGCGCGCCCCACGCCGCGACCCGGAGCTGGCGGCCCGGCTCGGGCTCAGCTGAGCCGTCGCGCCCGCGCCGCCGACGCGAGGTTCCCCTTCGCCTCGTAGAGCGCGACGGCCTCGTCGTAGGCGGCGCGCCGATCCGCTCCGGACAGGGTCGTGCCGAGCGCGACGAACGCGTCGCCTCGCAGGTCGAGGTCGTCTGCGTCCTCGAGGAGCGTGATCGCCGTCCGCGCCAGCTCCTCCCCCGGCTCCGGCTCACCGCGACCCGCATAGGCCTGCGCCCGGGCCGCGCGCCACCCCACCTGGGCGTGGAGGTCGTCCGGCCAGGCCGTCCGCTCGCTCGTCTCCGTCGCGGCCACGGCCTCCTCGAAGCGCCCCTGGCGGCAGAGCGCCTCGGCGAGCAGCGTCGCGAGGACGGCGGAGTTCACCGTCTCGCCCAGCGCGTCGAGCATCTCGAGCGCCGAGCGGGCGATCTCCTCGGCGCGGGCGGGCTCGTCGGCCAGCAGCTCGACCCGGGCGGCGAAGTAGGAGACGCCCGCGGCGGTGACGCGCCGGCCGAGGTCCTCGAGGATCGCCGAGCCGCGAGCCGCCTTCTCGCGTCCCGCGTCGAAGCGGCCGCGCATCGCTTCCAAGACCGCCGAGTAGGACGTGAGGAGCGCCTCCGTTCCCCGCGCGCCGCGCGCGTGCGCGAGCAGCTCGTCGCAGCGGCGGAGCGCGTCCTCCGCGGGCGTCGGCCCCGAGACGGTCGAGAGGCCGCGCATCGTCACGATCTGGTCGCGCCAGTGCCGGTCGTCGGCCCGCTCCGCGTGCTCGAGTGCGCGATCCAGGAGCTCCTCGGCCTTGCCGACGCGGCAGCGGTTCCAGTCCGAGAGCGCGATGAGCCAGAGCGCCTGGGCGAGACCCGTGTCGTCGGCGAGCCGCTCGAAGACCGGCAGCGCCCCCGTCGCGGTCGCCACGAGCTCGCCGGTGCCGGCGGGATCGGTGAAGAGCCGCAGGAACGCGCGGTTCAGCCGACCGCGGCCGGCGACGCCGTCGAGGCCCGTGGCCTCGGCGCGCTCGATCGCCTCCGCGGTGATCTCGCCGGCGCGGTCGAACTCACCCCGTTCGCGAAGCGCGACGCCGAGACCGAGCAGGCGCTCGATCCGCTCCGGGTCGTCGTCCGGGAGGAGCTCGGCCGCCCGCGACAGAAGGCCCTCCGCGGCGGCCATGTCCGACCGGCCGAGCGCACGGCGTCCCGCCGACGCCAGCAGGCGCCCGGCACGCACGGCCAGCCCGTCGTCGGCGAGCCCGAGCTCGACGCGGTAGCGGTAGGCCTGCTCGAAGTGGTAGCCGAGGATCTCCTCGAACTCCGTCGCCCGGCCGCCGGCTTTCCCCTCGAGCCAGCCGGCGTAGACCTCGTGCAGCTCGGCGCGCGCCTTCTTCGGCAGCGCGCGGTAGGCCGCGTCGCGGATGAGGATGTGCCGGAACCGGTAGGCGAGCTCGTCCGTGAACGAGGGCGGCGCCGGCTGGACGAGCTCGCGGCGGCCGAGCTGCTCGAGCGCCGGCGACGCCTGCTCCGCCGTCTCGGCCGCGAGCGCGAGCAGCGCGCCGACGTGGAAGAGCTGGCCCTCGACGGCACCGTCCTCGAGCAGCGTCCGCTGGCGCGACTCGAGGCGGTCGAGGCGCTCGGCGAGGAGCGCGTCGATCGTCGGCGGGATGGTGAACTCGGCGAGGGTCAGGCCCTCTTCGACGAGCAGGGCGAGGAGCTCCTCGACGAAGAGCGGTACGCCGGCTGCCGCCTCGAGGACGCGTGCCTGCGTCTCGGCGTCGAGGCCCGCGCCCTCGATCAGGCGGAGCGCGTCGGCGTCGCCGAGCGGCTCGAGGCGGAGCCGCGTCCCCGGCCATTCCGGCCGGGCCTCGAGGAGCTCGGGCCGGGAGAGGCACAGCACGAGGATCGGCCCGTGGGCGAGCGCCGGCAGCTGCTCGACCAGGTCGAGGAGCGCGGGCTCGGCCCAGTGCAGGTCCTCGATCGCGACGACGACCGGCTGCTCCCGCGCGACCGTCTCGACCAGCCGGCGGGCCGCCCAGGCGATCTCGCCCGTCGCGCCGCTGCCGCGCTCGAGGCCGATCGCCTGCACGAGCAGGCCCGTCGCGACGTCCGCGTCCGCGGTCCCGGCCAGGAGGGCCTCGAGCTTCGCGCGCGCCGTCGCCGCCGGATCGTCCTTCTCGAGCCCGGCCGCCGCGCGGACGATCTCCCCGAGTGCCCAGTAGGTGATCCCTTCGCCGTACGACAGGCACCGCCCCACGAGCAGGCGCGCAGCGTGCCCGGAGGAGCCGAGGAGCTCGGCGGCGAGCCGGCTCTTGCCCATGCCGGGCTCGCCGAGGACGGTGACGAGGCGGCAGGTTCGCTCCTCGACGGCGACGTCGAGCTCTCGGCGGAGCGTCGCCAGCTCCTCCTCCCTGCCGACGAGCGCCGACCCGGCGCGCGCAGCCCGGCCCGGGACGCCGTCCACGAGCCCGAGCAGCCGGTAGGCCGGGACCGGCTTCTCCTTCCCCTTCAGCGCGAGCGGCTCGACCGGATCCGCGCGGACGACCTGCCGCGTCAGCCGCCACGTCAGCTCGCCGAGGAGGACCTCCCCCACCCCGGCGGTCTGCTCGAGCCGCGCCGCGACGTTCACGGGGTCGCCGCTGACGAACGTCTCCCCGGCGCTCACGTCGCCCGCGACGACCTCGCCGGTGTTGATCCCGATCCGCAGGCCGATCCGCGAGCCGAACCGACCCTCGAACTCGTCGTTGAGCTCGTCCAGCCGGGCGAGCATGTCGACCGCCGCGCGGACGGCGCGGAGCGCGTCGTCCTCGTGCGCGACCGGCACGCCGAAGACGGCCATGACGGCGTCGCCGATGAACTTCTCCACGACGCCGGAGTGCCGCTCGACCGCCGCGCGCATCTCGTCGAAGTAGCGCAGCATCACCTCGCGGACGGCCTCGGTCTCGAGCCGCTCGCCGAGCGCGGTCGAGCCGCTCACGTCGCAGAAGAGAAGCGTCGCCGTCTTGCGCCGCTCGGGCGCCGCCTCGAGGAGCGCCGCGCCGCAGCGGCCGCAGAAGCGGAAGCCCTCCGGGTTCTCGGCGCCGCAGCTCGCACAAATCGGCACGCGCCGACTGTACTGCGAGCGGTGCCGTGAGAATCAGTGAGCCCGGCGGGCCTCGGCGCCCATGCCGCGCACCGTCAGGAGCGTCGCCTGCTCCATCACCTCGAACGCCTCCGTCTCGCGACCGGCGGTGCGGAGCGCGCGGGCCCACTCCCTCGAGGCGCGTGCGGCCTCGCGCCAGTCGCCGCCCCGGGCGAGGTGGTCGACCGCGCTGCGGAAGGCGGCGTCGGCCTCGTCCGTCTCGTTCCGGAGCGCGTGGGCGACGCCGAGCGCGTACCACGCGCCGCCCTGGGTCTCGTCGCCCTCCAGGATCTCGACCGCCTCCCGCGCCCGCTCGAGCGCCTCGTCGACGCGGCCGACCTCCGCCGCCCAGCGCGACTGCGCCGTCCGCAGGACGCCGAGCTCGGCCGGCTCGCCGGCGAGCTGGAGCAGCCACTCCGCCCGCTCCAGATGCGTTCCGGCGGACTCGCCCTGGCCTTCCTCGACGAGCATCCTGGCGCAGGTCAGATGAGCGCGCGCGAGCTCGACGGTGTCCTCGTTCGCCTCGAGGAGCGCGACGGCACGCCACGTGTACGCGAGCGAGCGGTCGAAGTGCCGCTCCTCGGCGGCCGCGCGGGCGAGCGACCAGTAGAGCCGGATGCGGGCGCGGGCGTCGCCGATCGCCTCCAGCCGTTCCCTCGCCTCGAGGAGCGCGATTCGCGCGCCCGCCGCCTCACCGCGCTCCTCGAGCGCCTGGCTCAGGTACGTCGTGTAGAGCGCGGTGCTCGCCTCGTCGCCCGGCGGCCGCTGTCCCAGCTCCTCGACGCAGCGCTCGAGGAGCGCGACCGCCCGCTGCGGCATCCCGAGCTCGCGGTAGGCGCGGGCGAGCGCCCGGTAGGCCTCCGGGCGGAGCTCGGGCACGGCCGCCTCGGTGTCAAGCGCGCGCTCGAGCTCCGCGACCGCTCCACGCGCCTCGCCGAGCGCCGAGAGCGCGATCCCGCGCCCGGCGCGCGCCCGCGCCTCGACGTACGTGTCGCCGCTCTCGCGGGCGTCGACGAGGAGGGCGCGGAAGCTCTCCTCCGCCGCGCGGAGGTCGGTGCCCAGGCTCAGCTCGAGCTCCGCATCCGCCAGGCGCAGCTGGCGGTCCTGAGCATCGGAGACCGCCGCACCGGTCTCCAGCAGCTCGAGCGACACGCGCAGCTTCCGCGCCAGGATCCGGAGCGCCTTCAGGGACGGCTCCCGCTGTCCCGCCTCGATCCGCGAGACGTATGCGTACGACACGCCGGGGCCCGACAGCTCCCGCTGCGACAGCCCCCGGTCGAGCCGGAGGCGCCGGATTCGCGTGCCGATCGACTCCTCGCCGGCCGCTACGTCGAGGTCGCGCACGAGCGTGATGGTGCCTTTGCGTTTCTTGCAACGTCAACGGACGTCTTTGCCTCGCGACAGCTTTGTCACAATCGCGTGACGATTACCTTCTCCACGCGAGGCAGGGACTTCGTCGATCGCTTAGGAGCGGCTCGAAACGGGAAGTCGGCAGGCGAGCCGGGCGCCTCGGGCTAGGCGTCGCCGCAGCGCCTAGCCCGGTCAGAGCGCCCGGCTCGTCTCCTGGCCCGAAAGGAATCGCCTGGGAGGCGAGAGGTGCGTACTTCAGTTGTCGGTGCCGAGCTCGGCCGCAAGGAGCGAGCAGGCATACGCGCGCCACGCGATTTCGGGCGCGTCGAGCAGGCCGCGGAGCGCCTCGCTCACGTGCGGCAGTCCCTGCGCCTCGGCGGCGAGCTCGGCGAGCGCCGAGGTCAGGATCTCGCGGCGATCGAGGTCGCCGAGGTCGGTCGCGAGCGCGCGGACGGCGCGCCCGCCGAGGTCGAGGCCGCGGTTCGGATCGCCGCCCGCGGCGAGGAGGAGCAGGGCGCGGCGGACGGCGCCGTCCCGTTCCTCGCCGTCGAGGCGTACGTTCGCGCCGGCAACCGACGCGAGGACGACGACCGCGATCGCGAGGCTGTCCTCGTCGCCCTCGGCAAGGGTGCGCTCGAGGTCGGCGAGCCACGGCGCAGGCACGGCGACGCCAGCGTACTCACGCGAGGCCGTGGACGGTCGCTGCTAGCGACCGTCCGCGAAGCTCGAGCCGTGACCGTAGGCGTTGCCGTTCGGCGGCTTGTTGTTCTTCGCGCCTGCAGCGCCGGCGAGCGAGAGCCCGAGCGCGGCAACCGCGACGAGGAGGGCCAGTTTCCGCAGCACGTTCGTCACCTCCTTCCCTTAGAAGACGTTCTCCTGGAGGGCTTCGGCGGCACGGCGGAAGAGCTCGCCGGCCCCGCGGACGTCGCCGCGCTCGAGGGCGAGGTCGCCCCTCGCCGTCCACGCGAGCGCGGTATGGCTGATGGAGGAAAGCTCGGTGAAGCTCGTCTCGGCGCCGGTGAAGGCCTGCTCGGCCTCGTCCAGGCGGCCCTGTCCCATGAGGGCGCGACCGAGGACGATCGTGGCCATGCCGATCTCGGAGAGGTAGTCGACGCGCCCGTCGAGGATCTCGAGCGCGTGGCGCGCCTGGCGCTCCGCCAGCTCGAGCTCGCCGCTGCGGAGGTGCACGTCGGCGAGCGAGGAGACGGCCTGCGCGCCGTCGGCCGGGTCGCCCACCTCGAGCGCGATCCGAAAGGCGTCCTTGAGCTGTTCGACGGCCTGGTCCTTGTGCCCGAGCAGGAAGCTCAGGCAGCCGAGGTTGTTCAGGAGCCGGCCGACGTTGACGGGGTCGTCGACGGCCTCGTAGAGCTCCTTCGCCCGCTGCGAGTACGTGCGCGCCTGCGCCCAGCTGCCGTTCCGCTCGGCGACGAGCGAGGCCTGGAAGTGGACGTGCGCGATCGTCTCGTCGTCGCTCAGCGCCTCGGCGAGCTCGAGCGCGCGGTCGATGTCCTCCCGTGCCGCCTCCCAGTCGCGATGGCGCCGGTAGCAGCGCGAGCGCCACTCGAGGATGTGGGCGCGGAGCCGGTCGCAGCTCTCGCCCGACCGGTCGGCGAGCTCGAGCGCGGCGCTGAAGTCGTTGAGCGCCTGCTCGACGTGGTTCAGCTTGTACCGGCAGCACGCGAGGCGATAGAGGACCTCGGCGCGGTGGACGTCGCCGAACGCGTCGCCCGCGGCCACTGCGCGTGCGCGCTCCAGCCGGTCGAGCGCCGGCTTGAGCTCGCCGAGGTACATGCGCCCCCAGCTCTCGGCGAAGAGCGCGCGCAGGTGGAGCTCCGGGGAGGCAGGCGCCCGCGAGAGGCCGCCGATCAGGTCGACCGCGTCGCCGTAGCGCTTCTCGCCTACCGCGTCCTCGGCCCGGGAGACGACCGCCTCGTGCTCGCGGTGGTCGCGGTCGGAGACGCCGTCGGCGAGGTAGTGCGTGTCGACGCCGAGGCGATCCGCGAGCCACTCGAGCGTCTGCGACGTCGGCCGCGTCTTCCCGGTCTCGATCTGGCTGATGTACTCCTTCGAGACGCGCGCCTCCGCCAGCTCGGTCTGCGTCAGCCCGCGGGCGTTGCGAAGCCGGCGGACGCGCTCGCCGAGCCCCGGGTCGGGGGTAGCGAGCGGCGGCGCCGTTGCGGCGACGGTGGGGGCGCGGCGGTCCATCGAAAACCCAGACTCAGCGTGTGTCGGCGGCGGCGGGCCGTCATCCCGCGTTCGGGGCACGCCTCGCCCCCCGTCCGGGGGAGGGTCCGCTCCCTCGGCTGCGCGTTAGGCTCCGCTTCGATGGCCGTTCTGAGCTCGCAGGTCGAGCGCGCGTCCGACGACTACGCGCGGCGGCGCGAGCGCATGGAGGCGCTCGTCGCGGAGCTGCTGGAGCGGACGGAGCTCGTCGCCCGCGGCGGCGGTGCGCGGGCGCTCGAGCGGCACCGCGCGCGCGGAAAGCTCACGGCACGTGAGCGGATCGACCGGCTCGTCGACCCCGACAGCGCCTTCCTCGAGCTCTCGGCGTTGGCCGCGTGGGACATGTACGAGGGACAGGCACCGGGGGCCGGCATCGTCACCGGCATCGGCGTGGTCGAGGGCCGCGAGTGCGTGGTCGTCGCGAACGACGCGACGGTCAAGGGCGGCACGTACTTCCCGATCACGGTGAAGAAGCACCTGCGCGCGCAGGAGATCGCGCGCCAGAACCGCCTCCCCTGCCTCTACCTCGTCGACTCCGGCGGCGCCTTCCTGCCGCTCCAGGACGAGGTCTTCCCCGATCGCGACCACTTCGGCCGGATCTTCTTCAACCAGGCGCGGCTCTCGGCGCTCGGGATCCCGCAGATCGCGGCCGTCATGGGTTCCTGCACGGCCGGAGGCGCCTACGTGCCGGCGATGAGCGACGAGACGATCATCGTCCGCGGCACGGGGACGATCTTCATCGGCGGGCCGCCGCTCGTGAAGGCGGCGACCGGCCAGGAGGTGAGCGCCGAGGAGCTCGGCGGCGCCGACGTCCACACGCGCCGGTCGGGGGTCGCCGACCACTACGCGACCTCGGACGAGCACGCGCTCGCGCTCCTGCGGCAGATCGTCTCGCACCTCCCCGCGCCCAGTGACAGTCACTGGGACGTGGCCCCGGCCGAGCCGCCCGCGGAGGACCCGTCCGAGCTGTACGGGCTCGTGCCGGAGGACTTCCGCCACCAGGTCGACCCGCGGGAGCTGATCGCCCGGATCGTCGACGGCAGCCGCTTCGACGAGTTCAAGGCGCTCTACGGCGAGACGCTCGTCTGCGGCTGGGCGCGGATCGAGGGCTACCAGGTCGGGATCCTCGCCTCGAACGGCGTCCTCTTCGCCGAGTCGTCGCAGAAGGGCGCGCACTTCATCGAGCTCGCCTGCAAGCGGCGCGTGCCGCTCGTCTTCCTCCAGAACATCACCGGGTTCATGGTCGGCCAGGAGTACGAGGCCGGCGGGATCGCGCGCGACGGCGCGAAGCTCGTCATGGCCGTGGCGTGCGCAGAGGTGCCGAAGTTCACCGTTGTCGTGGGCGGCTCCTTCGGCGCGGGCAACTACGCCATGTGCGGCCGGGCGTACGAGCCGCGGCAGCTCTGGATGTGGCCGAACGCGCGCATCTCGGTGATGGGCGGCGAGCAGGCGGCGACGGTGCTCACGATGGTCGGGGACGCCGATCCCGACGAGATCCGCGCGAAGTACGAAGCCGAGGGCAACCCGTACCACTCGACCGCCCGGCTCTGGGACGACGGGATCATCGACCCGCTCGACACGCGGAAGGTGCTGGCGCTCGGGCTCTCGGCCGCGACGAACGCGCCCGTTCCCGAGACGGAGTTCGGCGTCTTCCGAATGTGATGAGGCTCTTTCGGCGGCGCAAGCGGAGGCTCCGGGAGATCGGCGAGTCCGAGGCGTACGGGCGGGCCTACGGGGACCGAAGCGAGCAGGTGAAGGTGGTAAAGCTCGAGCCGCGGCGGCCGCGCTACCAGCTCAAGGTCTCGGGCGAGACGTTGCGACGCGCCTTCGCGGAGCGGCTCGCGAGGCGCGAAGACGCGGAGCGGGAGAAGTAGAGTCCCGTCGATGGCCTCGTACGACGTCGTCGACGTGAGCGCGCTGGAGGGTGAAGGCCCGGGCGGCATGGTGCGGAAGGCACGCCGAGCCGTCGGCGCCCGCGCCTTCGGGTTCAACTACTTCGTCCTCCCTCCGAACCAGAGCGGCCGGGAGCACGACCACGCGCAGGAGGGGCAGGAGGAGGTCTACTTCGTCGTCAGGGGCTCGGGGCGCATGCTGGTCGCGGGCGAGGAGGTGGAGCTCAAGCCGGGTCGCTTCGTCCGGGTCGATCCGGATGCCACGCGCCTTCCGATCGCCGGCGCCGACGGGCTCGAGTTCATCGCGACCGGCGCGCCGGTCGGCGGCGGCTACCAGCCGCCTCCTTGGGGCTAGGCTCGCGCTTGCGCCGGCCGGCGCTGGCGCCGGGCTGGATCGCGCTCCTCGTCGGCGGCCTCGCCGTGTTCAGCGGCCTCGTCTGGAGCGGGCACCGACGAATCGCGAACCTTGTGGGTGTGGGCCTGCTCGTCGCGGTCGTCGCGGCGTCGAGGTCGCTCCGGCGCCGATGATCGTCCGGTCGTCCTGTGCCAGGCCGGTGCCCGGCGGCTCGTTCTAGCGGCCGTTACGGATACGAGACCACGTCGCTCGGATTCGTGTTCGCGTCGGTCGGAGCGCCCGTGTCGTTGACGACGTGGTCGATCACGCCGTGGGCGGTGATCGAGAGCGACAGCAGGTCGTGCATCTTCACGCCTGCGGTCACGGGCACCTCGAACGCGTGCGAGGCGTGGATCGTCGGGTCGACGTTGAAGAAGCAGTAGCTCCCGAGACCCCACGCCTCGTGGGTCTTCACCGAGTCGGCAACCTTGTACGCGGCGAAGCCGAGGATGCCGTCGTGCTCCCAGGCCGCCTGGTTCGGCGGGTCGTACGGCATCTCGTTCTGGAACATGATCGTCTTGCCGTTCTCGCCGTTCCAGATGACGTCGTAGCGCTGGAAGTGCTCGGCGAAGAGGCCGGTAGCGATCACGTCGTCGCCGTTCACCACGACGCCCGAATCGGCCGTATTGCTCGTCCAGCCGACGCCGCTTCCGTGATCGGCGCGCCAGGCCCAGATGTCGTCGAGGATCGCGTGGTCGGCGTTCTCCTCCAGGCTCACGACGTGCGGCCCGCCGATGCGGAAGAACACGTCGTGCAGGGCGGTCGGGTCGTTCGGATCGCTCGCGCGCGCGACGTGCTGGTTGGGCGCGTGCTGCGTCCCCACCCGGAGCAGCGCCGGCGAGCTCACGGGGCCCGCGTCGAAGATGAGGCCCGAGATCTCGACGCCCTTCACGTCGCCG
Organism: Actinomycetota bacterium; assembly: GCA_005885565.1. Classification (GTDB taxonomy): domain Bacteria; phylum Actinomycetota; class Thermoleophilia; order Gaiellales; family Gaiellaceae; genus AC-50. Next base: position 14,108 of record VAXK01000060.1, read on the forward strand.
ACCGACATCGGGACGACGCCGTTCTGCGCGTCGAGGGTCGGCATGCCCAGGCCGAGGACGACGGTGTCCGGACGCTTCACCTTGATCGTCGAATCGACGGCGTAGACGCCCGGCGTGAAGATCAGGTTCTTGCCCTGCGCGAGCGCGTTGTTGATCGCCTGGACGCTGTCGGAAGGCTTCGCGACAAAGAAGTCCTCGATGGGGATCGACCGGCCGGGCGTTGGGCCGTTCTGCCAGGTCGTTCCGACGCCGTCGAACTGCGCATCCGGGACGAAAACGCTGTAGTGGTTGTCCCCATCGACGGTGAGGAAGGGCTTCTCCCGCGACTCGGGATTGGAGGCCAGCGTCGTGTACGGCGGACTCGGGAACGACTGTGCCGGAGCGCCGACGACGCCCGCGAAGACCTGGTTCCAGACGCCGTTCGTCCAGCCGTCGAGGTCGCTGTTCCGGACGAGGTACTGCTGCTGCGACCCGTTCACGACGGTGCTGCCGGAGAACTCCGAGTCGGCGATGAAGCCGCCGCTCGCGTAGGACGGCTGGGAGCAGTAGTCCATGAGCGTGGCGTAGCCGTTCACGTGGACGCGCCGCATCGGCGCCGCCTGTGAGGTCGCCCAGAACTCGCCGAACTGGCAGCTGTTCTCCTTGCCCGCGACGTCGATCGTCAGGTTCGACACCGAGCGCCAGAAGTTCACGAGCGCGGTGCAGCCGTCGGAGAAGCACTGGTTGTAGACGTCGATCGTGCCGTTCACCGTGACGTCGCCCGGCGAGCTGCCCAGCCCGGCCACGTCGGTGTAGTAGCCGACCTGGAAGTTCAGCGGATCGCCAGGGGTGCCGTAGGTCCCCGGCTTGAAGAGGAGCGCATACCGCTGCGTGCCGAACTGGTTCGAGACCTGCTGCGCCGCGACCGCGTCGACGACCGCCTTGATCTCGCTCGTCGACATGCTCGGGTCGAAGATCTTGACGTTCGGCCCGAAGTCGGGCGGCGGCGCGGCCTTGGCCACGCGGTGCGAGGCGGCCCCGGCCGTGCCCGCGAGCGCAAGCGCTCCTGCAAGGAGGGCGAGCGCGAAGACCATACGGCGAGCGAGTTGGTGAAGGCCGTGCTGGTGCGTAGCGTGCGCGACGGGCTGCCCGTCGGCGTGCGAAACGATCATTGAGACTCCCCTTCTTGGTCGACAAGCCGTCTGTGCCACCTATCCCCGGACGGAAAACTCCCCAGTCGTCACGGCCCCGGCGCGCAGCTGGCGCATGACTTCCTGACGGAGTGGGTGGAACCGGATGCCGTTGATGAAGACTGCGTTTCCGGAGGGCGCTGCGAGCTTGGCTAGGACATGTCAGCGATTTCGATCGTCTGGAATCCGCCGAACAGCTCGCCCACGATGGCGTGGTAGTCCTCGTCGGCGCAGAGAGCGAAGTGCAACTTCAGCCGCCTGCCCCATCCCTGCTGCTCGACGAGCGCGATCACGTCGTAGTTCCGCTCGAGCTGAGGTGAGAGTTCGCGCTCGAGGGAGTGGAAGGCGACGAGCATCGAACCCCGGAGGTTCACGTCGACGAGGCGTCGT
>VAXK01000060.1:15690-17085 GCA_005885565.1 Actinomycetota bacterium
TCGATTCGAAAGTACTCGTGTGCGATCAGATTGCGGAGTCCGACGATCTTCGTCCACGGGATCTCCGGAGCAAGGCCCCTAGTGTCATCGGAGATCTGGGCCGCCGCCTCGCCGATGACGACGAGGTTGTACAAGACTGCATCACTGGTCTTTCGATCGAACGAGCCACCCGCAATGTGACCCCGGATCGTCGCGATCGCTTCACGTATGTCGCGGAGGCGCAAGGCCTCGCGTCGGCTCATAGCGGGACTGCCTCGGCAATCGCAGCGTCCCGCACCTCGTCGCGGAGCGTTCGAGGGGTGACGACGTCGATCCGCGCCCCTACGAGCTCCGAGAGTTCCTCCGAGAGACCAAGCACGGTCAGAAGCTCAGCCGCCGCCGAATCGCCGCCAGGAAGCTCGATGAGGAGGTCGATATCGCTCTGGGCGTCGTCGTCACCACGCGCCAGGGAACCAAAGAGCCGCACGTCGCGTCCGCCTCTCTCCGAGAGCAGGGACAGGATCCTTGATCGTTCCTCTCGCAGCATTCGACGCGGCGAGCGCCGGCCTGCATCGGTGGTCATCGCCGGCCAATCTTCGCAGCCCTTGGCGATGGCTCGCCGCAGGCGCCAGGGCCTCCGGGCGGAGTGGAGGCGGCGGGAATCGAACCCGCGTCCGCGGACGCACCGGTCAGAGCGTCTACAAGCTTAGGCAGCCGTTTGCTTTCGCCCGGCGGCCGGTGGGCTGCCGACCTACCGACGGGCTAGCCATCCTGTGGTGTCGCGCCTCCGGCGATTGGCTCTCCTTCGGCGCCGAGCCCGTTGTTGGCGCCGCTACCCGAGCCACGGGCCGAGCTCGGAGCGACGTCGCTACCTAGTTTTGGCTAGGCGGCGAGTGCGAGATCGTTCTTCGCACTTGCTTTGTGTCCCGGTTGTTTTACGAGGCCGACCGGGGACCTCGGCTTGCAGCTCTGCCGGAGAACCGACCACGTCGAAACCAGGTCGCCCCCGTATGTCCGTCGAATTGTAGCCCCATGATCGGGAAAGCGGCTCTGTTCCTGGGAATCGCCGCCATCGGAAGCGGCGAGCCGACCGCGTTCGGAACCGCGCGCCTCGATACCCTGACGGTGACGGCGAGGGTCCTGGTCAGCTCGAAGGCGGCCGACATGCGCGGCGTCTGGAACGACACGAAGGCGCCGTGCACGGTCAGCCGGCGGCTGCGGGTACGCGTCCTCGTCGATCGCGTCGCCTCCGGCAAGACGAAGCGCGTCCTCCGCTCGGGCACGTTCCCGGACACGAACTGCGCTGAAGGCGGCCCCAACGTCGGCTTCACGATCCACGCGCGCGCCGTCGGCCTCGCCTGCCCGAACGGGCGCTGGAAGCCCGCCCTCTACCACTTCCTTACACGCGCGAAGGAG
>VAXK01000047.1 GCA_005885565.1 Actinomycetota bacterium
TCGAGCTCGGCGACGTCGAGCTGCGCCGCGACGCGCGCGAGGTCAAGGTCGCCGGCGAGCCCGTCGAGCTGACGACGAAGGAGTTCGACCTGCTCGCCTGGCTGCTCGAGCACGCGGGCATCGTCTTCTCGCGCGAGCAGCTCCTCGACCGCGTCTGGGGCATGGCCTACCACGGCGGCACTCGAACTGTGGATGTCCACGTGGCGCAGCTCCGCCGCAAGCTCGGCCGGCCGAAGCTGATCCGCACGGTCCGCGGCGCCGGCTACAAAGCCGTCCGGGGATGAACCGGCTCGATTCGCTGCGGACGCGTCTCTTCGCAGCGACGTTCCTCGCGGTCGTGCTCTCGATCGGCCTCAGCCTCGCGATCGGTGCCGTGCTGACGCGCCGCGAGGTGGAGAAGGCGACCCTGCGCGGCCTCGCCAACCAGGCCGACCTCCTCGCGACGAACGAGCGCAAGCGGTCGCTGCTCCCGCTCTCGCGGCTCGACGCGCTCCAGCCGTACCTCTCGCGCCAAGGCGAGCGCGCCGAGAAGGCGAAGCTCGACGGCTCGTCACCGTTCTTCCCCGTCGACAAGGCGCCGCTCGTGCGCAAGGGCAAGCGCGTCCAGGGGACGATCCGGATCGAGGGCGAGCGCTACTTCTACGCGGCGCGCAAGGTGGGCAACCGCGCGCTCGTGCTCCTGCGCCCGACGAAGCTCGGCGCGACCGCCGCGAGGCCGTTCCTCGCCGGCCTGCTGATCGCCGCGCTGGCGGGCGCTGCGCTCGCCGCCCTTGCCTCGTTCCTATTGGCCCGCGCGATCTCGCGGCCTGTCCGGCGCGTCGCGGCGGCCGCCCGGAGCCTCGCCGAGGAGCGCTCGCCGGCCCCGGTCCCGGTCGAAGGCGTGCGCGAGCTCGGCCAGCTCGCGGCGGCCTTCAACCACATGGCGCGGCAGCTCGGCAAGGCGCGCGCCGCCGAGCGGCAGTTCCTCCTCTCCGTGAGCCACGAGCTAAAGACGCCCCTGACGGCGATCCGCGGCTACACGGAGGGCCTCGCGGACGGCGCGTTCACGGTCGACGAGGCGGCTGAGACGATCGGCCGCGAGGCCGCGCGCCTGGAGCGGCTCGTGCGCGACCTGCTCGACCTGGCCCGGATGAACAAGAGCGAGTTCAGCGTCCACGCGGAGCCGATCGACCTCGGCGTCGCCGCGCGGGAGACGGTGGCGCGGTACGAGGCGCAGGCGCGCTCCTTCGACGTCACCCTCGACGCGGTCGCGCCCTTCCCCGCGCCCGCGATCGGCGACAGCGACCGCACGCTCCAGGTCGTCTCGAACCTCGTCGAGAACGCCCTCCGCCTGACGCCGCCCGGGGGGGTCGTCCGCGTGCTCGCCGAGCCGGGCTCGATCGCCGTCGAGGACACCGGGCCCGGGCTCCAGCCTGATGAGCTCCCGCGCGCGTTCGAGCGCTTCTTCCTCTACTCCCGCTACGGCGGCGAGCGGCCGGTGGGCACGGGCCTCGGCCTCGCGATTGTCAAGGAGCTCGTCGAGGGGATGCACGGCAGCGTCGAGGTCGAGAGCGAGCCGGACCGGGTCACCCGCTTCGTCGTTCGGCTGCCGCAGCCCTCGGCCGCCGAGCTGGCCGCGCCCGAGCTGACGCACGCCTGAACGGGCACCCGGCGCGCCCCGCCGGCGGAGCCGTGTCCCGGTGGCAGCCACCGTGACGAGAGACGCACGCGCCGAGGGGATCAGGCTTTCCGCCTGCGTCCCGCGGCGGCCGTCGGAGACACGGCCCGGTGGCAGCCACCCGCGCGAAAGACGCACGGAAGTGTGACGCGGGAGGCACGCCGAGCCGTGCAGCGCCCGCCGTTTTACGCGCGCCTTACCTGCTTTACGCGTGCCGAATGCGCGGCGAACGAGCGGCTGACGCAGCCGGACAACGATCAGCGCGTCAACCCGACAGGAGGTAGGCAATGAAGGGCAGGTTGATCGTCCTCGCGCTGCTCGCCGTGGTCGCGCTTGCGGTCGTGGCGGTCGCGTCCGGCGACGTCTTCAAGGGGACGAAGGGGAACGACACGATCATCGGCACGCCGGGACCCGACCTCATCGGGGCGCGGGCAGGCGACGACACCGTCGACGGCGAGGCGGGCAACGACCGGATCTTCGGCGGCGCCGGCAACGACCGTCTCCTCGGCGGCGGCGGCGACGACTTCATCCGCGGCGGTCCCGGCAGCGACACGATCGACGGGCAGGCGGGGAACGACGTGCTGCGCGGCCGGCCGGGCGACGACACGATCAACGGCGGCGACGGCAACGACGTGATCTGGGTCGGCTCGGGCGCCGACGTCGAGAACGGCGGGCCGGGGGACGACGTCATGCACGCCCTCGCGGCCGACAACCAGGTCGACCGGGTCGACTGCGGCCCGGGCAACGACGTGGCTTACGAGAACGCGTCCGAGAAGGACGTGTTCGTGAACTGCGAGAAGGTGATCACGCGCGTCGTGACGCCGCAGCAGGCCGCGGAGGACGACAAGTAGCGCGACGCCGCACGCGCGCTCGAGCGAAGCCCGCCCTCGCGGCGGGCTTCGTCCGTTTCGGACAAGATCTGCCGATGGGCGTGCGGACGACCGAGCCGACCGAGCTCGCGAGCGGCGTCTGGCGCCTCGGCACGGACCTCGTGAACTGGTACCTCGTCGAGGACGGTGGCCGTCTCACAGTCGTCGACGCGGGCGCGCCGAAGTACCAGCCGCAGCTGGACGTCGCGCTCGGCTGGCTCGGCCGGTCCGTCGGCGACCTGGCCGCGATCGTCCTCACGCACGCCGACTCCGACCACACGGGCTTCGCGGAGGCGCTGCGGGAGGAGACCGGCGTGCCGGTGTACGTCCACGCCGACGACGAGAGCTTGGCCGCGACCGGCAAGCCGTACGGCAAGAATGAAGCGTCGTTCCTGCCGTACTTGCGGTACCAGCACACGTGGCGGCTCCTCGCCCACCTGGCTGGCGCGGGCGCGATGAAGCCGAAGCCGATCCGAGAGCTGACGACCTATGCAGACGGCGAGACGCTAGACGTGCCCGGCCGTCCGCGCGTGATCCACATGCCCGGCCACACGTCGGGCCATTGTGCTTGCACTTCGAGGGGGCGGGCGCGGTGGTGGTCGGCGACGAGCTGTGCACGCTCCATGCGCTGACGGGCGCGAGGGGCCCGCAGCTGATGCCGCGAGCGTTCAACCTGAGCTCGGCGAAGTGCCTGGACTCGCTGACGCGGCTGGAGGGCCTGGACGCCAAGGTGCTCGCGTTTGGCCACGGCGAACCGTGGCGCGAGGGCGTCGCGGCGGCTGTGGAGCGAGCCCGCGCGAGGGGGCCAACCTAGGACCGACAACGGTCTGGCTTTAGAGCGGCGCAGGGAGGACCAGCCGCGCCTGCCCTCGTACGGGGCGGCCTCATGAGAGTGCGCTGGATGAACTGGAGCGCTAGCGCCGATGCACGCCGCCTTTTGCCGGAGCGGCGGGTTGGCAAACAAGCTGAACCTTTCACCTCCGCATTCCCCACTGGTGGTCCACTGCGGATGGTGTCTAGTATGCGTCGGCGTAGTCGCCGGAAGGCTGGATGCGGCATACTTATGGCACGAACACGTTGGCTACCTACCCTAAGGCAATCGAATCCGCCGCAGCTATCTGGCCCCGCTCTGGATCGGTTTCAACGGGCCGTAGATGATTTCGCGGAAGCCTTAATGCGTGAAGCAGAGCGCCTAGAAGCAGATGAACGCGCGACGGGAGGAGAGCCCGAATTCACTAGTACGATCATTGAAGAGGCTAACAGAGTAGTCCGGAAGAGATATCGAACCCGCCGACGGTCACGCGTCGCAGTTGCAGGACAGCTTGGGTCATATGCCTCGGTCGCAGCGATTACTTACGAGGCGACAAGGGCCGATACTGGCTGGTTTCCCTACGTCTTTATTGCAACGGTGTTCCTGGGTTTTATTAGTCTTGCAGCTGCTTACGTGCGCGAGTGGCACGATGCTTAGAGGGCGTCAGCCTGCTCCGCTTACCGAAGCTGCGCGCGACGTCCTAGAAGAGGTTGTCGCTGGCTTAAGGGATGAGATCTTGGCGAGCGCTTGGCGATCTGCTGCCGAACCCTATGGGGAGGCACGCGAAATCGCCGTCAACGACATCCTGCGAGCGGTGGATGAGATGAGACGCCCACCGTCGCGTCTTCGATCACCTGTCGAACGACTTCTCTTGTTCTATGCCCTTACCGGAATTCTGACGGCGATCGCTGGATTGGTGTACCTTGTTGCAGTTCGGTTCCTGCCGAATCTCTCTGGAGGTCAACTGGTGGCGGCCTTGGCAACATTGGCTGGCACCGCAATCGGTGCGGTAAGTTCTTTGCTCGCCGCCACAAGAACAAGGCGAGGCCGTGGCGTCTCCGAGTGGCACGCTCCTGAACCAACTTCTCCTCGCGAGTTCGGGACCACGCTATTCTTGAGCGAATGGCTTCAGATTGAACTCGCTCTTCGGGACGCGGCGGTGCGCACGTTCGGTGATGCGGCGGCCGCTGAACCCCTCTCAAATACGATCCGCGGGCTTCGCGAGGCGGGCAAGATCTCCGAGCGCGATGAAGATGAATTGAAGCGACTCCTCCGGCTTCGAAAGAAGCGGACCTCGAGTCAGCGGCAGCTACTGCTGAACGCCTAGTCCAGCGCCTCGCTGCGTAGAACAACGGATTGTTAAGTTCCGAACGACGGGATTACTCGATCCGCCACGTATCGCCTGCGTGCAGCAGCGCCCCGAGATCTCCGGCGCCCTTCTGCTGCTTCGAGACTTCGATCTGCTCTTCCATCAGATCGTCGTAGACCGGCCTCGACACGTCTCGGAATACGCCGATCGGGGTCGCTCCCGCGGTGGCGCGCGTCAGGCGCGACAGCGCGAATGCCAGCGACGGCTCCTCCGCATGCGCGTCGTGCACCAGCACCTCGCCGTTCGCCGGCACGACCTCGACGGACCCGTCCTCGCGCCGGCGCACCGCCTTCTCCGAGCCGTCCTCGCCGAAGCGGATCTCCGCGCCGTGCTCTAGGTAGATCCGGTTCGTCTTGTCGTCTCTGACGAAGTCGAACGCGCCGTCGTTGTAGATGTTGCAGTTCTGGAAGATCTCCACGAACGCCGAGCCGCGATGAGCCGCGGCTGCGCGAAGCACCTCCGTCAGGTGCTTCCGGTCGGTGTCGATCGAGCGCGCGACGAAGGTCGCCTCCGCGCCGATCGCCAGCGATAGCGGGTTGAACGGCCAGTCCAGCGAGCCCATCGGCGTCGACTTCGTCACCTTCCCGAGCTCGGAGGTCGGCGAGTACTGGCCCTTCGTGAGCCCGTAGATCTGGTTGTTGAAGAGCAGAATCTTCAGGTTCACGTTTCGGCGCAGAGCGTGGATCAGGTGGTTACCGCCGATCGAGAGCGCGTCGCCATCTCCAGTCACGACCCAGACGGACAGGTCCGGGCGCGAGGTCGAGAGACCTGTCGCGATCGCCGGCGCCCGCCCGTGGATCGAATGCATGCCGTACGTCTCCATGTAGTACGGGAAGCGTGCGGCGCAGCCGATCCCGGAGATGAAGGCGATCTTCTCGCGGGGCAGACCCAGCTCGGGCATGAACCCCTGCAGCGCAGCCAGGATGGCGTAGTCCCCGCAGCCCGGACACCACCGGACCTCCTGGTCGGTCTTGAAGTCCTTGGCGCCGAGCTCGGTCACAGCACGTCCACGGAGGTTGCGTAGCCCGGGTGGTGCGACGACGCCGTCGCGGCCGCCCCGCCCGCGCCCGCGAGCGCGAGGACGAGCGCCACGGCAACGAGCGCGAGCCGCCTCATGCCATCGCCTCGATCGCCTCGGCGAGCTCCGCGGACGTGAACGGCAGCCCCCGCACGCGGTTGTAGCCGACCGCGTCGACGAGGAACTCCGCGCGCACGACCTTGAGCAGCTGGCCGAGGTTCATCTCCGGAACCAGCACCCGGTCGTAGCGGCGCAGCACGTCTCCGGTGTTGCGCGGGAACGGGTTCAGGTGATGCAGGTGCGCCGCGGCGACCTTCCTGCCGCCCTCGCGCACACGCCGCACCGCGGCGCCGATCGGCCCGGCCGTGCCGCCCCAGCCGAGCACGAGCAGGCGCGCGCCCTCCTCGTCGTCGACCTCTAGATCGGGGATGTCGCCCGCAATGCCTGCGACCTTGCGCGCGCGGACGCGAACCATGTAGTCGTGGTTGTCCGGGTCGTACGAGACGTTTCCGGTCACGGCTTCCTTCTCGAGGCCGCCGATCCGGTGCTCGAGCCCCGGCGTGCCCGGAATCGCCCACGGCCGCGCGAGCGTCCGTTCGTCGCGCAGGTATGGCATGAACTTTCCGTCCTGGTTCGGCTCGGACGCGAACTCGACGGACAGGTCCGGAAGCGACGCGACGTCGGGGATGAGCCACGGCTCCGACCCGTTCGCGAGGTACGCGTCCGAAAGGAGAAAGACCGGCGTCCGGTACTTGGTCGCGATCCGCACCGCCTCGAGCGCGGCGTCGAAACAATTCCCCGGCGTCGACGCGGCGACGACCGGGACCGGCGACTCGGCGTTCCGGCCGTAGAGCGCGAGCAAGAGGTCGGCCTGCTCCGGCTTCGTGGGCATGCCCGTCGAGGGCCCGGCCCGCTGGATGTCGAGGATCACGAGCGGGAGCTCGAGCGCCACGGCAAGCCCGATCGTCTCGCCCTTCAGGACGACGCCGGGACCGCTGGAAGTCGACACACCGAGCGAGCCGCCGAAGGACGCACCGAGCGCCGCGCCCACAGCAGCGATCTCGTCCTCCGCCTGGAAGGTGCGGACGCCGAAGTTCTTGAAGCGCGCGAGCTCCTCGAGGATCCCGGACGCGGGCGTGATCGGGTACGCGCCGAGGAAGAGCGGAAGCTTGCTCTGCACCGAGGCGGCGACGAGGCCGAGCGAGAGCGCCTGGTTCCCCGTCACGTTGCGGTAGACGCCCGGCCGCAGCTTCGCCGGCTTCACCTCGTACGAGACGGCGAAGCTCTCGGTCGTCTCGCCAAAGGCGTAGCCGGCCTGGAACGCGCGCCGGTTGGCCTCGGCGATCGACGGCTTCGACGCGAACTTCCGCTCGATGAACTCGACCGTGCCCTCGGTCGGCCGGTTGTAGAGCCAGGACATGAGCCCGAGGGCGAACATGTTCTTGGCGCGCTCGGCCTCGCGCTTCGTCACGTCGACGTCCTTCAACGCCTCGAGCGTCATCGACGTCAGCTGCACCGAGTGCACCTGGAACTCGTCGAGCGAGCCGTCCTCCAGCGGGTTCGTCTCGTAGCCCGCTTTCTCGAGGTTCCGCGCCGTGAAGGAGTCGGAGTTCACGATCAGCGTGCCGCCCTTCGGGAGGTCACGGATGTTCGTCTTGAGCGCCGCGGGGTTCATCGCGACGAGGACGTTCGGCGCGTCGCCCGGCGTGAGGATGTCGTGGTCGGCGAAGTGGACCTGGAAGCCGGAGACGCCGGGCAGCGAGCCCGCCGGCGCGCGGATCTCGGCCGGGAAGTCCGGGAGCGTGGACAGGTCGTTTCCGAGCACGGCTGTCTCGCTCGTGAAGCGCCCGCCGGTGAGCTGCATGCCGTCCCCGGAGTCGCCGGCGAACCTGATGATGACCCGATCGAGCTCTTGGACGGGCTTGGCCATGTTCCTTGCAGAGGTATAGCGCACGTCGGCGAGGTCCCGTGCAGGGTTTCGACTCTCGGCGGTGTCTTCTTCTCTGGGGGGCGCTCCCTCCGTGGTGTCGACTGCTAGGAGCCGTATCTGCGGTCAGGCGCCCCCTCTGAAAACCGAACGCACGACCTCTCCGAATAGGCCTCGTAAGCCATCGATGCCCTCCACAGGGGCGACAGGAGGAGAGGTTGAAGAAGGCATTCGTCACGCTCGCCGTCCTCGCGTTGACGGCGGCGCTCGCGGCAGGCGGCCTCGCGGCCGTCCGCAAGGAAGGCACGTACAAGCTGTCGGCGAAGCTCGCCGCCGGGCGTGAGGTCCCGAAGCCGAAGGGCGTCCCTGCGGCGGCGACGGGCACGTTCACCGGCACGCTCAAGGGCAAGAAGCTGACGTTCAAGCTGACGTTCGCGCACCTGAGCGGCAAGGCGTTCGCCGCGCACATCCACAAGGGCAAGGCCGGCGTTTCGGGCCCGATCCTGGTCCCACTCTGCGGGCCGTGCAAGTCGCCGGTCTCGAAGACCGTGACGGTCACCTCAGTGGCGCGAAACGCGATCGAGCACGGCGCGACGTACGTGAACGTCCACACGCCGAAGAACCAGGGCGGCGAGATTCGCGGTCAGATCAAGGCGACCGAGTAGGTCGTTCCGCGGCCGGTAGGTCGTGCTTGAGAGGGGCGGGCACCTCCCCGCCCGCCCCTCAGTCTTGTGCTTTACGTACGACGGTGAGGCCCCAGGCCTCGCCGGACGAGAAGAGCTCGTCCGGGTCGACGTCGTCGAGCCAGCCGATGAAGTGGCGCTCCGGCTCGTCGCGCGTCGAGCCGTAGACCGCCGGCCGCTCCTGCGCACGCGGCTCCTCCCGCCGGCCGCGCTCGAGCTCGTCGAGCCGGGCCTCGGCCTCCTCGGCGGCCGGCCCCTCCATGTAGCCCCTCGGCATGGAGCTATCTTGCCGTCACATGCCGCTTCCCGCCGAGACGAGCATGGGCCCGGTCCACCTCACGGTGTCCGACCTCCAGCGGTCGCTCGACTACTACCGGTCGGTCGTCGGGCTCGACGTGCTCGAGCAGGGCGCGGGGCGCGCCTCGCTCGGCGCCGACTCGACGGAGCTCCTGGGGCTCGTCGAGGAGGCGGGCGCCGAGCCTTCCGACGGCTACACGGGCCTGTACCACTTCGCGCTCCTCGTGCCCGACCGGCCCTCGCTCGCGCGCTGGCTCGCGCATGCCGTGCGAGAGCGGGTGCCGCTGACCGGGCTCTCCGACCACTACGTCAGCGAGGCGATCTACCTCCGCGACCCCGACCGGCACGGCATCGAGATCTACGCCGACCGGCCGCGCGAGCTGTGGGAGGGCCAGGTCGGGCAGCGGATGACGACCGAGCCGCTCGACGTCGCCGACCTGCTCGCCCAGGCCGACGACGACTTCGGCCGGCTCCCGGCCGGGACGACGATGGGGCACGTGCACCTCAAGGTGGCGGCAATCCCGGAGACGGTCGAGTTCTACCGCGACGTCCTCGGCTTCGACCTCGTCGTCGAGCGGGTCCCGCAGGCGGCCTTTCTGAGCGCGGGCGGCTACCACCACCACCTCGGCGCGAACACGTGGGAGAGCTCCGGCGCACCGCCGCCTCCGGAGGGCTCGGCAGCGCTTCGGTACGCGACGGTCCTCCTGCCGAGCGCCGAGGCGCGCGACGAGGTCGTGCGCCGCGTTGCCGATGCTGGTCAGGAGCCGGAGGAGACCGCGGCCGGGCCGCTCGTGCGCGATCCCTCCGGGAACGCCCTCGTCCTGACGGCCACGAGCGCACCGGCGAGCGCCCAGACGCAGTAGGCGACCCAGGGGTCGCCGATCACGTCGGTCTGGATCGCGAGCGCGAGGATCGCGGCGAACGCCGCCGCCAGCGCGGCCGCGAAGACCGAGAAGCGCGCGGCGAGGGCGAGCGCGACGAGGAGCGCGAGGCCCCACGCGATCCAGAGCAGACCGCCGACGAGGCCGGTCTCGGCTGCGATCTCCGTGTAGTTCGACTCGCCGGCCTCGAGCGGCACGTTCGTGCGTGAGGCGGTCTGGCCAGCATTCCCGACGCCGTAGCCCTGCGGATGGTGGACGTCGGTGTGGAGCCCGTGCTTCAGGTTCTCCCAGTGGCTGTGCAGCGACGACTCGTTGAGGTTGAGCGGCTGCCCCGACGCGCCGGGATGCTGCCTCGCCCGCTTGCGCTGGTACGCGAGGTCCGCCTTCGTCCAGTGCCCTTCCGGCGCGATCGACGTGAAGACGTGCGCGAAGCCGACGCCGATCGCCGCCGCGGCGACGGCGGCCGCGAGCGGCCACACGCGCCGGCGGACGAGGGCGAGCAGGCAGAGGCCGACGACGAGCGCCGCGACCGAGGCGCGCGAGAACGTCCAGAGGAGGCCGGCGAACGAGACCACCGCGAGAGCGGCGAGCAGGCGTCGGCGCCCGTTGAGCGCAACAGAGAGGAGCAGCGCGACGACGAGCATGTAGCTGGTCGCGAGCGGGCTCAGGAAGACGGAGACGAGCCGGCGCAGGAAGTGGCTCTCGGAGCCGGTGTTGTAGACGAAGTTCT
>VAXK01000061.1 GCA_005885565.1 Actinomycetota bacterium
GAGATCGAGTGAGATGTTGTCAAAATCGACATCACGCAGAGCGTACACCGCGGCCCGGACGGCGGCCGGTGTCGCACGGCGCTCGAGCACCGCGAGCAGGTGTGACCGGAAGCTCTGCGCTCCCACCGAGACGCGTGTCACGCCGTGCTCTCGCAGGAGCAGCGCCAGCCCGGGCGTGACCGTCTCGGGGTTCGCCTCGACCGTAACCTCCTCGGCGCCCGGCAGCGCCGCCAGGAGCCGCGCGAGCTCCGAGGCGGAGGTGAACGTCGGTGTGCCGCCGCCGAGGAAGATCGTCTCCAGACGCGGCGCGAGCACCGGCCGCTGGAGCTCGAGCTCGGCGAGGAGGGCGTCGACGTAGCTTCCGTGGTCGGCGGCGCGGCCGACGAGCGTGACGAAGTCGCAGTACCCACAGCGGTGCGCACAGAAGGGCAAGTGGACGTACAGGTGCCGGACCCCGTCGCCGGCGGTGGTCATCGGCGCGGCTCCTGCCCGAGGTTGAGCACCGCGAGGAACGCCTCCTGTGGCACCTCGACCATCCCCACCTGCTTCATCCGTCTCTTGCCGGCCTTCTGCTTCTCGAGCAGCTTCCGCTTGCGGGTGATGTCGCCGCCGTAGCACTTGGCGAGCACGTCCTTGCGCCGCGCCTTGACGGTCTCGCGGGCAATGACGCGCGAGCCGATCGCGGCCTGGATCGCGACGTCGAACATCTGGCGCGGGATCTCGTCGCGCAGACGCTCGACGAGCGCGCGGCCCCGCTCGTAGGCGTCGGCTCTGTGAACGATCAGTGACAACGCGTCCACAGGCTCGCCTCCCACGAGGATGTCCACTCTGGCCAGGTCCGCCTCGCGGAACCCGGCCAGGTCGTAGTCGAAGCTCGCGTAGCCGCGCGTGCGCGACTTCAGCTGGTCGTAGAAGTCGACCACGACCTCCGCGAGCGGCAGCTCGTACGTCAGGTGGACGCGGCTCTCGGACAGGTACTCGAGCGACCCGTACCGCCCGCGGCGCTCGTTGCAGAGCTCCATCACGGATCCGACGTACTCCTTCGGGACGATGATCGAGGCGTTGATGTACGGCTCCTCGATCCGCTCGAGCTCGGCCGGCATGTCGGCCGGGCTGTGCACCTCGATGGTCTCGCCGGTGGGCGTCTCGACGCGGTACGCGACGTTCGGCGCCGTGACGAGCAGGTCGAGGTCGAACTCGCGCTCGAGCCGCTCGCGGACGATCTCCATGTGCAGCAGACCGAGGAACCCGCAGCGGAAGCCGAAGCCGAGCGCCTGCGAGGTCTCGGGCTCGTAGAAGAGGGCGGCGTCGTTCAGCTTCAGCTTCTCGAGCGCGTCGCGGAGCTCCGGGTAGTCGTCCGAGTCCGTCGGGTACAGGCCCGCGAAGACCATCGGTTTCACGTCCTTGTAGCCTGGGAGCGGCGCCTCGGCCGGGCGCTCCTCGGACGTGAGCGTGTCGCCGACGCGCAGGCGCGACACGTCCTTGAGGCCGGTGATCACGTAGCCGACCTCGCCCGTGCCGAGCGTCTCCGTCGGCCGCATCGTCGGCGAGAAGAAGCCGAGCTCCTCGGCCTCGAAGCGCGTTCCCGCCGCCATCGCGCGCAGCCGCTCGCGGCGTCGGAACGACCCGTCGACGACGCGCACGAACGCGACGACGCCGCGGTACTGGTCGTAGGACGAGTCGAAGACGAGCGCGCGGGCCGGCGCGTCCGGCTCGCCGCGCGGGGCGGGCACCCGCTCGACGACCGCGTCGAGCACGTCGGCCACGCCCTCGCCCGTCTTCGCGGAGATCCGCAGCACGCGCTCCGGCGACTCGCCGACGAGGTCGGCGAGCTCCGCCGCGGTCCCGTCGGGGTCGGCCTGCGGCAGGTCGATCTTGTTCACGACGGGGACGATCTCGAGGTCGTTCTCGATCGCGAGGTACGCGTTCGCGAGGGTCTGGGCCTCGATCCCCTGCGCCGCGTCGACGACGAGGAGCGCCCCCTCGCATGCCTGGAGCGAGCGCGAGACCTCGTACGTGAAGTCGACGTGGCCGGGCGTGTCGATGAGGTTGAGCTCGTGGCCCTTCCAGTGCACGCGCACGGCCTGCGCCTTGATCGTGATCCCCCGCTCGCGCTCCAGGTCCATCGTGTCGAGCACCTGCTCGCGCATCTCCCGGCTCGAGACCGCGTCGGTGAGCTCGAGGATGCGGTCGGCGAGCGTCGACTTCCCGTGGTCGATGTGGGCGATGATCGAGAAGTTGCGGATGCGTTCTTGGTCCATGCGAAGCTCACGCGCGGCGGAGACGGGCTCGCAACGATAGCAACGCGTCCAGCTCACGAACCCGCAGCAAACGGCAGGAAACGAGGTAGGCGAGCGCGCCGGCCGCGAGCGCCACGAAGACCGAGACGACCTGGCCTCCGAACGACCGGCCGAGCACCGCGTCGAGGCCCCGCCACACCGGGTACGCGGCCGCGGCGAGCGCCGCGGACGCGACGACGACGAAGCCGAACGACCGGCCCGTCTCGCCCAGCTCGATCCGGCCGAACCGCCGCCGGAGCAGGACGAGCAGCGCCGCTGACCCGGCGATGTTCACGAGCGACGTCGAGAGCGGGATGCCCCAGATCCCGACCCGGTAGAACGCGGCGTCGAGCGCGGCGTTGAGGCCGAGGTTCGCGAGCGCCACCACGGTCGGGATCCAGTTCGACTGGAGGCTGAAGAACGCACGGTTGAGCATCAGCATCGTCCCGTTGAACGTCAGGCCGAGCGCGAACGCGGCGAGCGCCCCGGCGACGACGTGCGTCTGCGACGGGGTGAAGCCGCCTCGCTGGTAGACGAGCCGGACGATCGGAGTCGCGAGGACGGCGGAGGCGACGCTGGCGGGGACGAGCAGGAAGCCGATCTGGCGCAGCCCGAGCGCCACCGTGTGGCGGAACCCCTCGTCGTCGCCGCGGGTCGCGAGGCGCGCGAGGGCCGGGAAGAGCACCGTGGCCACGGCCACCGAGAACATGCCCTGGGGGAAGATGTAGAGGCGGAACGCGGCGTTGATCGCGCTCGGGGCTTGGTTCTTGTCGATCAGGCGCGCGGCGAAGAGCGTGTCGACGAGCGCGTTCAGGTTGATCAGCCCGAGGCCGAGCGTGATCGGGACCATCAGCTTGAACGTGCGGCGGACGGCAGGGTCGCGCCAGTCGAGCACCATGTGCAGTCGGCCGTCGCGGCCCCGTAGCCACGGCACCGGCAGGAGGAGCTGGATCAGCGTCGCGACGACGATCGAGACGGCGTAGACGTACAGCTTCGCGTCGATCCCGTGCGCGCGCGGCACGCCGAGCACGAGCCCGGCGACGATGGCGAGGTTCCAGAAGACGGGCGCGAGCGCCGGGACCGAGAAGTGCTCGTAGCTGTTGAGGATCCCGACGACGATCCCGGTCAGCCCGAGCAGGACGACGATCGGGAAGAGGACGCGCGCGAGGCCGGTGGCAAGTCCGCCGTAGCCGAACGCGCGCATCACCCAGGGGGCGACGACGATGAAGATCGCCGTCAGGCCGCCGAGGCCGAGCAGCATCAGCCAGAAGAGGCTCGAGGCGACGCGCCAGGCGCGCTTCCGCTCGCCCTTCTCGAGGAGCTCGCTGAAGACCGGGACGAACGCGGACGAGAGCGCCGCGTCGGCGACGAGCGCTCGGATCGTGTTCGGGACGAGGAACGCGACCTCGAACGCGTTGATCGAACCGACGGTGCCGAAGTAGTAGCGGACGACGGACTCGCGAAGGAGGCCCACCACCCGCGAGACGCCTGTCGCGAGCGAGAAGACGGCCGTCGACCAGGCGAGCCGGCGGCCCCGCGCCTCCGCGGCGCCGGTCGAGCCGCGCGCCTCTACCACGCCGCGAGTATAGGGAGGGGGCTTGCTGCCGCCGGGGAGGGCGAGGAGGCTCTGGTACCATCGCCGGGCCCGCGGAACGCGGGCCATTGCTACGGAAATGCCGAACATCAAGCAACAGAAGAAGCGTGTGCGGACGGCCGCCCAGGAGCGGCTCGAGAACGTCGGCTACCGCTCGACGGTGAAGACGCTGACCCGTCGGCTCCGCGACGAGGTCGCAGACGGCGACGGCGAGCGGATCGCCACGGCGCACGTCCGGCTCGTCCGCTCGATCGACAAGGCGGCGGCGCGCGGAGCGCTCCATCGCAACACGGCGGCGCGCCGGAAGGCGCAGGCCGCGAAGCTCGTCTCGGGCCGCTGAGGCGCCGCTTCGGTGCCGTCATCAGGACGTGCGGGTTTCCCGCATGCCCGTCTGAAACGACCGGTCGACAGAAACGTCCTCGCCGCCCCTCGTAGCTCTAGGCCTCAGGCAGGCGCGGCCGCGGGCTCGCGGTCGGCGCGGGTCACGTCGATCAGCGCTCGCTCGAGCTCGAGCTCCCCGGAGAGGCGGCTCCTCCCCTTCAGCGCCGCATCCAGCGCCGCGAGGCGAACGGTCGCCGCGCGGAGCTCCTCGACGCTGAAGCTCGCGGCGTGCGCGAACGCCTTCTCGGCGGCGAACGGATGCATCTTCAACCGGCCGGCGGCGTCGCGCGGCCGGACGCCCTCGGTAGCGAGCGCCTGACAGGCACGCACCTTCCCGACATGGCTCGCGAGGAGGCCCGCGATCCCCGTCAGCTCCCGGGACGATCGCTCCAGCAACGAGTCGCACGCGCGCAGGACGCCGGCGACGTCGCGCCGGCCCCACGCGTCGGTGAGGGCGAACACGGAGGCCTCGGCGCGCGGGACGGCGAGAAGCTCGACGTCGCGGGCGTCGATCGTCTCGCCACCCGCCCACGTCGCGAGCTTCTCGACCTCGACGACAAGCGCGTCGAGGTCGTCGCCGACGAGCTCGGCGAGCGCGCGGCAGGCGTCGGCGTCTGCGTGGGCGCTTCGGCGGGCGAACTGCTCTGCCACCCAGCCCGGGAGGTCACGCTTGCGCGGTGCCTCGTAGCGGAGGACCTCCCCCGCCTTCGCGCACGCCTTCGCGAGCGCCGCGTCGCTCTTGATCCCCTCGCCCACGAGCGCGAGGACGGTGCCGGGCGCCGGCGCGGCGAGGTATTCGGCTACGGCCTTGACGTCCGCCGCCTTCCAGCGGTCGGCCTCCTCGACCACGACGAGCCGCGCCCCGTCACCGAACAAGCCCAGCGCGTTGGACGCAGCGACGGCTTCCTCGCCCGAGCTCTCGCCTGCGTTCAGGATCTCGGCCGCGTCCGCTCCCATCCGCTCCCGCAGCCGGCGGACGGCGCGCGCGACCTTCGGCCGGTCGCTGCCGGTGATGAGGTACGCGGGCTTCAGGTCGGACGCCACCGGCGCCAAGCATAGGCCGCGCCGAGGAGGAGTCCGCCGGCCAACGCGGCCGCCGTGCGGCCCGACCGGATCTGGGCGAACGGCAGGCCGCCGACGAGGCGCGCGCAGCCCGCGAGGTAGGCCGCGCACCAGCCGTTCAGGCCCGCGAGCGTCGCGGCGGCGCCGCCCGAGAGCGGCGCGACGACCGCCGCGGCAAGCCCGAGGCCGAGCAGCGGGACGACGGCCGGCGCCGCGAGCGCGTTCGCAGGCACGGTCAGGAGCGGGATCGCGTGGAACTGGAACCACGAGACCGGCGCGGTCGCGAGACCGCAGGCCGTCGAGACGGCGACGACGTCCGCGAGCTTCCCCGGGACCGGGTAGCCCTCGAGCGCGCGCCGGATTCGAGGCGCGATCGTGAAGATCGAGAGGACCGCCGCGAAGGACAGCTCGAAGCCCGGGTCGAGCAGGGTGTACGGGTTCCAGGCGAGGAGCACGATCGCACCGAGGAGCAGGAAGTGCCAGCGGTCCTTCTGGCGCGCGGTGAGCCACGCGAGGGAGCCGAGCGCTCCCGCGACGGCTGCGCGCACGACGGACGGCTGCGCTCCGACGGCCAGGACGTAAGCGCCGATCGCGGCCAGCGCGCCGAGCTCGCCGACGAGTCGCGGCAGGCCGACGAGCCACGCCACGAACAGCGCGGAGCCCGCGACGAGCGCCACGTTCTGACCCGAGACCGCCAGGAGGTGGTAGAGGCCCGAGGCTCGGAAGTCGCGTCGCAGCCCGTCCGAGAGCCCGGCGTCGTCGCCGAGCACGACGCCCTCGACGATGCCGCGCCGCTCGCCGGCGAGGCCACGCGCGGCCGACCGCCCGAGCCATCCGCGGAGCCGGTCGGCGAGCCCCGGCAGGCCGCCGCGCCTGCCGACCGTGCGCCAGCGGTCGCCGCGCAGGACGACGTGGACGCCCTGGCGCCGGAGCCAAGCGGCCTCGTCGAAGCCGTTCGACGGCCCGCGTGGACGGACGAGCTCTCCGAGCACCTCGAGGCGGGCGCCCTGCGGCGGCGCGCGGCCGAGCGGCAGCTCCAGGAGCACCGGCTCGTCGACGGCGAGCCGGCCGAAGCGGGCCACACGGGCCGGGAGGCGAAGCTCGAACCGGCCGCGCCGCGGCGGACCGGTCACGGTCACCGCGGTCGTCTCCGACCAGCCGACCCGCGCGAGGAGCACGCTGCGGTCGAGGTCCGCAGCCCGGGTGCTCCCCCACCAGAGCGCCCCCAGGGCGGCGGCAACCACGACGAGGAACGCCGCTCGCTCCGGCCGCACGAACGCGGAGCCGGCGGCCGCGAGCGCCGCGCCGACGGCGAGCGCGGGCCAGGTGCAACGCACGACGAGCGACGCGGCGAGACCCAGGGCCGCCGCGGCGGCGACGTGTTGCGGCACGACCACACGAACCGCTCCGTCGTTCACGGCGCCACCAGGTCCCGCAGCTGGTCGAGGCGAGCCGGGCCGATCCCCGAAACGGCGTCGAGCTCGTCCACCGAGGTGAACGCGCCGTGCTTCTGGCGGTAGTCGACGATCTTCTGCGCCGTCACCGGCCCGACACCGGGCAAGGCGTCGAGCTGCTCGATGGTCGCGCTGTTCAGGTGGACGGGGCCGGTCGGGATACCCGAGGCGCCCGAGGCGCCGCCCGTCGCGCCGGACGCCGCCACGGCCGCGCCCCGCCGCGGCACGACGACCTGCTCCCCGTCCGAGACGAGGGCGGCGAGGTTCACGAGCGAGAGGTCGGCCTTGCGGGTCGAGCCGCCGGCCCGCGCGACGGCGTCCGCCACGCGGGCTCCCTGCGCGAGCCGATAGAGGCCCGGGCGGCGCACCGCCCCGACCACGTCGACGACGACGCGCGCCGGCAACGCCGTCGTGGTCGAGATCGCCGGCGGTGGGAGCGACGGCGGGGGAGGCGCCGCGCTCCCACCGTGGGAGAGGAGACGGCTGCCGAAGAGCAGCACCGCGAGGAGGGCCGCTCCCGCGAGGAGCGCGCGGCGACGGCTGATCGGCAGCTCGGGCACGTCGTCGAGTCTGCCGAGACAAAGCGCACGCGAACGTGCCGGAAGTGCGCCGACTTGGCGCCGCCGAGTCGGCGCCTCAGGCGGCGCCGGAGCGCGCCCTATCCGACCACGAGGTTCACGAGCTTCCGCGGCACGACGATCGCCTGGCGAATCTCCTTGCCGTCGAGGTGCGCGCGCACCTTGGGCGACTCCTTCGCCCGCGCGACGAGCTCCTCTTCGGATGCGTCGCTCGACACCTGCACGCGGTCGCGGACGCGGCCGTTCACCTGGATGACGAGCTCGAAGGTCGCGCGCTCGAGCCATGCCGGGTCGGCGACGGGCCACGGCTCCGCCCAGAGGCGCTCCCGGCCGAGGCGCTGCCATAGCTCCTCCGCCACGTGCGGCGCGTAGGGCTGGATCAGCGAGACCGCCGTCTCGGCGGCGAAGCGCGCGTCTGGAGCGGACGTGTCCGCGGCGAGCTCGTTCACGAGCTCCATCACGGCGGCGATCGCGGTGTTGAACGACTCGCGACGGCCGATGTCGTCGGTCACCTTCGCGATCGTCGCGTGCGCCTTGCGCGTCAGCTCGCCGGGCTCGCCGGTGCGCGGCGAGGCGGCCGCCGTCTCGTTCACCAGCCGCCACAGCCTCCGGACGAACCGGAGCATGCCCTCGATTCCCTCCTCCGACCACTCGATGTCCTGGTCGGCTGGGCCCACGAAGAGCATGTACAGCCGGACCGGATCGGCGCCATAGCGGGCGACGACCTCGTCCGGGGCGATCACGTTCCCGCGCGACTTCGACATCTTGGCGCCGGCGTACTTGACCCAGCCGTTGCCGTGGAAGTGGGCGAAGGGCTCGCGGAAGCCGACCAGCCCGAGGTCGTTCAGCGCCTTCTGGAAGAAGCGCGCGTAGATCATGTGCACGGTCGCGTGGTCGACTCCGCCCTGGTAGAAGTCGACCGGGCCCCAGTAGTCGACGATCTCGCGCGCGAACGGCGCGCGGTCGTTGTGCGGGTCGCAGTAGCGCAGGAAGTACCAGGAGGAGTCGACGAAGGTGTCCATCGTGTCGGCCTCCCGCCGCGCCTCGCGGCCACAGCGCGGGCACGGGACGCGCATCCACTCCTCGTTGGAGGCGAGCGGCGGCTTGCCCTTCGGGAGGTAGTCCTCGATGTCCGGGAGCAGCACCGGCAGGTCCTCGTCCGGAACCGGGACGACGCCGTCGTCGTCGCAGTAGACGATCGGGATCGGGCAGCCCCAGTAGCGCTGGCGCGAGAAGCCCCAATCGCGGATCCGGTAGCTCGTCGCCGGCCGCGCGCGCCCGCGGCTCTCCAGCCACTCGACGATGGCGCGCTTCGCCTCCGGGCTGCTCAGGCCCGAGAACTGCGCCGAGTCGACGAGCACCTCGTCGTCGGAGTGGCCGACGAAGGCGGCGCCCGGCTCGACCTCGGCGCCCTGCGGGACGACGACCGTCTTCACCGGCAGGTCGAAGCGCTGCGCGAACTCGAAGTCGCGCTCGTCGTGGGCCGGAACGGCCATGATCGCGCCGGTCCCGTAGTCGGAGAGGACGTAGTCGGCGATCCAGATCGGAAGCCGTGCCTCGTTGACGGGATTGGTGGCGAACCGGCCGGTGAAGACGCCGGTCCTCTCCTTCGCCTCCACCCGCTCCTCGACCGTCCTCGCCGCGGTGCGGCGCACGTACTCGCGGATCTCCTCCTCGTGCGGCGAGCCCTGCGCCAGGCGCTCGACGATCGGATGCTCCGGCGCGACGACGAAGAACGTGGCTCCGTAGAGCGTGTCGGGCCGGGTCGTGAACACCGGCAGGTCGATGTCGAGCTCCTCGACCCGGAAGAGGACGTCCGCGCCCTCGGAGCGACCGATCCAGTTCCGCTGCATCGCGACGACGCGCTCCGACCAGCGCAGGCTCTCGAAGTGGAGCAGCTCGTCGGCATAGGCGGTCGTCTTGAAGAACCACTGCTCGAGGTTGCGCGACTCGACGACGGCTCCGCAGCGCTCGCAGCGGCCGTCCTTCACCTGCTCGTTCGCGAGGACGGTCTGGTCGTTGGGGCACCACTTGACCGGTGAGGCCTTGCGGTAAGCCAGGCCGGCCTCGTACAGGCGCAGGAACAGCCACTGCGTCCAGCGGTAGTACGCCGGGTCGTGGGTCGAGAGCTCGCGGTCCCAGTCGATCGCCCAGCCGACGCGCTCCATGAAGCGCCGGATGGCCACGATGTTCCGCTCGGTCGTCTCGCGCGGGTGGGTGCCGCTCCGGATCGCCGCGTTCTCGGCGGGAAGGCCGAAGGAGTCGAAGCCCATCGGCCGCAGCACCTCGTGCCCGCTGCGGCGGTAGAAGTGCGCGCGGACGTCGCCGAGCGTGTACACGAGCATGTGGCCCATGTGCAGCGAGCCCGACGGGTACGGGAGCTGCTCCAGCACGTAGCGCTTGCGCGGGTTGGGCGGCGTGCCCGGCGGCGGGTTGTCGACGTGGAAGGCGCGCTCGGCCTCCCAGACCGGCTGCCACTTCGCCTCGATCGTCTCCGCGTCGTACTTGTCCATCACGTCCTCCGGGAACAAAAAAGCCTCTCGAGCGAGAGGCCAGTGGAAGGTCACGCGGCGCGCGGCGCGTTCGCCTCCTGCGCTACGGAAGAAGCTCCTGCATTACCGTGACTCTAGCATCGCGTCGCCGCCCAGTCATCCGACGAAAGGAGCCGCCGAATGGCCGACTACACCGTCGTCAACCTCAAGGAGGTCGAAGACCAGGCGCCGAAGTTCGGCCTCTCCCCGCAGCTCGAGATGCGGATGGCGCGCGTCGCGCTCGGTCTCGAGAACTCCGGGATCAGCTACCAGCGGATCGCACCCGACTTCCGGTTGCCGTTCGGGCACAAGCACAAGAATCAGGAGGAGATCTACGTCCTCTTGGGCGGAAGCGTTCGGATCAAGCTCGAGGACGAAGTGGTCGACCTGAAGCCGTTCGACGCCGTGCGCGTCGCGAAGGACACGATGCGGGGCTTCGAGGCCGGGCCCGAGGGGGCGGAGCTGATCGCTATCGGGGCTCCCAACACCGGGCCCGGCGACGGGGACACCGTGCAAGGCTGGTGGAGCTAGCGCTCGAGCTGTTCCCCGACACGGCCGCTGTCGAAGACGGCGCGCTGTCGATCGGCGGCGTCCGGGCGACGGAGCTCGCCTCCGAGCACGGCACGCCGCTCGTCGTCTACTGCCGCGAGACGATCGTCGCCCAGGCGCGCGCGTTCCGGGCGATCGATCCGGAGGCGCTCGTCGCGTTCGGCGTCAAGGCCTTCCCGAACGTCGCTCTCCTGCGGCTGCTGCGTGGCGAAGGCCTCGGGGCCGACGTGTCGACGCTCGGCGAGCTCGAGTTCGCGCTCCACGCGGGCCTCCGCGGCGAGGAGCTCCTCTTCCACGGGAACAACAAGTCGGACGAGGAGCTGACGGCCGCCGCGGCCGCGGGCGCGCTCGTCGTGCTGGACTCGGCCGAGGAGGTCGGGCGCGCGGCGGGGGCGGGCGCGCGTCGCGTCCTCCTCCGGCTCACGCCGGGGATCAAGGCGCGGACGCACCAGTCGATCCAGACCGCGCACGACGACTCGAAGTTCGGCGTCGACCTCGACGGCGCGCTGGGCGTCCTGCGCGACGCGCTCGACGTGCTCGAGCCGATCGGCCTGCACGTCCACATCGGCTCGCAGCTCGCGCGCGTGGACGAGAGCCTGCTCGCCGTCGACCGGCTCGCCGCCTTCTGCCGCCGCTGCCGCGACGAGCTCGGGTGGACGCCGCAGCTCGTCGACCTCGGCGGCGGGCCCGGGATCAGGCACTCGCTCGACGAGCGCGTGCCGCCGCCGCACGAGTTCGCGCGTGCTCTCGTCGAGCGGCTCCGTGGCGAATGGCCCGAGCCCGCGCGGGTGGCGCTCGAGCCGGGCCGGTCGCTCGTCGGGCGCGCGGGCGTGACGCTGTACCGGATCGGAGCCACGAAGCGGAGCGGCGGTGTCGAGTACGCGGCGATCGACGGCGGCATGTCCGACAACCCGCGCCCACAGCTCTACGGCGCGCGCTACGCGGCGCGGTTGGCGAACCGGGACGGCCCGCCCGAGGGCGAGTTCCGGATCGCCGGAAAGCACTGCGAGTCCGGCGACGTCCTCCTGGGCCGGGTCGCCCTCCCCCGCCCGCGGCGCGGCGACCTGCTCGCCGTTCCCGCCACCGGCGCCTACACGCTCGCGATGGCGTCGAACTACAACGGCGTGCCGCGGCCTGCGGCGGTGCTCGTCGCCGGCGGCGAGGCGACGGTGATCCGAAGGCGCGAGACGGTCGACGACCTGCTGGCGCTCGAAGCGTGATCCGCCGGGCACGGGAAAGCGACGCCGAGGCCGTGACGGCGCTCCTCGCCCAGCTCGACTACCCGTTCGGCGCCGACGAGGTTCGGCCGGTGCTCGGGGAAGTGCTCGCCGACCCCGCGCACGTCGTCCTCATGGCCGAAGAGGGCGGCGACGTCGTGGCGTTTGTGAACGCTCACTTCCGCCCGCAACTCCATCATCTGGCACCGGTCGGGACGATCGACGAGCTCGTCGTGGACAGCGATCGACGCGGGCGAAGGATCGGCGAGCGGCTCGTCGAGGAGGTGCTCGAGGAGGCCCGCCGGCGGGGCGTCGACGTCATGGAAGTGAGCACTCACAACCGTCGCGAGCGGGCGCGCGCCTTCTACCGGCGCTGCGGCTTCGAGGCGACCTCGATCAAGCTCGTGCGCCTGCTGCGTTGACGGGTCGTAAGAGCCGCAGCGGCCGCGTCAGGCCCGCGTCGTTCACGCTCGGGTTCACCGGCTCCGCGAGCGGTGGCGCACCGAACGAGGCGCGCGTGCGCTCGGCCGGCGGTACGCCGTACAGCGTCGTCCGCTGGCGCGGCGTCCGTCCGGCGGAGCGGATCAGCTCCTCCATCGCCTCGGGCGGGAGCTCCTGGCCGTGACTCGCCCCCGCGGCGCGCGAGATCGACTCGTTCATGAGCGTCCCGCCGAGGTCGTTGCAGCCCGCGACGAGGGCGGCGCGCGCCCCGTCCGGGCCGAGCTTCACCCACGAAGCCTGGATGTTCGTGATCCACGGGTGGAGCGCGAGCCGCGCCACCGCGTGGACGAGGAGTGCCTCGCGGAAGGTCGGCCCCGGTCGCGCCCGGCCGCGCAGGTAGATCGGCGCCTCCATGTGCACGAACGGAAGCGGCACGAACTCGGTGAACCCCCCGGTCCGCCGCTGCTGGTCGCGGACGGCAAGGAGGTGGCGCGCCCAGCTTCGTGGCGCCTCGACGTGGCCGAACATGATCGTCGCCGTCGACCTCAGCCCCAGGCCGTGCGCCGCGCCGTGCACCCGGAGCCACTGCGCGGTCGTCACCTTGTCCGGGCAGATCACGCGGCGGACCTCGTCGTCGAGGATCTCCGCCGCCGTCCCCGGCAGGGACGCGAGTCCCGCGCCGCGCAGCCGCGCAAGGTAGTCGTCGAGGCGCAGGCCGAGCGTCGCCGCCCCCTGCCAGACCTCGAGCGCCGAGAACGCGTGCACGTGCAGGTCCGGCACGGCGTCCTTGATCGCCGCGCAGACGTCGAGGTAGGTCTGCCCCGTGAAGGCCGGGTGGATGCCGCCCTGGAGGCAGATCTCGACCGCGCCGCGCTCCCACGCCTCCTGCGCGCGGCGGACGATCTCGTCGAGCGGGACGAGATACGGCGCCCCGCGCAGGTTTGCGGCGAGCCTGCCCTTCGAGAACGCGCAGAAGGCGCAGCGGAAGTAGCAGACGTTCGTGTAGTTCACGTTGCGCGTCACGACGTACGTGACCGTGTCGCCGCAGACCTCGCGGCGGAGGTCGTCCGCGGCGCGGAGGACGGCTCGAAACGCCCCGCCGCGGGCGCCCAGGAGCGCGGTCGCGTCGTCCTCGTCGAGCTCCACCTCCTCGCGCACCTTCGCGAGCGCGGCGAGCACGCCCGTATCCCGCACGCGCCCGTTCCCGTTTCGGAGGTGAGGAACAGGGGTACCGGCGCCGGCGGCCCACCGCTCCGTGCGGGCAAGGCCGTCGGCGTCGGCTCGTCGGAGCACTGCGGGTGCGACGGCCGGGTCGAGCCAGCGGTCGCGCTCGGCGACGTAGCGCGGGTAGACCGCGAGACGCGGCGCGAGCTCGAGCCCCGCGGCGCGCGTGGCACGCTCCAGCCGCGCGACGTCGGGCCAGGGCGCCTCGGGGTTCACGTGGTCGATCGTCACCGGCGAGATGCCGCCCCAGTCGTCGATCCCCGCCTCGAGCAGGCACGGGAAGTCCTCGTAGCT
>VAXK01000048.1 GCA_005885565.1 Actinomycetota bacterium
GAGAGCCGCCCGACGAAGAGCACCTCCGCCGGCTCGGCCTCGACGCCGGTCGAAGCCGGGAGCTCGACGCCGTTCGGGATCGTGCGCACGTCGCGCCCGCCGCAGCGGCGCGCAGCCTCGGCGAGGGCCTCGGAGACGCAGATCACGACCGCGGCGCGGCGGACGACGAAGCGGACGAGCCGCGGGTGGCGGCGTGCCAGCTCGAGGTCGGCGAAGCGGCCGGCGGTGCCCGACCCGTGCAGCGTGAGCACGAAGCGGCGTCGCGCGAAGACGCAGATTGCGCCGGCGGCGAGCCAGTGCGCGTGCACGAGGTCGCGGCGGCCCGCGGCCCGGCGCACGGCGAGGATCATCGAGACGACGAGGAGCGGCGCGAGCCAGGGCCGCCGGCGGACGTTCCCGACGAGGCCTCGGCCGTAGGCAAGGCCGAAGTCGCGGTAGCCGCCCGGCGCGAGCACCGAAACGTCGACGTGGCCGGCGAGCCCGCGCACGAGATCGGCGACGAACCGGCCGGCGAAGTCCCCTTCGTGCCGCGGGTACGAGGTGGTGAGGTGGACGACGCGGAACGGCTGGTCGTCCGCGGGCGCGGGAACGGCGGGCGCGGCGGTCGCTTCCATCGCGACACTCATCGGCAGCCTTCCGGCCCCGCTTGACGCCCGCCGTCCTGCATTTCCGGGTTCTAACGCACTTCGGACCCGATTTACAAGCGGTACAGCGAGTAGCGGGCGTCGCTCCAGATCTTGGGGAGATGCAGGTGAAGGCGGGTGCGATGCCGGTCGAGGAGGATCCAGTGCGCGCCGTAGCTCCGCGGGATCGCGAGGTCGCCGTGGCGCAGGAAGCGGTGCATGTCCCGCGCGCGGTCGTACGGGCGGTTGCTCGTCGTGTCGGCGACGTGCGGCGGCGGCGCGGCGGCGACGTAGACCGGCGCCTCGGCGGCGACGAGGGCGCTCGTCTCCGTGTCGCCGAAGACGACATCTCCCCGAGGCACCTCGCTCCGGAGGACGCGGACGAGCCCCGCGGGGAGCTGCCTTCCCTTCCGAGGGGGGTCGAGCCGCGTGAGCCCGTGCCAGGCGACCGGGACGACGAAGAGCGCCGCGGCGAGCGCGACGAGCGGCCCGCGGCTCTCCTCGAGCCGGGGCCGGCGCAGCAGCGCGACGGCGACGAGGGCCGCGGCGCCGCCGACCGCCGCGATCCACGTCGCGATCGCCGGGCCGCCGCCGCCGAAGAGGTAGCCGAAGTCGCCGGGCCACGCGAGCTGGAGCGCGATCCCCGCGCCGAGCGCGAGCGGGAGGACGAGCCACCGGGCGAGGCACACGAGCACGGCGATCCCGCCTGCGAAGGCGAACGGGAGCGGCACGAAGCCTGCCGCGCGCCGCGCCTGCGAGACGGAGACGACGTCGACAAAGCGGACGAACAGCGTCGGCACGAGCAGGACGGCGAGGAGGAGCACCGTCCCGCCGAGCACGACCGCGGCGAAGCGCCGGCGCCATGCGAGCGCCGCGAGCGGCACGAGGACGAGCGCGGCCACCGCGACCGCGCCCGTCCGCCCGAGCACCTCCGGCGCGAGGCGGAAGCGGTTGCAGCTCCACACGTCGAACTGGCCCGGGTAGCGCTTGATCCCGTGCGCGAAGCCGCAGCGCACCTGCTCCGAGGGGCCGTACGAGACCGTCTCCCGCGCGACCGGGAGGAGCCACAGCAGCACCGCGCCAGTCGGGACGGCGACCGCGGCGAGCGCAGCGGCGATCCAGCGCAGGTCGCGGCGCTCGAGCGCCGCGCGCGCGACGAAGAAACCGGCGAGCGGCAGGAGCAGGAAGACCGCGTAGGTCACGTGCACGAACGCGAGGACGAGGCCGGCGCAGGCGATCGCGACCACGAGGGCGACCCGCGGCGCCTCCACGAACGCGAAGACGAGCGCGAGCGTGGCCGGCACGAGGAGCTGCCGAGCGCTCGTCGCGGGGAGCGCGAGCACGGGGTAGGCGCCGCCGCCGCCGGGAGCGAGCGCGATCGGCGCGACGGTCGCGAGCACGACGGCGATTCCCGTCCACGCGGAGCGGAAGAGGGCGTAGCCCGCCTCGTAGGCGACGCCGAAGGCGAGCGGCACGAGCAGGCTGGACTCGTGCCGCACGACCTGTTCCGGGTCGACGCCGGCGATCCTCGCCACGCCGGCGAGGAAGCCGTGCCAGAGCGGGAACGCGTATCCGGGATGCAGGCCGCCGTCGCGAAACTCGTCCACGGTGCGGAGCCGGAGGCTGTCGAAGGCCTCGAGCTTGCGGATCCGCGCGAGGTGGAAGAGCCCGTCGCCCTGCACGTCACCGGCGACGTGCCAGAGGGCGATGCCGAAGGCGACCCCCGCCGCGACGACGAGGAGCTCGACCTGCCCGCCGCGCGGCCGGCCCCTCCGCCGCGCGACCGCGAGCGCGAGCGAGCCGAGGCCGAAGAGGCCGTACAGCGCGAGCGCGAGCCAGAGCGAGCCGTGGACCAGGAACGTGAAGGCGAGCGAGACCGCGAAGCCGGCGAGCGCGAGGACGAGCGCCGGGGACAGTCCCCCGAGCCCGAGGCCTTGCGCCAGGAGCGCGCCCGGGAGGAGCAGCGCCGCCGTTGCCCCCGCCAGGCGGAGGTAGAGCTCGACCGCGCTCACAGCAGCGAGCGCGCGTCGCCGGAGGCGAGCCAGCGCGCCGCCTCGCGGTACGTCCGCGCCCGCTCCGGCGGGAAGAGGATCCCGCGCACGCGCACCCCGAGGAGGAGCAGCCGGCGGGCGCGCTCGGCCTCGGCCGGCCCGCGGTGCTTGGCCAGGAAGCGCAGGTTGCCGCGCAGGTTCTCGACGTACATCCGGCCGCCGTGTGAGGCGCCGCCGACGTGGTGGAACTCCGCCTCGGGATCGAACCAGACCTCCCATCCGGCGGCACGGAAGCGGTAGCACCAGTCCGTCTCCTCGCTGAAGAGGAAGAAGTCCTCGTCGGCCGGGCCGACCTCGTCGACCGCCTCGCGCCGGACGAGCAGGACCGCGCCCATCGCCCAGTCGATCCGGCGCGGCTGGTCGTGACCGAACCCGCCCGCGTAGAAGGCGTTGAGCGCGGGGCTGCGCGGCGCGACCTTGCGCAGGAACAGGTACTCGGTCGCGAGGCGCCAGAGCGTCGGGAACCCCCGCACCGAGCGCTGGAGCGAGCCGTCGGGGTTCAGGAGCCGTGGCGCGACGACCGCCGCGCGCGGATGCTCGTCGGCGAAGCGCACGAGCCGCTCGACGGCCTCCCCGGCCACCCACGCGTCGGAGTTCAGGAGCAGGACGTAGCGGCTCGAGGTCGCGGCGACCCCCGCGTTCCATCCCGCGGCGAGCCCACGGTTCTCGCGCTCGACCACGCGCACGCGGGGAAAGCGCTCCCGCACGAGGTCGACCGTCCCGTCCGTCGAGCCGTGGTCGACGACGACGGTCTCGTAGCGCGCCACGCTCGCCAGGCACGCCTCGAGCCAGGGCAGTGCGTTGTAGGTCACGACGACGACGGCGACGTCCGCGTCAGCCATGGCGGATGCTCGGCCGCGCGAGCCCGCGCACGCTCTCCCAGGCGAGGATCGTCGCCCCCGGCAGCGAGAGCGCAAAGGTGACGAGGAAGAAGAGGAAGCCCGTCGCGAAGGCGCGGTTCGCGTCCACGTGCAGGTGGCCCAGGAAGCTGACGAAGAAGGACTCGCGCACGGCGAGCCCGTTGATCGTGAACGGCACGAGGATGACGAGGAAGAGGAGCGGGCCCATCACGTAGAACGGCCTCGGCCCGAGCGGCACGCCGACCGCCTTCGCGGCGAGCCAGATCGCGAGCACCCGGAAGGCCTGCACGAAGACGGTCAGCGCGAGGACGCCGACGAGCAGCGGCCAGTCCGCTCGATAGGAGTGGATGCCCTCGTAGACCATCCGCAGGGGCCGCTCGACGCGGAGCTTCGCGAGCAGCGGCGCCATGCGCGCGAGCGGCCGGCGCGCCGAGCGCGAGAAGAGCGCCACCCCGAGCAC
>VAXK01000049.1 GCA_005885565.1 Actinomycetota bacterium
GTGGCCGTCCCGGCGGCCGTCTTCGGCGCGCTCGTGCTGCACGACCGCCGGCCGCTCGGCGAGGAGCTGTGGTCGTCCTTCGTGGCGACGCTCGTCGCCTTCGTGCCGCCGCTCCTGCTCCTCGCGCGCTGGCGCCAAAGAGCGCTGGTCGCGACGACGACGCGGGCGCGCGAGGCCGAGGCGCGCACGACGATCCGCGATCGCGAGCTCGAGGCCGTCTCGGCCGTCTCGACCGAGCTCGCGCGAACGCAGGACGCCGAGGCGGCGGCCAGGCTCCTGCTTCGGCACGTGCTCGAGCTCGTCGGCGTCGAGTTCGCAGCCCTCGCGCTCGTCGACGAGGACTCGACGGAGGCGGTCGGCTTTCTCGCCCTTGCCCCGCAGGGCGAGCTCGAGTGGTGGCGCGACATCCGCCTCGACCTGGCGAACGAGCCGTCCGGGATCGCAAGCGCGGTCTTCGAGGCGGCGCCGGTCGCGATCTACGACGTCGAGGGATCGACGCGCGTCAGCCCGAGGCTCGTGGAGGCTGTGGGCGCGAAGAGCGGGGTGTGGGTTCCGTTGATCTCGGAGGAGCGCGTGCTAGGCGTCCTCGTCGCCGCGACGACGGGCGAGCGGCGGGCGTTCACCACCGAGGAGATCACGCTCATGCAGGCGCTCGCGGGCGACGCCGCGCTCACGTTCGAGCGGACGCAGTCGGCGGCCGCGCTCGCGCAGGCGCTCGAGCGCGAGCGGCTCGTGTCGCGCGTCGGCGCGAGGGTGCGGTCGGAGCTCGACATCGAGGCGCTCCTCCAGGTCGCCGTCTCGGAGATCGGCGCCGCCCTCGTCGTGGACCGCTGCTTCGTCCGGCTGGGCGAGCCGGGCGAGCCGATGCCGGTCGTCACCGAATGGCTCACGGCAGGCACCCAGTCCATCGGCGACCGCGCGGCCGCGCTCGCGGTCTCCAACCTCGCGCTCCGGGAGCGCCGGACGGTCGCGATCGGGGACATCGAGGCCGCGCAGGAGCTCGACGACCCGAGCCTCGGCGGGCGCGAAGCGCTGCGCGAGCTCGAGGCGCGCGCCGTCCTCGCCACGCCCCTTCTCGCCTTCGACGAGATCATCGGGGTGCTCAGCCTCCACCGATCCCGCCCGAAGCCGTGGGCGGACGCGGACGTGACGGTCGTGGAGGCCGTGGCCCGCGAGGCGTCGCTGGCGCTGCACACGGCGCGCCTGCTCGAGGAGAACGCGCGCCGGCTCGAGCAGCAGGCGGGCCTCCTGAGGGCGGCCCAGTCGCTCGGGAGCGAGCTCCAGCTCGACACGGTGCTCCAGCTCCTGGTCGACCAAGTCGCGCAGCTCCTCGCCGTCGACGCGGCCGACTGCTACCTGCTCGACTCCGATCGCGGCACCCTCCGATGCGCGGCGGTGCACGGGCTTCCGGCCGAGCTCGTGGGCTTCGAGTTCGAGAGCGAGAAGGGCGTCACCGGCCAGGCTCTGCGCAGCGGCCGGCCGGTCGTGGTGACGGACTACGACGAGCTCGCCGAACCGGTTCCGCACGCCGCCTACGCGGGCTTCTCGCAGGCGATCGTGGCGCCGATGCGCTGGTCCGGGGAGACCCTCGGCGTGCTCGGCGTCGGCCTCCACGGCGTCGGTCGCACGTTCGCCGAGTCGGACGCCGATCTCCTCGAGGCCTTCGCCGGGCTCGCGTCGCTCGCGCTCCGCAACGCCGAGAGCTTCGCCGAGCGCACGCGCCAAGCGCGTGTCCAGCTCGGCTTCTACCGGATCGCCGCGATCCTCGGCCACTCGCTCTCGCTCGCGGAGACGTACAACGCGGTCGCGCAGGCGGCGAGCGAGGCGCTCGGCGGCGCGTTCGCGGCCGTGCTCCTGCCGTACGCGAAGCGGCTCGAGCTCGTCGGAGCGCACGACCTGCCGGACGCCATCGCCGACGCCTTCCGGAGCGGCGGCGCGACGGCCACCGACGCACTGTCGGACGCGGCACGCGAGGGGCGGGTGCTCGCCGCGTCGAGCCTCGCCGACGACGACCGCTTCGGCGTCGACTGGCGGGCACTCGCCGACCGGTGCGGCTGCCGCTCGCTGCTCGCCGTTCCCTTCGAGCGCGCGCGCGGCGAGGCGGGCGGGCTCGTCCTCGTCTTCTTCTCCGAGAGTCGCGCCTTCGCCGACGAGGATCTCGAGCTCGCGCGCAACCTCGCCGGGGCGGCGCACGGCGCCCTCGAGCGGGCGGAGCTCTTCGAGGCGGAGCGGTCGGCGCGGGCGCTGTCGCAGCAGCTCGCGCGGACGGGCGGCCTGCTGGCCACCGAGCTCGACCCCGCCGCGGTCCTCGACGAGGTCGTCCAGCAGGCGCCGCGGCTCGTCGGCGCCGAGGCCTGCACGATCAGCGTCCTCGAGGAGGACGAGCTCGTCGTCACGGCCGCGGAGGGGAAGGCAGCGGAGGGGGCGCTCGGCACACGCTCTCCGACGACCGGACCGCTGGCCGGCGACGTCGTGCAGTCGCGGGCGCCGGTCGCCGTCGAGAGCGCGGTCGACGAGCCGCGGCTCGTGGCCGCCGATCCCGTCCTCGCCGCAGGCTGCGCCGCGTACCTCGGCGTCCCGCTCGTCGGCCCGGAGGGCGCGCTGCACGGAGTCCTCTCGGTCTACGGCGAGCGCCCGCGGGCGTGGCGGCCGGAGGAGGTCGAGGCACTCCGCGCGCTGGCCGGGAACACCTCGGCCGCGCTCTCGAACGCCGAGCTCTACCAGCGGGTCGCCCTCGAGAAGGAGCGGAGCTTCGCGATCCTCGCCAACATCGCCGACGGCATCGTCGCCGTCGACCGCGAGGGCCACGTCGTCCTCTGGAACCAGGCGGCCGAGCAGATCACCGGCGTCCCGCAGGAGGAGGCGCTCGGCCACGCGCCCGCGCAGGTGCTCGGCCGCGAGCTCGAGTCGGACGGCGAGACGCCCTCCGGCGACCGCCTGGTCTCGATCGTCCGCAGCGGCCAAGAGGCGTGGCTCTCGGTGACCGAGGCCGTCATGCGCGACCCGGCGGGACTCGTCGCCGGCCGGATCTTCGCGTTCCGCGACATCTCCGCCGACCGCGCCGTGGAGCAGATGAAGTCCGAGTTCGTCTCCGCCGTCTCGCACGAGCTCCGGACGCCGCTGACGTCGATCTACGGCTTCGCCGAGACCCTCCTCCGCCAGGACGTCCTCTTCGGCGAGGAGGAGCGGCGCACGTTCCTGCGCTACATCGCCTCGGAGTCGGAGCGGCTGACGCGCATCGTCGACGCGCTCCTCAACGTCGCTCGGCTCGACACCGGCGACCTCCAGGTCGTGGTCGCGCCCACCGACGTCGCCGCCCTCGTCACCGAGACGGTCGCGGCGGTGCAGGAAGCCGGGCCGCGCGAGCACAGCTTCGTCGTCGACGTGCCCGACGAGGGCGTCGCGGCCGCGGCCGACCAGGAGAAGCTGCGCCAGATCCTCGCAGTGCTCCTCGACAACGCGGTCCGCTACTCGCCTGCGGGCGGCACCGTGACGGTCGTCGCACGGCGGAAGGCCGACAAGGTCGAGCTCGAGGTGGCGGACGAAGGGATCGGGATCCCGGCTGCCGAACAGGAGCGGATCTTCAGGAAGTTCTACCGAGCCGAGGCCTCGGCGCGAGACGGTGGCGCAGGCGGCACCGGCCTCGGCCTCTTCATCGCGCAGGGCCTGGTGGAGGCGATGGGCGGACGGATCGCCGTCGAGTCCGTGGAGGGCGAGGGCTCCACGTTCTCGTTCGAGCTGCCGCTCGCGCGCGTGCGGATCGCGAGCCCGGTGGAATGACGTCTCGCTGCGGCGGGTATAGCGGCGGCGCCAGGGACGAGGGATGACCAAAGTTCTCGTAATCGACGACGAGGCCCCGATCCGGCTCCTCTGCCGGGTCAACCTCGAGGCCGAGGGCATGGACGTCCTCGAGGCGGCCGACGGCCCGAGCGGCCTCGACCAGGCGCGGACGGAGGGGCCCGACGTGATCCTCCTCGACGTGATGATGCCCCGGCTCGACGGCTGGCGCGTCGCCGAGGAGCTCCTCCTCGACCGGGCGACGAGCCGCATCCCGATCGTCTTCCTCACCGCGCGGGCCGAGTTCCGCGACCGCGCCCGCGGCCTCGACATCGGCGGCGTTGACTACGTCACGAAGCCGTTCAACCCGCTCGAGCTGGCCCCGCTCGTCGAGGACGTCCTCGCCCGCGTGGAGCGCGGCGAGCGCGAGGAGCTCCGCCACGAGAAGCTCGCGGAGCTGCGCGCCTTGATGGAGGAGGATTAGCGGCCCGCGAAATCCGCGGTGACGACGGTCGCGCCGGCCCGGCCGACGAAGGTCCCGACCGCCGAGCCGACGCCGACCAACCGGAAGCCGGGCCGCAGGAGGTTCGCTCGATGCTCGGGGCTCGCGAGCCACTCCTGCACGATCGCCTTCGCGGCGCTGTATGCGCCGGTCCCCCAGGCGAGGTTCTCGCCTACCAC
>VAXK01000062.1:0-15408 GCA_005885565.1 Actinomycetota bacterium
CTTCAGGTGCAGCGACACCTCCGTCTTCGGCCCGACCTGCAGCACGCTCACGTTGTGGATCTCGCGCACGCGCGGCACCCGCATCGCCGCCGCCCGGGCGCGCTCCCGGATCGCGTCGTCGCCGGGCAGCGGCTCGACGTGGACGACGACGTCGCTCGCCGGCAGCGCGCGCTGGACGGCTTCTTCGACCGCGTCCGCGGCCGCGTGCCCTTGCTCGACCGCGGCACCCGGCGAGACGCCGATGACCACGTCTGCGAAGTGCCGCCCGGCCGCCTGCCGCATGCGGAGCCGCCGTAGCTCGACCGGCGGCCTGAGCCTGGCGATCGCGGCCCGCGCCGCCTCCAGCGCCTCGGCCGGCGCGCGGTCCATGAGCACGTCGACGTTCCGCCGCATCAGCCGGCCGGCCGCGACGAGCACGAGGACGGCGACGAAGAGGGCGGCGACCGCGTCCGCTCGGGGATGGCCGGCGCGGACGAGCACGAGCCCGACGAGCACCGCGGCCGAGCCGGCGAAGTCGGACGCGAAGTGGAGCGCGTTCGACGAGAGCGCGGCGCTGCCGTACCGCCGTGCGGCGCGCATCGACACGGCCGTTCGACCCAGGTCGACGACGAGGACGACGCCGATCACGACGAGCGCGTACCACGGAGCGTGAACCCGGCCGGGCGTCGAGCCGGCGAGTCGCACGATCGACCGCTCCGCGATCACGAGGCTGGCGAGGACGAGGATCGCCGCCTCGGCCAGGGCCGCGAGGTGCTCGGCCTTGCCGTGCCCGTACGCGTGGCCGGTGTCGGCGGGCCGCCCGGCGACGCCGACGGCGAAGAACGTGAGCAGCGCGGCCACGAGATCCGTTCCCGAGTGAGCCGCCTCGGAGACGAGCCCGAGGCTGTGCGTCGCGAGACCCGTCGCCAGCTTGAGCGCGATCAGCGCGGCCGCCGCCGCGACCGAGACGAGTGCCGTTCGCCGTTGCGGGCTCACGGCCGGAAGGATCGCATGGGTCGTGGAAGAGCCCGACGAAGCGGGCCCTTCCACAGCACCGAAAGCTACGACGTCGCGATGTCGCCGACGAACTGCTCGGACACGCCGTTCGTGCCCTTGTCCTGCCAGTGGCGGTAGCGCAGCGTCGGGTCGGGCGAGCTGTACTCGAAGTTGAACTTGCAGCCCGCGAAGCCCTCGAGGCACGTGAGCTTCGCCGTCGCCCCGAAGAACGCCGCGACGAAGGCGGTGGTGCTCGCGCCGCACGTCGCGTTGCACGCCGCGGTCGGGTCGAACGTTCCGCCGGACACCGTGCCCGTCAGGTAGCCGCGGAACTTCCCGTGGACACCCGCAGCGACCGTCGAGCCGTGCTTGCCCTTCGGCGCGCACTTACCTGGGCTGTCGCCGCCGAGCGTGACGAAGGTCCCCCGATCTTTCCGAGTCAGGGTGAACGTGCCGTCCGAGTGGCGCCTGACCTTCCATGTGCGACGGCTGGTGTCGGTCGCCCACGGACCGCCGCACGAGCCGTTGTCGACCGCGGTGATCGCGAACGTGAAGCGCTTCACCTTCTTGCCCTTGCCGGCGCCGCCCGGAGCGGCGAGACCCGTCGCCGCCAGCGCGAGCAGGCCGAGCACGAGCGTCGCCAGGACGAGTGTGCGTTTCATGAGAGCTCCCCCTTCGATAGCCGTCTGCGTTTGCGGAGAGGCGGCTATGCAGGCATTTTCCCCGCCTGCGCCGGCCGTCGAACCTACGCTTTACGTCTCGCTTACGTGTCCGGCACGCACTCGAGCGGCCAGACCACGACGTCCTGGACGCGCGCGAAGTGGAGGAGCGTCCCCTCGGCGGGAAGCTCCAGCTTCCCGGGAGCCATCGTGTTGAGCTCGATCGTCGCCTCCGCCGCCCGGAGCGGCCACGGCGGGTGGTGGATCTCGGCTCGGTGCAGGCGCCCGCGCTCGTCGACGGTGTAGAGGCAGTACCGCTCCGTGAGGAACTCCTCGAGCGACTCGGGCGCGGCGTGGAGCTCCTCGCCGCTGGGCCGGTACCTCGCGCTGAAGACGTGCGGGCCCTGCCGGTTCCCCACGCGCGCCGACTCGAACTCGATCCACTCGCCGCGCGGAGTCGCGTCGATCCGGGCCTGGAAGTACGGCAGCTTGTACGTCCGCCGCGCGGCCTCGACGGCGAGCCGGCTCGACGCGTCCAGGCTGAAGAACCAGATCCCCGGCTTGCCGCCGGCGGTGACGTAGGTGCGCACGTTGAGCTCGAGGAAGCTCGACACGCGCGGCAGGGGCAGCGTCCCGCGCAGGCGGAGCGCGCCGACGCGAAACGGCGTGATCCCGAGCCACGCGGTGCCCTCGTGCGTCTGGAGCCGCACCGCGTCCGGCAGGAGGCGGCGGAGCGCGTCGGCGTCCACCGGCCAGTGCGCGAAGAGCAGGTTTTCCAAGGTCTGGCCCATCCGCCACGAGCCCGGCGGCAGCGGCCACGGGCGGTGCTCGGTCTCTCGGAGGGAGGCGGCCTGGCGGGCTGGCGCTTGAAGGTAGCCGGCGCTCAGGCGCCGAACTGTAGCGCCGCCCGGGAGAGGTCGACGAAGCGGCGTCCGTACAGCGCGAGGCCGACGAGAGCGGCCGCGGCGGCCGCGACGCTGACGACGACCGGAGCGAGCAGGCTCACCGCGACGGCGTGGGCGCCCGCCTTGTGGACGATCGCCAGCGCGCCGAGCG
This sequence comes from Actinomycetota bacterium, assembly GCA_005885565.1. Taxonomy (GTDB): domain Bacteria; phylum Actinomycetota; class Thermoleophilia; order Gaiellales; family Gaiellaceae; genus AC-50. Next base: position 2,691 of record VAXK01000062.1, read on the forward strand.
CGGCGCCCTGGTAGACGCCCGCGTTCCCGGGCAGGAGCGGCGCGGTGTTCGCGAGGCCGGTGACGAGCATGTAGAGGAGCGCCGCCCGAACGCTCACGTCGAGGTGGAGCGCGTGCAGGAGCAGGAAGACGCCGACGCCCCTGGCGATCCACGTCGTGAGCAGGATCCCGAGCGCGAGCCCGATCACCCGCGGCGGCGCGGCCGCGGCGGCGAGGAAGCGGTCGACGGCGCGCGGGAGACGGCGCCCGATCCGCCGGTGCACGAGGCCCGCGAGCGCGATCCCGGCCGACGCGGCGGCGAGCCCGCCGACGACCGTCCAGCGCGCCCAGCTCGGCAGCGGCAGGAAGAACGCGGAGACCGCACCGACGAGCGCGAACGCGATCATCTCCACGAGGTGCGCGCACAGGAGGCTTCCGCCCGCGCGCGGCAGGCCCGGCCAGCGCTTTCCCGCCGAGACCTTCAGGACTGCGACCTTCGACCCTTCGCCCAGGCGGCCCGGGAGCACCGTGTCGAGGAACGAGCCCACCGCGCTCGCGGTGTAGACGGCGCGGAAGCCGACCGGCTCGCGAAGCGTCGACGACCAGGCCCAGGCCCGGAGCGGCTGCACGCCGGCCGAGATCGCGAAGGCGCCTGCGAGGAGGAACCAGTTCGGCGTCGTCGCCGCGTGGAGCACCGTCGTTCCGGTCCGGTGCGCGACGAGGGCAAACCCGCCGACGGTCGCGAGGGCGATGGCGAGCGTGAGGTAGACGGTGAGGGACCGGCGGGAGCGCAACGAGGTTCTAACCCGCCATCGGCGGATCGAGGTGCGGAAGGCCAGCCCTCGTTCGGGCGATCCGCGGCGAATCCTGTCGGAGGACGCGACGCCTACAAGTTTCCGCGCAAAGCCTGTTCGCGCTCGATCGCTTCGAAGAGGGCCTTGAAGTTGCCGTCCCCGAAGCCACGCGCCCCGTGGCGCTCGATCACCTCGAAGAAGAGTGTGGGCCGGTCCTGGGCGGTCTTCGTGAAGATCTGCAGCAGGTAGCCGTCGTCGTCGCGATCCGCCAGGATGCGCAGCCGCCGCAGGTCCTCGTACGACTCGTCGATCTCGCCGACGCGGTCGCCGACGTCCTCGTAGTAGGCCTCCGGCGTGTCGAGGAAGAGGACGCCGCGCTCCTTCAGCGCCTCGACCGTCTTCACGATGTCGTTCGTCGCGAGCGCGACGTGCTGGACGCCCGGACCCCCGTAGAAGTCGAGGTACTCCTCGATCTGGCTCTTGCGCCTGCCCTCGGCGGGCTCGTTGAGCGGGAACTTGATCTTCCCCTCACCGCCGAACATGACCTTGGACATGAGGGCCGAGTACTCCGTGGAGATGTCCTCGTCGGAGAAGTGGATCATCTCCCTGAAGCCCATCACGCGCTCGTAGAAGCCGACCCACTCGTCCATCCGCCCGAGCTCGACGTTGCCGACCACGTGGTCGATCGCCTGGAGGCCGACGCCCGGCGCGTGGCGACCGTTCTCCGAGCGCGAGACGTAGCCCGGCGCGAAGGGGCCGCGGTACTCGGCGCGGTTCACGAAGGAGTGCACCGTGTCGCCGTAGAGCCCGATCGCGGAGACCTCGAGCCGGCCGTGCTCGTCCTCGAGCCAGTGCGGCTCCACGACGCCGCGCGCGCCGCGCTGGACGGCCTGCCGGTACGCCTCGGCCGCGTCCGGGACGGCGAGCGCGACGTCCTTCACGCCGTCGCCGTGCCGGCAGACGTGCCTCGAGATCTCGTGGTCCTCGCGCAGCGGGCTCGTGAGGACGAAGCGGATGTCCCCCTGCTCGAGCACGTACGAGGCGCGGTCGCGCACGCCGGTCTCGGGCCCGGTGTACGCCGTCGTCGTGAAGCCGAACGCGCGCTCGTAGAAATACGCCGCCTGCTTCGCGTTCCCGACCCAGAGCTCGACGTGATCCCAACCGAGAAGCGGCATGAAGTCGGGCGAGCTCACAGACGGATGTTAACCCGGCTTGGTGAAACGATCTCCTGCGGCCCGCGCGAGCTCCTCCGGGCTCGTATCGATCGCGGCCTCCCAGTGGAGGCGTTCGAGGCACGTGGCGTCGGAGCGGTAGAACGGCGTGAGGCTCGACCGGCAGATCATCCGCAGGTTCAGCGGATATCCGTCCGTGCCGGGCGGAGCGCCGTAGAGCGCGAGATTGAAGCTGCCGTACCCGAGCTCGGCGTAGAGGCCGGCGGCGGTTGCGACCCCGGCGCCGAGCTCCTCGACCGTCTCCTCGTCGAGCGACGCTGGCGAGGCGACGCCCGGGACGAACGCGCGCAGCTCGCACGGTCCCAGAGGCGCGAAGCTCGCGAGCCACTCCACCCGGGCCCGGCCGCCGAGGTAGCGGACGCCCTCCGCCCGCTCGTGCGCGAGGTAGTCGCGGAAGCGGCCTGCGGGCACCTGAGCAAGCAGACGCTGCATTGTCGTCGGCACCGGGTTCACGGCTCCCTGGAGATGCGGATGGAAGATCGAGCTCCCCGAGGGCAGCATGTGGTTCGCGTTGATCGAGACCCAGCCGGCGCTCGGGTCGGCCTCCACACACGCGCGGGCCCACGCGACCTGCGCGGCGAGATTGTCCGCGACCAGGCGCGGTGTGAGCTCGTCGAGCGCGAGGACGTGACGCTCCGGCGAGTAGAGGGAGACGGAGCTGAACCTCGCGTACGGAAGCAGGTTCGGAAAGAGCAGCGCCTCACCGCGCCGGATCCGCCCCTCTGGAGCGATCTCCGCGGGCAGCTTCGGCGTCGCGGCCTCTGCCCGTTCGGGGCAGAACGGACACCCTGCGCGCGTCCGCTCGCCGAGGGCGCGCAGCTCGTCCGGGTCCTGAGGTGGGAGAAGGCCCGCAGCCGACAGCAAGCGCGCCGTGTGGCCGGTGAGCGGGTCCTCTCGGACCTCCACGCGCAGGGCCCGTGGCTCGAAGCCGCGTTCCGGATCGAGGATCTCGCCGTCGATGATCCAGCGTCGGAACTCCATTTACCGAGCCGCCGCGCGCGTCCCCGGCTGCGGTGACGCCTCGTCCCCGACGGCCACGTCCTCGAAGCCGCGGCGCAGCGGCACCTCGCGGATCCACAGGATCGACACGACGAGGACGACGCCGCACACGACCGCCGAGGCCAGGAAGGCCGGGTGGAGCGCGTTCGCGAGCGCCACGCGCAGCCGCAGCGGCAAGCGGTGCGAGAGCTGCTCGTGCCCCCGCGCGGCACGCGGCAGCCCCTGGTTCACGATCACGCCCATCAGCGTCACGCCGAGCGTCGCCCCGATCGAGCGAGCGAACTGCGTCAGCGCCGTCGCCGAGCCCATCTGCCGCACCGGCACCGAGTTCTGCACCGAGAGGACGAACATCTGCATCATCGCGCCGAGCCCGATCCCGGCGACGACCATGTTCCGCGCCGCGACGCCGTTCGTCGTCGATGGCCCCATCCGCGCGAGCAGGAGCATGCCGATCCCGAGCACGATCGGGCCGACGATCGTGTTCGGCCGGTAGCGGCCGATCCGCGAGACGAGCTGCCCCGACACGAAGCTCGTCGTCACCGCGCCGAGCATGAACGGCGTGAGCACGACGCCCGAGGAAGTCGCCGACGTGCCGATCACGCCCTGTACGAAGAGCGGCACGAAGGCGATCGTGCCGAACATCGCCATGCCGACGAGCGCGACGCAGACGATGCTCGCCCAGACCGTCCGGTTCCGGAGCAGGCCGAAGGGCAGGATCGTCTCGCGCACACGGCGCTCGAGCCAGGCGAAGAGCGCGAGCGCGAACGCCGCCGCCGCGAGCGCCCCGACGACGTGGCCGGAGCTCCACGCGTACTGGCGCCCGCCCCAGACGAGGCCGAGCAGGAGTCCCGTCGTCCCGGCCGCGAGGGCGGCGGCGCCGGCCGAGTCGATCGAGTGCTCCCGCCGCGGCGCCCGCTTCGGCATGGTCAGGTAGATGACGAGGAGCGCGAGCCCGCCCACCGGCAGGTTCACGTAGAAGACCCAGCGCCAGCTCGCGTTGTCGACGAGGAAGCCGCCGACGGCCGGGCCGGCGATCGACGCGGCGGCGAAGACCCCGCCGATCAGGCCCTGGTAGCGGCCGCGGTCGCGCGGCGGGACGATGCTCCCGACGACCGCAAGCGAGAGCGGGAAGAGCCCGCCCGCGCCGAAGCCTTGAATCGCGCGGAAGACGATCAGCTCGGGCATCCCCCACGCCGCGCCGCAGAGCGCCGACCCGAGCAGGAAGAGCCCGATGGCGACGAAGAAGAGGGGCCGCCGCCCGTAGACGTCGCCGAGCTTCCCGTACAGCGGCACCGTCACGGTCGTCGCGAGCATGTACGCGGTGAAGACCCAGGAGTAGCTCGAGAGCCCGCCGAGGTCGCCGACGATCCGCGGCAGCGCGGTCGCGACGATCGTCTGGTCGAGCGCGGCGAGGAGGAGCGTCACCATCACCCCCGAGTAGATGGCGAGAATCCGCCCGACGGTGAACCGGTAGCCCGACGGCTTGCGTGCGAGCCACGCCCGCAGGCGCCGCCTCACCGTGCCGCCGCCTTCGCGGCGGGCACTCGCTCCTCCTCGACGACCGGCTCGGCGCCCAGCGGCCGCCGCTCCCGGCTCAGGAGGATGCCGACGCCGATCGCGACACCGCCCAGGATCTGGAGCGACGTGATCCGCTCCGAGAGGATCGCGAGCGCGAAGATCGCCGCCACGAAGGGCTGGAGGTTGGAGACGAGCGTCGCGCGCGACGGCCCCACCTCGTCGATCGCCGTGAACCAGAGGACGTTCGTCAGGACGAGCGGTCCGAGCACCGCGAAGCCGAGGCCGAGCCAGCCGAGCCGGCCGACGGCGCCCCAGTCCTGCGAGCCGAGCTGCGTCGCCGCCGTCGCGGCGAGCGCGATCCAGCCCGCGACGAGCACGAAGGCGCTGATCTGGTAGGGCGAGTACCTCCGCATGAGCGGCGCGATCGCCACGGAGTACGCGGCCCACGTCGCCGAGGTCGCGACCGCGAGCAGGTCGCCGCCGACGTCGCCCGAGAGCCCGCCGCCCGACCCCGCGGCGACGAGCGCGACGCCGCCGAACGACACGGCGCTCGCGATCCAGAAGCGCCGCGACAGCCGCTCGACGCCGAGGGCGCGCGCGATGAGCGCGGTGAAGATCGGGATCGTCCCCAGGACGAGGCCGACCGTCGTCGCGGTCGTCAGCTTGACGGCGTACATGAACGAGAGCTGGTTCAGCCAGACGCCGAGGCCCGCCGCGACGAGGAGCAGCGGGAGGTCGCGCCGCCGCACCCGCAGCGTCAGCTCGAGCGCGTAGGTCACTCCGCAGAAGAGGATCGCCGCGCCGCCGTAGCGGACGGCGGAGTACGCGAGCGGCTGGAACCCGTGCGTCAGGACGTACTTCGTCACCGTGACGTTGAAGCCCCACAGGAGCACGGTCACGAGCAGCATCAGATCCGCACGAGCCACGCGCCTCATGCGCTCGACCCTACCCATCGTGGTGTGACCTATTCGCGCTATGTTCCGCCGGTGGCGGAGCCGACGAAGGAGGCGATCGACGAGCTCGTCGGGCCGGCGACGCCGCACTTCGCCTACCAACTTCGCGCGCGCGTGCGCGAGCTCATCATGGACCTCCCGGAGAGCGACCCGATGCGCCGCTACGGCGAGGAGAAGATGGAGCTCCTCGATCGCCTCGGTCACGCGTCCTCGAAGGCCGAGGACAGCCCTGCGGAGTCGCGCGCACGGCCGGGCTGGGAGCGGTTGCCGAGCGCGGCGCCCGCGTCCGCCCCGCTGCCTCACCGGACGGCTTGAAGGTTCTCGTCACCGGCGGGACGCGCGGCATCGGCCGCGCCATCGCCCTCCGGTTCGCAGGTGACGGAGCCGAGCGTCTCGTCCTCGGCTACATGCGGAACGACCTCGCGGCCGAGGAGGCCGCCGATGCCGTGCGCGAAGCCGGCGCCGAGCCCGTGCTCGTGCGCGGGAACGTCGCGTCGGAGCGGGTCGTCTCCGAGCTCGCGTCGCACGGCCCCTTCGACGTCGTCGTCCACAACGCGGCCACCGGCGTCATCCGCTCCGCCCTGGAGACGGAGGACAAGCACTGGGACTGGACGCTCTCCGCGAACGCGCGCGCCTTCCTCTCGCTCGCCCGGGCGACGGCGCCGGAGATGCGGCCGGGGAGCTCGATCGTCGCCGTCTCGAGCCTCGGCTCGACGCGCGTGCTCGAGAACTACGTCCTCGTCGGCACCTCGAAGGCGGCGCTCGAGTCGCTCGTCCGCTACCTGGCCGTCGAGCTCGCGCCGCGCGGGATCCGGGTGAACGCGGTATCGGCGGGCGTGGTCGAGACAGGTGCGCTCGAGCACTTCCCGAACCGGGAGCAGATGGTGCGAGAGGGCATCGAGCGGACGCCGGCCGGACGCTTGGTCGAGCCGGACGAGGTCGCCGCGGCGGTGGCGTACCTCGCTTCGGCGGACGCCGAGATGGTGCGCGGCCACACCCTCGTCGTCGACGGCGGTTTCTCGCTCCTCGCCTGATGGAGCCGACCGACCACAACCGCCGCGCCTGGGACGAGGTGCATCGGCCGCGCAGCAGGGAGGCGGCCGCGCGCCTGCCGGAGGTGGTCGAGCGGCGGCTCCCGGCCCTCGCCGGCAAGCACGTCCTCCACCTGGGCTGCGGCACGGGTGAGGCGACCGCGGAGCTGGCCGGGCTCGGCGCGCTCGTGACCGGCGTGGACGCGTCCGCCGACGCCGTGGCCGCCGCCCGCGAGCGCGCACCCGCGGTCGCGTTCGTGCAAGGCGACCCGAACCAGCTCCCGGTCGAGCTCCGCCGCGGCCGGTTCGACCTGGTCTACACGGGGCTCGGCACCGCCTTCGAGGCATGGGCCGCCGGGATCGCCGCGGCGCTGAGGCCGGGCGGCGAGCTGATCGTCCACGACGAGCACCCGGTCCTCGCGTGCCTGGACGACATGCTCCACTGGCGCGACGACTATTTCGCAGAGGGTCATCGTCGGCTCGGCGAGGTCGTGACCGTACTCGTCTCCGCGGGGCTCGTCGTTCGAGGCCTCGACGAGCTCCCCTCGGACGATCCGCTGCTCCCGCAGACCCGCCGGGTCCCCGGTGAGCTCGTGCTCGTCGCGCGCAAGCCCGAGGCGCCGTAGCGGACGGCTGGCGACTTGCGCCGGGTGCGGCGGCCTAAGGCCTGGACTGCCCTGACGGCGCTGCTCGTCGCGCTCACGCTCGGAGCGCGGCTGCCCGGTTTGCTCCAGGACGCCCTCTGGCAGGACGAGATCGGAACGGCTCGCGTCGCCGTACAACCGTCGTTCCGTGCGGCGCTCGACCAGGTCGTGAGTCGCGAGTCGACCCCGCCCGTGTTCTACGGCGGCGTTTGGGTCTCGGCGCACGCAGTGTGGCTCGTGCGCTCGGCCGCCTTCCCGTTCGCCGGACTCCGAGTGATCTCACTCCTCTGCAGCGCCGTCGTCACCCTGGCGACGTTCTTGGTCGCCCGGCGAATCATGACGCGCTGGGCCGCGTTCCTCGCCGGAGTCCTCGTGGCTTTGGCGAGCGAGCTCGTCGTCCACGGGGCAGAGCTGCGCGCGTACTCCCTCTTCGTGCTCGTATGCGTCGCCTTCGCGGTGACGCTGGAACGTGCGGTCCGCAACCCCACGCTCGGGTCCGGGGCGGCGCTCGCCGGAGCTGTGGCGCTCGGCTCGCTCACGCACTACTTCTTCCTCTTCTCCCTCGCTGCCGGAGTCGTCTGGACGGCGTCCGTCACGCGCGAGCGGCGCGTGTGGCGGAGAACCGGTCTTGCACTCGGTGCGGGCCTCGTCCCATTCCTCGTCTGGACGCCCTTCTTCTGGCGCCAGTACCGACACGGCTACTACCGATGGCCGCACGCCATCTCGCTCAGAGGAGCCGCGCGGCTGTACCCCGATCTCTTCTTTCCGTCCCCATATGTGACGGCGGCCGGTGTCGGGCTGCAGGTCGCTTTCGTGGCGGCGATTCTCGGCGGCTCGCTCGCACTCTGGCGTCGTCCCGATGCCCGTCTTTGGGCGCTACTCGCCGTCTTCCCCATGCTCTTGAGCGTGCTCGTCTGGGGGGTCGGCTTGCGAATCGTCGATACGCGCAACCTCGTCGGCACGGCACCGTTCGCAGCTGTCGCTCTCGCCGGTGGATTGGCCGCCGTCCCCCGCGTCGAGGCGGCCCGACTTGCGGGCGCGGTGCTCGCCGGTCTCTGCGTCGCCGGATTCGTCGCCGGAGAAGTCGGCCTCGGCCGAACGCCCTACGATCGGCTGGCGTCGACGCTCGAGCGGGAGGGCTGGGCCAACGACGATCCGATCGTGTTCTTCGGTCGCTACGCCGGCGTCATCCCGGTGGCCTGGTATCTGACGGCCGACGCTCCACGGCGACCGACCTCTCGTGTGACCGAGGGCACGCCTTCGGGCGGCACGTGCGGCGCCGTCTACGTCGTCGCGTGGAACCGGGCCGGACGACGATGGCTCCGCCACAACGACGTGTACGTCACGACTCGGGCGACGGTCCCGTCGTACGGCTACGTCCCGCGGGGGAGGCGCGGGGTGAACGACGTCGTCGTTGCCCGACTCGGCTGGCGCGGCGGAATCCTCGACCGTGCCAGGGCAGCCGGTGCGCTGCTCTTCTTCAGGAGCGGCGCTTCCTCGCCGTGCCTGGTGGCCATGCCGAAGGCGTAGCCTGGGAGCGGTGAACGCCTCTCAACGGCCGTTGCGGAACGGAATCACGCGGCCGAGCGTATCGGCGGCGATGTAGCCGGCGATCTTCGGGTTCTCCTGGAGCCGGCGGAGCGAATACGCGTACCAGTGGCGGCCGAACGGCACGTAGATGCGCAGGCGGTGGCCGTCGGCGACCAGGCGCCGCCCGAGGTCCTCGCGTACCCCGAGGAGCATCTGGAACTCGTACTCGCTCGTCTCGAGGCGGCGCTCGGAGACCGTCCGACGGCCCTCGTCGACGAGCCACTCGTCGTGCGTCGCGATCCCGACGTAGGCGCCGGCGTCGAAGAGCTCCCGGAGCGCCTGGACGAAGTTGGCTCGGACGGCCTCGAAGTCGCGGAAGGCGATCTCGGGCGGCTCGACGTAGATCCCCTTGCAGAGCCGCACGTTCGGCTTCAGGTCGGCGAGGCGGTGGATGTCGTCGACCGTGCGCCGCAGGTATGCCTGGAGGACGACGCCGAGGTTGTCGTGGCCGGCCTCGCGCAGCTCGCGGTAGAGCCGCAGCGTGTCGTCGGTGCAGCTCGAGTCCTCCATGTCGATCCGGACGAAGTTCCCGCGCGTGGCGGCGTCGCGGACGACGCTCTCCAGGTTCGCGCGGCAGACGTCGTAGTCGAGCTTGAGCCCGAGCGCCGTCAGCTTGACGCTCACGTTCGAGTCGAGGCCGCAGTGCTCGATGTCGGCGAAGACGTCCTGGTAGGCGCGCACGATCGCGGCGGCGTCGGCCTCGCTCGTGATCTCCTCGCCGAGGACGTCGATCGTCGCCATCTTCCCGTCGCGGTTCAGCCGGCGGACGGTCTCGCGCGCGTCCTTGAGCTCGGGGCCGGCGATGTAGCGCTGCGCCAGCCGCTCGACGAGGGGCTGTGGGACCGCCGGCAGCAAACGGACGATCGCGCGGTCGAGGATAGCCACGAGCGGCGCGATTCTAGTCCCCAGCACCCCATGCCTGGCCGGCCACGTCCGGGGCCAGACCCCTCCCCGTCCCGCCGGGACGAGTCTCCCCGTCGCGCGCCGCGCGCCCGGAGCTAGGGGTGCTCGCGCATGAAGCCCTGGCGCGCGGCGCTCACGAGCGCCACCGCCTCGGGAAAGAGCACGCGCATTGCGTCACGAAGGGCGATCGCCTGCTCGTCGGAGCCACCGTCGACCCGGACCTGTCCGAGCGCGGCGGCGGTCAGCTCGACCGCCGTGTTCAGCGTCAGCGTCGCGAACTGCTCCCGCTGCGCCTCCTGCACCGACTCCGCCTGCTGCTCGGCGAACTCGCGCAGCCCGCGCATCAGCTCCTCGGGGTCGCCCCCCAGCGGGAATCCGAATCCGCCTTCCACGCCCGACACCTTAGCTGCCCGGGGCAGGTCCGAGTCCGAACATGCCTTTCTCCAGCCAAGCCCCGCCGTCGAGCGTGAGCACCTCGCCCGTGACGTAGCCCGCGTAGTCGGAGACGAGGAAGGCACAGGCGTTCGCAACCTCGTCCTCGCGGCCGAAGCGGCGCAGCGGCACCTTGGCGAGCACCGCGGCGCGGATCTCCTCCGTCGGCCAGAGCCGCTCGCGCGTCTGCGGCGTGTCGATGGGACCCGGAGCGATCGCGTTCACGCGGATCCCGTGCGGCGCCCACTCGACGGCGAGCGTGCGCGTGAGGTTGACGACGCCGGCCTTCGCCGCCGCCGAGTGGACGGTGCCTGGCCCGCCCGTCCAGGCGTACGTCGCGACGACGTTCACGATCTGGCCGCCTCCGCCGCGCTCGATCGCCCGCCGCCCGAGCTCCCGCGAGCAGAAGAAGGTGCCGTCGAGGACGATCCCGAGGACGGCGCGCCAGCCGTTCGGCGAGAGGTCCTCCGCCCGCACGAGGAAGTTGCCCGCGGCGTTGTTCACGAGCGTCGTCACGGGTCCGAGCTCCCGCTCGGCGGCTTCGAACGCGGCCGCGACCGCCTCCGGGTCGCGGACGTCGCACGGGACGGCGAGCCCCTCTCCGAGCTCGCGTGCCACCTCCTCGAGCGGCTCGCTCCTCCGGCCGGCGACGGCCACACGGGCGCCGAGCCGCCCGAGCTCGATGGCCATCGCGCGCCCGAGCCCCGTACCGCCGCCGGTGACGAGCGCGACGCGGCCGCCGAGCGTCCCCTCGGCGAGCATCACCGACGAGAAGGTCGCGAGAGCTCGAGCGCGTCCGCCTTTCCGCCCGGCGGCACCCGCCAGACGTCGGTGCCGCCGAAGAGGGCAAAGCCCCGCACCCGCACGAGGGGCGTTCCCGGGCGAGCCGGCACATCCGCGCCGTGCTCGTCGATGCCCCCGAACAGTGCGAGACCGGCGGCGTCCACCTCCACGCCCTCGGGCACTCCAGATCGTCACGACGTCCGAGTCGATCTCCGCCTGACGTAGGTCGAGGTCCGAGCCGCCGAACAACGTGAGGACGAACGAGCGCCGCGGAACGCGCCACCTCCCTCGGCGCTCGACGCCGCCGAAGATCGCGATCGTGAACCGCTTCGGGGAGCGTCGTGGGCGCGGCGCCGCCTCGGCGGGAAGCTCTCGGAGCACCTGCGCGAGCTCGCCCGCCGTCCGCGCGCGGTAGGCCTCGTCGAGCCGCTGCGACAGCTCTTCCAGGGTCAGCCGGCCCTCGGCGCAGTGCTCGCGAAGCGCGACCGCGGCCTCCTCCCGCTGCGCGTCGGAGACCCGGAGGTCGAGCTCGTCGCTCACGTCAGCTCCAGCTTGTACCGCCCCTCGATCTCTGCCGCGAGCTCCTCCACGGCCACGCGGCTCTGATCGAGCGCGGTCGCGAACGGCGAGGCGCCCCCTTCTCCGAGCATCTGCTCCAGCCGGCGCGTGGCTACGCCGACGGCGTCCAGGTAGCTCGGCGTTGCTAGCCGCGGCGGCGCGCCGAGCACCCGCTCGAGCTCGAGCGCCGCGGCCTCCGCCTCCTCGATCCCGGGCGGGCTCTCGGTCAGCCGCAGCGTGACGAGATCGGCGCGCAGCCGCTCCAGATCGCCTCCGGCCGCGGTCTCCTCGGCGAGCTCGCAGAGGGCGGCGATCGACACCGCGTCGCGCAGGGCCGCCCGGCTCGAGATCGGCGCTCCTTGCGCGTCCAGGGCCACCCAGCTCCTCGTGCCTGCCTCGTCGACGAAAGCGCAGAGATAGACGCGCTTGCCCGGCCTGGGCTCGGCCGCGAGGATCCCGGCGAGCGTCTCCCCGGGAGCGGCGAAACGCTGCACGAGCTCCGCAACCCGCTCGAGCTCCTCCCGAAGGCCCATCGGGCCAGCTTAGACGCGGTTTCGAGAATGGGTCCTCTCGTTCGGCCGGTCATTTCAGACGGACGCACGGGCGAGCCCGCGCGTCCTACCGTCGGCGCCGCCGAGTCGGCGCCTTAGACTGAGGCGTTGGCCGAGGCCCTGTCCGCTCGGAACCTCCACGCCCGTCGGCTGTTCGCGCCGCTCGGCGCGACGTACGACCGCTACAGCGCCCTGCTCTCCCTCGGCCAGGATCCCCGCTGGCGGCGGTTCCTCGTCTCGCGCGTCCAGGCCGGCCCGGACGACACCGTCCTCGACGTCGCGACGGGAACCGCGGCCGTCGCGATCGAGCTCGTCCGGCGAACCGGCTGCTCCGTCGTCGGGCTCGACCAGAGCCCGGAGATGCTGGCCGAGGCGCGCCGACGCCTGTCCGCAGCGGGCCTGGCCGAGCGCATCGAGCTCGTCGAGGGAACGGCGGACGACCTCCCCTTCGAGGACGGGGCCTTCGACGGCCTCACGTTCACCTACCTCCTCCGCTACGTCGACGATCCCGAGGCGACCGTTCGCGAGCTCGCGCGCGTGCTGCGCCCGGGCGGGCGCATCGCCTCGCTCGAGTTCGGCATCCCGCCGCGCCTGCTCGCGCGCCTGGCCTGGGGCGCCTACACCGCCCTCGGGCTGCCCGCGCTGGGGCGGGCGGTATCGCGCGAGTGGGGCGAGGTCGGGCGCTTCTTGGGCCCCAGCATCAGGGACTTCTACGCTCGCCATCCACTCGAGCGCATCGTCGAGCACTGGCG
>VAXK01000062.1:15503-16022 GCA_005885565.1 Actinomycetota bacterium
CGATGAGCGGCATGCGCGCCACGCACGAGCGCCCTGCCTTCTACGCGCTCGGGCGCGGCCGCGTAGGCGACCTGGTCACGCTGCTGCACCCGCCGTACACCGCCTGGCACTTGAGCTACTTCGCGCTCGGCGCCGCCGCCGCGCCGCATCTGCACGTGGACCGCCTGCTGTGGGGGCTCGCCGCCTTCGCGCTCGCCGTGGGCGTGGCCGCACACGCGCTCGACGAGCTGCACGGGCGCCCGCTGGGCACGGCGATCTCGGACCGCACGCTCGCGGTGATGGCCGCCACGACGCTGCTCGGCGCGGTCGCGATCGGGATCGCCGGCGTGGTCACCGTCTCGGCGGCGCTCGTGCCCTTCGTGCTCGCCGGCGCACTGTTCCTGCCCGCCTACAACCTCGAGCTCGCCGGCGGGCGCTTTCACAGCGACCTCTGGTTCGCGCTCGGCTGGGGCGCATTCCCGGCCTTCACGGGATACTTCGTGCAGGCCGAGCGCGTCGCGCTGCCGGGGGTGCTGGTGG
>VAXK01000050.1 GCA_005885565.1 Actinomycetota bacterium
GTGCAGCAGCGACGCGAGCTTGAGCGTCGCGTACATGTCGTTCCCGTCGTTCGAGCACATGCCGTCGGTGCCGAGCGCGATGTTGACGCCGGCTCGGAGGAGATCCGGGACCGGGCACACGCCGGAGCCGAGCTTCAGATTGGAGACGGGGTTGTGCACGACGGTGACGCCGCGCTCGCGGACGAGATCGATATCCGAGGGTGTCAACCAGATCCCGTGCTCGAACGAGACGCGCGGCGAGAGGAAGCCGATGTCGTCGAGGTGCTCGGGCAGCGTCCGGCCGTACATCCGCGCGCCCGAGAGCGCCTGCATGCGCGTCTCGAGGACGTGGATGTGGATCGCGAGATCGAGCTCGTCGGCGAGAGCCGCGGTCCCGGCGAGAAGCTCGTCCGTGCAGCGCTGCGGACCGGACGGGGCCGGACAGATCGAGATTCCCTCGTCGGGCCGGTGGAAGCGCTCGACTGCGCGGCGCGTGAACGATTCCCACTCGGGCCACGCCGGGGGCTTGTCGCGCTCGAGCCGCGCGATGAGCTGCGGGTCGACGAGAGCCTCGTCGAGGACGACCGTCTCGTGGTACGCGCGGTCGGCGATCGCGAGCGCGATGAGCGCGCGCAGGCCGAGGTCGCGGTACGCGCGGACGACCGCGTCGAGCAGCTCCTCGGTGAAGCCCTGGAGCTCGTACAGGAAGTCGACGACGCACGTCGCTCCGGAGCGGAGCATCTCGATCCCGCCGATGAGGGTGCGGACGTAGACCTCGTCCGGCGACTGTGCCGGCGCTGCGAGCACCGGGTAGGAGAAGAGCATCCACGGCTCGAGCGGCAGGTTGTCCCACATGCCGCGGAACCAGTTCTCGTTCGAGTGGCAGTGCGCGTTGACCGCACCGGGCACGACGGCGAGGCGCGCGCAGTCGACGACCTCGTCGCCCTCGAGGCCGTCGCCGACGCCGACGATGCGCCCGCCCGACACGGCGACGTCGGCGCGGGAGAACCGTCCCGCGCCGACGTCGACCAACCCGTTGCGGAGAAGGAGCTCCGCCGGCACTAGACCCCCGCAGGCGCGGGCACCACCCCGGTCGCGGGCTCCGCCGCGCTGGCGATGTCCACGATCGCGTCGCCGGGCGCGTTCGCCGCCAGCGCAGGCTTGCTGAAGCCGAGCAGCTGCTTTGCGTTCGCCGCCGACCGGACGAGTGCGACGAGGGCGACGTACCCGAAGCCCGCGATCAGCCAGGCCTCGAGCGGCACCGGCCCCCACGAGTTCGGCGGCGCCGCCTCGAGCCAGCCGTGCGGCCAGCTCGCAGTCCCGGTCACGCCGAAGAAGACGGCGCCGAGTAGCGCGATCACCGCCGGCAGGTTGATCCTTCCCGTCTCCTCCCAGCGCGGTACGCGGTCGAGCGGCCGCGAGATGCGGAACAGCCGCGGCAGCGCGAAGTGGTCGACGGCCATGATCACCGTCGCCGAGGGCACCGTGATCGCCAGGAAGGTCGCGACCTTGAACCAGCCGTTCAGGAAGTGGAAGTTCACGAGGTCGGCCGCGATCACGCCGCCGCCCGCGACGAGCAGGCACGTGTACGGCCGCCGCCACCAGCGCCAGCCGCCGAGCAGGTTCTGGCCGGCGTTCACCGACTCGTAGTAGTTCCCGTCGTTGATCGCGAACTGGCTGATCGTGGCGATGATCCACGCGAGCCAGAAGGCGCCGAAGAGCGAGTAGTGGACGGTGTAGCGGAAGATCGCCGCGGGATCGCTCGACTTGCTCAGGTCGGCCATCATCCAGCCAGCCATCGTGAAGAGCACGAACCACAGCGCGGCGAACACGTAGGTCGGCACGGGCCACGTGAAGCGCGGCTTGCCGTAGCGCCAGAAGTCCGGCTCGTTCCCCCACATGGAGAAGCCGATCACGGCGCTCACCGCCACCCAGAGCGGAAGGCCGGAGCCCTGCGGCGTTCCTCCGAGCTTCCCGCCGTCCGAGACGAAGACTTTGAGCACGAGGTAGACGCACCAGAGGATCAGGATCGGCGTGACGAGGTAGCGCGCGAACACGCTGATCCCGGTGAACCCGAGCAGGTTGTTCAAGATCATCACGCCGGCGAAGAGCAGCGTCAGCGTGAAGATGTGGCCCCAGCCGTAGAAGCCGTCCCAGAGCGTCACGAGCAGGTTCGCCTGGAACGCGACCCAGCCGAGCGGCGCAATCAGGACGAAGAGCGAGACGATCACCGAGCCGGCCGACCCGAAGACCGAGCGCGTCAGCAACGCGTGCGTCTGCCCTGTCCGCGATCCGAGGTAGGAGCCGACGAGCGCGTACGCGACGTAGAGGCCGTAGCCGAGCAGCGTGATCCCGACGGTGGACGCGAGGCTATGGCCGCCGTCGTGGATCTCGAAGCCGAGGAACATGTACGAGAAGCCGGCGACGAACGTCGTCCAGAGACCCATGAAGTGCCACATGGGCCGCCGGCGGTTGAGCGGGACGATGCCGGTGTCGCTCGTCGAGTAGTCGTGCCGGATCGACTCGTCGAGCGTCTCTCGCTCGAAGGCGAGGTCCTCGCGGAGCTCGGGCAGGTCGTGGGCGATCTCTTCGCGCGGATTCATGCGGCCTCCTGCGTTCGCTGTGACCCGTCGGGCGAGTCTACGAGGCTCACGCCGGAGCGTTCAACCGCTTGAATGAGAGGTATGGACGTTCGGCTCCAGCGGTGGCTGTACGCCGCGGCCGCCTACAACGCCGTCTGGGGCACGGCGGTCGTCGTCTTCGCCGGCCCCGTCGCGTGGAAGTGCGTCGGGATGATGGTCGCCTGCTACGCCCCGGGCTACTGGTGTGCGGCGCGGCGGCCGCTGCCCGAGATCGTCGCGGTCGGCCTGCTCGGCAAGATCCTCGGCCCGGTCGGCTTCGCGTGGGCCGCATCGACGGGCCGGTTGCCACTTCAGTTCGGCTTCGTGATCCTCTTCAACGACGCGCTCTGGTGGCCGGCCTTCGTCGCCTACCTGTGGGCGTGCGCCGCGGCCGGTCGCAGCTCGTCGCCGAAGCGGGCGCGCTCGACGAACTGGCCGATCCCAGGCCGCGCGACGACTTCGTCCCCCTCGACGAGCACGCTCCCGCGCAGCAGCACGAGCTCTGGCGAGCCCGTCACCTCGGTGCCCTCGAAGAGGTTGTAGTCCACCTTCGAGTGATGGGCGGCGGCCGTGATCGTGTGCCGCTTCTCGGGGTCGAAGACGACGATGTCCGCGTCCGAGCCGACCGCGATCGTGCCCTTGCGCGGATACAGGCCGAAGAGCTTCGCCGGGTTCGTGCACAGGAGCTCGACCATGCGGTTCATGCTGATCCGGCCGGCGCGGACGCCGAACTCGTGGATCATGTGCAGCCGGTTCTCGAGGCCCGGCCCGCCGTTCGGGATCTTCGAGAAGTCGTCGCGCCCGAGCGTCTTCTGGCCGTCCCAGAGGAACGCGCAATGGTCGGTCGAGATCACGCTCAGCGTGTCCGTCCGCACCGCGTTCCACAGCACGCCCTGGTTCGCCTTCGCGCGCGGCGGCGGCGTGTAGACGTACTTCGCACCCTCGAAGTCCGGCCGCTCGAGGAAGGTCTCGTCGACGAAGAAGTACTGCGTGCACGTCTCGCCGTGCACGTTCCAGCCCTTCTCGCGGGCGAGCTGGATCGGCTCGACTGACTCGGCGCACGAGACGTGGACGACGTAGAGGGCACAGCCGGCGACGCGCGCGAGCTGGATGGCGCGGTTCGTCGCCTCGCCCTCCGTCTCCGGTGGACGTGTCCGCGCGTGCCAGACCGGGTCGGTCTTCCCCTCCGAGAGCGCCTTCTTGACGAGCACGTCGATGGCGTCGCCGTTCTCGGCGTGCACCATCACCAGCGCGCCCGTCTCCGCCGCGACCTCCATCGTCCGGAAGAGCGTCTCGTCGTCGACCATGAGCGCGCCCTTGTAGGCCATGAAGAGCTTGTAGGAGGTGATCCCCTGGTCGGGCAGGCCGGCCAGCTCCTCCAGCGAGCCGCCCTCCTTCAGGTCGGTGACGGCCATGTGGTAGCCCATGTCGATGACCTGCTTGCCGTTCGCCTTGCCGCGCCACTCCTCGAGCGCCTCGGCGAAGGTGGCGCCCTTCGGCTGGATGACGAAGTCGACGTGGCAGGTCGTCCCGCCGGCCGCGGCCGCCGTCTGGCCCGACTCGACGTCGTCGATCGTGACCGTGCCCCCGAAGGGCATGTCGAGGTGCGTGTGCGGGTCGACGCAGCCCGGGAACAGGTACTTCCCGGACGCGTCGACGACGCGGTCGGCCTGGACGTCGAGCGACTCGCCGATCAGGGAGATCCGCTCGCCTTCGACGTAGACGTCGGCGACGTAGTCGTCGGCGGCGGTGACGACTCGGCCGCCTTTGATCAGAACGGACATGGCCCTTCCCCCTTTTTCGAGCCGTGGTGTACGGCTGACTCTAGAACGGTGAGCGCCGCTCTTGCGAGCGGCGCTCACCGGACGGAGCGCGGACCGTCAGCAGAAATGGTTCGTTCGGCGGGTCCCTACTACCCGTCCGGCCCTCGATACCGCCTACCAGCCCGGCATCGCACTCGCGGGCGAAGCACACCTGACGATCCCTCGTGTCCGATTGACCGAGTTCGATTGACAGACATTGGCGCGGAGCGTAGCTTCTTACGTGCCACAGTCCGGCCGAGGGAGGCACGATCCTATGGTGCGTAGCTTCGAAACGAGCCGTCCGTCGTTCGCCCGTCATACGAGCCCATCTGGTAGTTGGCGGCGCATCGTGTACGCGCTCACCGCTCTTGGAATATTCGTAGTCCCAGCGCTGCTAGCGTCGCCAGGTGCCGCTCGCGTAAGGGACGTAACTCCCTTCCCTCCTGGCGATTACACGTATCAGCAGGCCCAGAGGCTTGGGATGGCTGTTGCCAATGATCTCGCGCCGCCGAAGGGCATGCAAATCTGCCCGCCAGCAACCCCTTCCAAGGCTGCACTAACCGACAATTCGCCTATCCCGGCCGACGATGCGCCGGTCTGCTTCTCCAATCCTGCAGACGTCGCACGAGACGTGATCTCGGTGCCATCCCCGTCTACGCCCCCGTTTCGGGAGTTAGCACCCTCCATTTTTGGGTATAGGTACGGCGGCTCCCAGAACGAATCCTTCTCATGGATTGGTGGCTCAAATCTCGCCGAAGTAAGCAATCCATCTATCTGTCATTCTGGCTGTGCGCATGCTCAGCATTTCTACAGCCGTATTGGCACCGGAACATCAGCCAATAACAATATTCAGACCGGTTGGGTTGAGGATAATCACTCCCCAAATACGGGCGATACTCGCCAGGTGCTAACGGTTACCAGCCAAAACGGCGTTGAGGCTCCTGTCCTACACCCTAGCTGGACGCTTGCCGATGGTGGGTCGTACGCATTCCGCAATGAACAGTGTGGCAGTCCCGGAACAGATGTAGTTTGCATGGAAATCTGGAACGGCAGCGCTTGGGCTGTGCTCCGGCAGTGGAGTGGCGTCATGCGATGCCAGAACCTCGATGGCTCTGGCCATTGCTACGTCCATTTTTGGGATGAAGCGTTCGTTGACGACGATGCAAGTTGGTTCAATATCAACGGCGGGAGTGACGGACTGCGGATGCAAAATATCAAGGCAGAGGCCTCAACCGGGTCTTGGCCTTTGTTGACCTCGGGTGGATGGTCGGAGCAGTCGCCGTATAGCATCTGCAGGATCTTCGCGTACTATCACTTCACCTTCTTCCGAGGAACGCCGTCATGCTGAGGAGTATCGGGCACTCGACCGACGAGGAGCGAATCGGTGGCGCGTGGGCGTCTCGGTTAGGAGCATAATTGTGGCGTGGCCCGTGCGGGGGGCGCGCCCGTAAGTAAAGGCAAGCACCTCATTGGCACAGCGGCGATCGCGGCTGCGTCAGCCCTGACAGGCTGCGGCGGGGCATCATGGCCGCCGAAAGGGAGCCCCGTAGAGGTCGTCGTGACGCCTGTTCGGCAGAAGGGGTTCTTTGGTCCGGAGGGCCCCGTCGCAACGGCCTTGCGAGTCCGCATGATTAATGGCGGCACGCGCTGGAGAAGAGTTGCAAACGCGATTCCCTCGCCTTTGCCGAAACCGCTTGACCAAGGCCGATGTAACTCGGGAGTCGATGTCGTGATCGTGCTCTCGTCTGGGAAGTCGGTTACTTACGGGCCGTGTCGAGTTCCGCATGGAATCTCCCCCGTTGAGAAGGTGATGATTGCGCAGGCCGCGCATCGTACGTAAAGGTCAGGCCGACGAATAAAACCCTCAATCGATAATGCGCGACATGATCGGGCGCGCCCGCGCTCGCCGAGCGCGCCCGATCGTCGACGAGCTACTTCCCGCCCGGCGTGACCTGCACCTTCGCCTTCTTCCAGTTCCGGCCGGTGACGTCGAGCCCTTGCTTCCTGAGTTGGGCTAGGGCCGCGCGCGCGAGGTCGGTGCGGTACGCTGCCGAGCTCGCCGGCTTCTTGATCACGCCGAACTGCTTCGAGATCTTCGCGGTCCGCCTGAAGGAGGCCGCGTCCATGATCCCGATCCCCTTCGGCGAGGGCCAGATCAGCGCGTTGATCTCGTTCATCATCCATCGCTGGTGGCCGTGCGGCAGCGCCGGCCCGTTCTTCAGCACGATGTTCGTGCAGTCGTTCAGGTGGTCACGACAGTAGATCCAGCCCCTGAACGACGCGGCCAGGAACTTCTTCGCGATCGCCTGGTTCGCCGGGCTCGAGATCCACTTCTCCGTCGTGAAGACGTCGTCCTCGAGCATCCCCGTCCCGATCTTCTGCATCCGGATGACGTTCAGCTCGCTCGGCTTCACGAGCTTCCCGGTCTTCGGGTTCTTCGACTCGAGCACCTGCGCGAGCTCGTTGTAGGTCATCGCCGAGGCCGCGTCGATCTGCCGGTGGAGGAAGAGGTTCATGTCGAAGGGCTGCTTCACGATCCTGACGCCCTTGTTGTGGATCGGGTCCATGCCGGCCCTGGCCAACGCGGCGAAGAGCTCCCACTGGTTGCCGCCGAGCCAGTTCCCGACCTTCTTGCCGCGGAGCTTCGCGATCGTGTTCAGACCGGTGTCCTTCCAGGTGACCTCCGTCATTCCGGAGCGCTGGAAGACCTGGGCGATGTCGACGAGCTTCGTGCCGGTGTCCCGCGCCGCGAGGAGGTTCGACACCCAGTCGAGGCCGAATTGCGCGGCGCCGCCGGCGACGACGGTCTCGGGGATGATGTCCGGCCCCCCGACCTTGATGTTCACGTCGAGGCCCGCCTGCTTGTAGTAGCCCTTTTCCTTCGCCGCGTAGTAGCCGGCGAACTGCGCCTGCGTCACCCACTTCAGCTGGAGCGTGACCTTCGTGAGCTTCGCGCTCTGCGCGTGCTTCGAGCTCCCGGCCGCGGCGACCGCGAACCACGCGGCGGCGGCGACCACGAGCGCCGCGATCCCCCCGACCCAGTACCTACGGTGCTTCATCCAAACCCCTTTCTGGTGGGACGGCCAATCATGAACCGCTCTCACTCGTATGTCGATGGGGCCCAGCGCAGGGTCAGCCGCTCGAGGATCGCGACCGCCGCGTAGAGCGCGATCCCGAAGAAGCAGGCCAGGAAGACGCCGGCCCAGGCGGACGTGAACTGGAAGGTGCGGGCCCGGTCGAGGACCAGCACGCCGAGGGCGTTGAACGCCCCGCCGAAGTACTCGCCGACGACGGCGCCGATCATCGACAGGACGGCAGCGACCTTGAGCCCGCTGAAGAGGAAGGGCAGAGCGTTCGGGATCCGGACGCGGCGGAAGATCTGCACCTGGCCGGCCGCGTACGACTCCATCAGCTCGAGCGCGCGCGGGTTCACCGAGGTCAGCCCGCGCAGCGTGTTCACGAGCACCGGGAAGAAGCAGAGCACGGCGGCGATCACGATCTTCGAGCTCTTCGTGATCCCGCCAGCGAACCACTGGTTCGTGATCGGTGCGAAGGCGATGATCGGGATCGCGTTCGCCGCGATCGCGTACGGCATGAGCGCGGTGCCGAGGAAGCGGTAGCGCGCGAGGACGAGCGCGAGGA